>JAURZS010000130.1 GCA_030653255.1 Burkholderiaceae bacterium | reverse complement strand
CAAGAAGCAGGCGCGCCGCACATACTGCCCAGTCGGCTCGTCGTTGAACCACGTCGCAAGTTCTTGGGGGTCGAACGCATGCGCGCTGAACAAGCGCGAAAGCAGCTCCAGGTGGGGCGCTTCATGCTTCAGGTGGAAAGTGAGGTGGCCGCGCAGGGTGGCATCGGGGCGCATGGCCTCGACGTAGGTTTCGTGCGTCGGCCCGTCGTTGATTTGCGAAGAGCGACGGCCCCCGATACCACTCATGGTGGCCAGCGGCATGACCAGGCCAAGACTGTACTTGCGTACCAGCCAGGTACCTCCGATGGGATCTGAAATAGTGTCCATCGGTGACATTTTGCCAAAAATCGCTCAATCTTGATTAAATTCACTATAAAAATACAGTTAAAGAGAAAAATCAATCACGATGGCGCAAGCCGCATCGGCGGCTGGTCTGAGGGTATGTGCGCTGGCTGCGGCAGGGCAGGCGCCGCCATCACGGGCGGTCCAGTCCTACGCGCGCACGCCCTGCGGGCGCGCAAACTGGCCTGTTGCAACAGGAGCGCCGCCATGTCCCATCATTCCCGACCCATTTTTTCATTGAGCGTCATCGCCAGCACGTTTCTGTGCGGGGCACTGAACGCCGGCCTGGCGCAGGCCGCCGACAAAACCCGTGCTGACAGTGCCCAGACACGCTACCGGCAGCAGGTCGCGTATTGCAACAGCGGCCAGTCGCAGCAGGACAAAGCCACCTGCCTGCGGGAGGCCGGCGCAGCACTGCAGGACGACCGGCGCGGCCGGCTTGCCGACAGCCCCACGACTCTGTATCGCCAGAATGCGCTGGCGCGCTGCGATGCCCAGCCCCTCATGGACCGTGAGGCTTGCGTTGCACGCATGCAGGAGCCCGGTGCGGCGCAGGGCAGCGTGAAGGCCGGCGGCCTGATTCGCGAGACGGTCACGCCGGTTGATGCGCCTGCGAAGTAGCTGACGGAGCAGGGCCTGCGGGCCCGCCAAGCCGCTGGCACGCCCTTTGCATAGCCTCTTGTACACAAGATGGGATGCTGCAAAGTGGTGCATATCGGATCAATCGAAGATCGACAGGCTGAATCCGGGGGCGGAGCCCCCTGGGCGCCGCAGGCCTGGATCGCGCGTGCCCCCCAGCCCCTAGGCGCCGGCACAACCGGCCCCCTGGCCGGACTGCGCTTTGCCGTCAAGGACAACATCGACGTGGCCGGCCTGCCGACCACTGCCGCCTGCCCCGCCTACGCCTATACCCCGGACCGCCATGCCCCGGTGGTGCAGCGCCTGCTTGATGCCGGTGCACAGCTGGTGGGCAAGACCAATCTCGACCAGTTCGCCTGCGGGCTCAACGGAACACGCTCGCCCTTTGGCGCAGTGCCCAATGCCTTCAATGCCGGCTATGTGTCGGGCGGATCGAGCTCCGGCTCGGCTTATGTGGTGGCCACGGGCCAGGTGGATTTCGCGCTGGGCAGTGACACGGCCGGCTCCGGCCGGGTGCCGGCGGGACTTAACAACATCATCGGACTCAAGCCATCGCGCGGCCTGATCAGCGCGCGCGGCATGGTGCCTGCGGCGCGCAGCGTGGACTGCGTGTCCATCTTCGCGCGCAGCGTGGGCCTGGCCGCGCAGGTGCTGGAGTGCGCGATGGGCCATGATGCGCGGGACCCGTACTCGCGGACTTTGCCGCTGGCATCGACCGCATGGGCCTCGCGTTTTCGTTTCGGCGTGCCCGATACGCTGGCCTTCTTCGGCGACAGCGCGGCCGAGGCGGCCTTTACCCAGGCCGTGCAGCGGCTTGAATCCATGGGCGGCACGGCCGTGCGCATCGACTATGCGCCGCTGGCCCAGGCTGCCGACCTGTTGTATGGGAGCGCGCTGGTGGCCGAGCGCTACGCGGCCATCCGCGCGTTCTTCGACCGCCATGAAGACCAGGTGATGGAGCCCGTGCGCAGCATCATCGCCCAGGGCCGCGGCTACAGCGCCGCCGACCTCCATGACGCACAGACCCGGCTGCGCGCCATTGCGCAACAGGCCGATGCCATGTGGCGCAGCATCGATGTGCTGCTGGTGCCCACCGCGCCCACGCATTACACGATTGAACAGATGCGGGCGGACCCCATCGCGTTGAATCGCAATCTCGGGGCGTACACCAACTTCGTCAACTTGCTGGACTATGCGGCGATCTCCGTGCCCAGTGCCATGCGCGCCGATGGCTTGCCCTTCGGCGTCACGCTGATCGGCCCCTGCGGCAGTGACTGGCAACTGGCAGAACTCGGTCAGCGCTACCACCAGGCCAGTGGCATGCGGCAAGGCGCCAGCGCCGAGCCGCTGCCGCCGCCGCGCCGCCTGCCGGGCCTGGCGCCAGCACCCGGCATGAAGATCGCCGTGGTCGGCGCGCACCTGAGTGGCATGCCGCTGAACGCGCAGCTCACCGAGCGCAACGCGACGCTGGTCCAGGCCACGACCACTTCGCCGAACTACCGCCTGTATGCCTTGCCGGGCACCGTGCCGCCCAAGCCCGGCTTGCAGCGCGTGCCGGGGCAGGGCGCGGCCATCGCGCTGGAGGTCTGGGACATGCCCATGGCCCATGTGGGCAGCTTTCTGGCGCTGATCCCGCCACCGCTGGGCCTGGGCAGTGTGGAGCTGGCCGACGGAAGCTGGGTCCACGGCTTTCAGTGCGAGGCCCATGCGCTGCAGCAAGCCGAGGACGTCACAGCCCACGGGGGCTGGCGTGCCTTCGTTGCTACGACCCAATCTGCCCTCGCCACCTGAATTCGCTCACCTACAAGCACAGCTCGTTTCACAAACCCCCCAGGAGTTCACCATGAAGCACATCCCCTCGCAGTCCCGCCTGATCCCCGCATCGCTCACCCGCAGACATGCACTTGCCGCCGGTGCGGCAGGCATCGTCGCACTGGCCGCGCCCTCAGTGCTGCGCGCACAGGCCGGCCCCAAGATCCGCGTCGGCTACTGGCCCATCGCGGCCGGTCTGCCCTTCTATGCCGCCGTGGAAAAGGGCTACTTCAAGGAAGCCGGACTTGACGTTGAGCCGCTGAAGTTCGCCGGCGCGCAGCAGATCATGGAAGCCATGCTGGCGGGCCGCTGCGACGGCAGCGCCAACGGCACGGGCTCGGCCAACCTCGCCATCGGCGAGATCGCAGCGCCCGGCACCTTCAAGATATTTGCCGCCAACCCCAGCAATGTGAGGAACGTGCTCGACCAGTTTCTCGTGCCTCTGGCCAGCCCCGCCAAGACCATGGCTGATCTCAAAGGCAAGAAGATCGCTTCGGGCCCCGGCATCCAGAACGTGACACTGGCCAAGACGGTGCTGGAGCGCGGCGGCGCCACGGGCGCGACGGTGATCGAGCTGCCGATCGGGCAGCATGTGGCGGCGCTGGCGGCCTCTCAGGTCGACGCCGTCTACACGCTGGAGCCTACCGGCACCATCGGCCGGCTGAACAAGGTCACGCGCATCCTGGAGTCCGGCGTCATTGCCAAGTACATCCTGGGCGACCCGATGGCGCCGTGGTTCGGCGGCTCGGCCTCGCTGAAATCGGAGTTCGTCACCAAGTACCCCGAACAGACAAAGAAGTTCGTCGCCGCCTATGCACGCGGCATCGCACTGGTGCGCAGCAACCCGGCCGACGCGCGCCAGTACCTCAAGGGCTACACCGCCATCGAAGGCCCGCTCACCAGTGAAGTGCCCTTGGCCGCTTACACGCTGTACAACGAGTTCACGCCAGCGGACATCGCGCACTTCCAGAAGTTCTTCGATCTGTTCTCGGACAAGGGCATCTTCAGCTCGCGCCTCATGGTCAACAGCATGCTCTACAAAGGTTGAACACCATGGCCTCCACATTGCCGCGGCGGCGCATCAACATGGCCCGGCTGATGCCATTCATCGGTCCCCTGGTGCTGTTCGTCATCTGGGACCTGGTGGTTCGCTTCAAGCTGATCAGCCCGATCCTGTTGCCCTCGCCGACGGCCACGCTGGGGGCCCTGGCCAGCGGCATGGCTGGTGGCGAGCTGCTGTGGGATTTTCTCTATACCGTGCTGCGCACGCTGGAGGCCTTCCTCATCGCAGGCGTAGTCGGCGTGCCCCTGGGTGTTCTGCTGGGCAGCAACGAGCGCTCCTACCGCAGCGTGGAATTTTTGATCGACTTCTTCCGCTCCACGCCCTCGTCGGCGCTGATTCCGCTGTTCCTGATGATCTTTGGCGTGTCCGACATCAACAAGGTGGCGATCGCCGCTTTTGGCGCGCTGCTGATCGTGCTCTTCAACAGCGCCTACGGCGTGATGAATGCGCGCAAGCAGCGCGTCATGGCGGCCAAGGTCATGGGCGCATCGCGCTGGCAGATCTTCAAGGATGTGCTGGTGTGGGAGAGCCTGCAACCCACCTTTGTCGGCCTGCGCAGCGCCGTGTCCATGTCGCTGGTGATCGTGATCGTGGCCGAGATGTTCATCGGCTCCGAGCGCGGCCTGGGCCACCGCATCATCGACTCGCAGCAGGTGATGAACGTGCGCGACATGTACGCGTCCATCCTGGCTGCAGGCGCGCTGGGCTATGCGCTCAACATACTGTTCCTCGTCGCCGAGAAACGCATCGTCCACTGGAGCGGGAGGTAAACATGAGCGCCGTTCTCAACCCCATGATCGACCCCGATCCGCCGGCTGCGCCCTTCGTGCCGGGGCCTGCGGGCACGCACATCACGATCCGCGGCCTGACCAAGTACTTCGCGGGCTGGCCGCTGTACGAAAACTTCAACCTCGACATCCCCAAAGGCCGCATCGTCTCGGTGTTCGGCCCCAACGGTTGCGGCAAGTCGACGCTGATCAACATGATCGCCGGCCTGATCCCGGTGGATGCCGGCGAGATCCTGTTCGACGGCAAATCGCTGGCCGACACCAAGATCGGCTATGTATTCCAGAACTACCGCGAGGCGCTGTTCCCCTGGATGCGAACCATCGACAACATCGCCTACCCCTTGCGGCTCGAAGGCCGCTCCAAGGTGGATGTGATCCGGCGCATGGATGAACTGGTTGCTTCCTTCGACGTCAAGTTCGACCTGAACCGCTATCCCTACGAACTCTCGGGCGGACAGCAGCAGACCGCATCCATCATGCGCGCTTTGGCGCCGGGGCCCGAGGTGCTGTTCCTTGACGAGCCGTTCTCGGCGCTTGATTTCGAGATGACGCTGTTCATCCGCGAGAAGCTCCAGGAGGTCTTCATGAAGACCGGCACCACCATGCTGCTGGTCTCGCACGACCTCGAAGAAGCCGTGTACCTGGCCGACCAGGTACTGCTGCTGACCAAGCGCCCCACCCGCGTGGCCGAGATCCTCGACTACCGTGACCCGCGTCCGCGCACCGTGGAGACCCTGTCCGAGCCTGGATTCATTGCTGCGAAGAAGCTGAGCCTGGAGATCTTCCAGCGCGAGGTGCGGCGTTGAGGGGCGTATGACACCCGCGCAAATGCAGGCTGCCGTCGACGGCGCCGCCGCCGCCCTGGGCCTGACGCTGCACGCGCGGCATCGCCCGGGCGTGCTGGCCTACTTTGCGCTGGCCGCGCAGATGGCCGAGCTGGTCGAAGCGGTGCCGCTTGAGCCACACGATGAGCCGGCGGTGAATTTCTCGCCGGCGGCGCCGGGGGATGCCCTGACGCGCGCTCCGGCGCCATCCCTGGTCGACACGACGGTGTCGAGCGATGCAAAGGGCGACGCTGCGGCGCTGCAGTCCTTGCTCACGTCGCTGGCGCCGGCCGTACCGCTGGCAGACGCCGCCGCTCCCCCCGATGCCTTTGCCATGGCCGATGCCGTTCGCCACGGCCGAAGCACCGCGCTGGCGCTGACACGGCATTGTCTGGATGTCATCGCCGCAACCAATGCACGTGTCAACGCCTTCACCGACATCACCGCGCAACGCGCGCTGCAACGCGCCGCCATGCTGGACGAACAATTGGCGCAGGGTGTGCCGGGCTTGCGCGAGCTGCCTTTGCTGGGTGTTCCCTTCGCGGTGAAGAACCTGTTCGATGTGCAGGGGCTGCGAACGCTGGCGGGCTCGCGCATCGAGCGCGACAGCGCGCCGGCAGAGCAGGACGGCTTGCTGGTGCGCCGCATGGAGGCGCAGGGCGCAGTGCTGCTGGGTGCGCTCAACATGGACGAATACGCCTACGGCTTCACCACCGAGAACAGCCACGAAGGGGCGGTGCGCAATCCGCATGATCTCGCGCGCATTGCCGGCGGCTCCTCGGGCGGCTCGGCCGCAGCGGTGGCCGCGGGCCAGGTTCCGCTGACGCTGGGCTCGGACACCAATGGGTCGATCCGCGTGCCTTCGTCTCTGTGCGGTGTGTTCGGCCTCAAGCCCACCTTCGGCCGCCTGCCGCGCACCGGCAGCTATCCCTTCGTGGCCAGCCTGGACCATCTTGGCGCCTTTGCACGCTCGGTGCGCGATCTGGCGCTGGCCTATGACGCTATGCAAGGTCCTGAAGATCGCGTCGGCCACGCCCTGTTCGATCCCGGTTGCGCGCAGCGCGAGGCCGAGCCTGTGCTGCCCCTGCTGGGCCAGGGCCTGGGCGGCCTGCGCATCGGCGTGCTGGGCGGCTATTTCGCGGACAACGCGCAGCCCGAGGCCCTGGCCGCGCTGGCGCGGGTGGCGCAGGCGCTGGGCGCGCAGGCGGGCGTGGAGTTGCCCATGGTGCAGGCCGGCCGCGCCGCCGCCTTCGTCATCACCAATGCCGAAGGCGCGGCGCTGCACCTGCCGCAGCTGCGCGTCCGCGCCGACGATTTCGAGCCGCTGTCGCGCGATCGCTTTCTGGCCGGTGCGCTGCTGCCCGCGGCCTGGGTTCTGCGTGCGCAGCGGGTGCGCTGGCTCTATGCGCGGCAGGTGGCGCGCGTGTTCGACCGCGTCGACCTGTTGCTGGCGCCGGCCACACCCTGCGCCGCCACGCCCATCGGTGCGGAGTGGCTCACGCTGGGTGGGCGGCAGTTGCCGCTGCGGCCCAGCATGGGCCTGCTGGCACAACCCCTGTCGTGCATCGGCCTGCCGGTGTGCACGGTGCCGGTCTGGCAGGCGGGCCTGGCACTGCCCATCGGGGTGCAGATCATTGCCGCACCCTGGCGCGAAGACCTGACACTGCGCGCCGCAGCCGCGCTGGAGCGCGCAGGCGTGGTGCATGCGCGCGTCGCCCATATGGAGCCTACCTCATGACCCTGCCCATCAACTTGCCTCATGTCCTTGCCGAAGTCGAAGCGGTGTTTGCGCTCTATGAAGACGCCCTCGTCAACAACAAGGTCGAGGTGCTCGACGAACTGTTCTGGCGCAGCCCGCATACCCTGCGCTATGGCGCGACGGAAAACCTCTACGGCTTCGATGCAATCCAGGCCTGTCGCGCGGCGCGTCCGGTGCAGGGTCTGGCGCGCACTCTCCTGAAGACGGTGATCACC
>JAURZS010000119.1 GCA_030653255.1 Burkholderiaceae bacterium | reverse complement strand
GTCGCTGGCTGCCGGTTTTCATTCTGGATTCCCGTCAGCGACGTGACCGATTCGGTCTCCAACAAAGGCGCCGGAGTAACTGCATGAGCTTGATTCCCAAGAAGGGCACGGTCTATGTCGTCGATGACGACGAGGCCGTGCGCGACTCCCTGCAATGGTTGCTCGAAGGCAAGGACTACCGGGTGCGTTGTTTCGACTCCGCCGAATCCTTCCTCAGCCGCTACGACCCGCGCGAAGTCGCCTGCCTGATCGTGGACATCCGCATGGGCGGCATGACCGGCCTTGAGCTTCAAGACCGCCTGCTGGAGCGTCGCTCTCCCCTGCCCGTGGTCTTCATCACCGGCCATGGCGATGTGCCCATGGCCGTCAACACCATGAAGAAGGGGGCCATGGACTTCATCCAGAAGCCCTTCAAGGAAGACGAACTGGTCAACCTGGTCGAGCGCATGCTGGACCACGCCCGCAGCACCTTCTCCGACCACCAGCACGCCGCCAGCCGCGATGCACTGCTGTCCAAGCTGACCTCGCGCGAGGCCCAGGTGCTGGAGCGCATCGTTGCCGGCCGCCTCAACAAGCAGATCGCCGACGACCTGGGCATCAGCATCAAGACCGTCGAGGCGCACCGCGCCAACATCATGGAAAAGCTCAACGCCAACACCGTGGCCGATCTCCTCAAGATCGCGCTGGGCCAAGGCGCCGCCAAGACCTGAAACCCAAATCCCTTCCCTTTGCAGCCAACGCCCGAGGTTTTCCGGACTTCCGGGCGTTTTTACTTCAACCACGAATCCATGACAGCTCAACTGATTGACGGCAACGCCCTCTCCGCCCAGATTCGCGCCGATGTCGCGCGCCGCACGCGCGCACTCAAGGAGCGCGGCCTCACGCCCGGCCTGGCGGTGATTCTGGTGGGCGAAGACCCGGCCAGCCAGGTCTACGTGCGCCACAAGGTCAAGGACAGCGAGGAGTCCGGCCTGCACTCCGTACTGGACCGCCATCCTGCCAGCCTCAGCGAAGCGGCGCTGCTCGCGCGCATCGCCCAGCTCAACGCCGACCCGGCCATCCACGGCATCCTGGTGCAGCTGCCGCTGCCGCGCCACATCGACGCCAACAAGGTCATTGCCGCCATCGCGCCGACCAAGGATGTCGATGGCTTCCATGTGGCCAGCGCGGGCGCGCTGATGGTCGGCCAACCCGGCTTCTGGCCCTGCACGCCCTACGGCTGCATGAAGATGCTCGAATCCATCGGCTACGACCTGCGCGGCAAGAACGCCGTGGTGCTGGGGCGCAGCAACATCGTGGGCAAGCCCATGGCCATGATGCTGCTGCAAAAGAACGCAACCGTCACCATCTGCCACAGCGCCACCCCGGACCTGCGCAGCCACACCCTGCGGGCGGACGTGATCGTGGCCGCAGTGGGCAAGCGCAACATCCTCACAGCCGACATGGTCAAGCCCGGCGCCGTGGTGATCGACGTCGGCATGAACCGCAACGACGAAGGCAAACTCTGCGGCGACGTCGACTTCCCCGGAGTACGCGAAGTTGCAGGCTGGATCACGCCGGTACCCGGCGGCGTCGGCCCCATGACACGCGCCATGCTGCTCGTCAATACCCTTGAAGCGGCAGAGCGCTGCCTGCCAAAGCCACAATGACGCTTGAACTCCTGAGGCGCGCCGCCAACTGCACTGCATGAACAACCCTCTTCTCGACTTTTCCGGCCACCCCCTCTTCGACCAGATTCGCCCGGAGCACGTGGCCCCCGCCATCGACCAGCTTCTGTCCGATGCCGAACAGGCCCTGGCCGCCGTCACCCAGCCCGACTTTCCCGCGCAATGGCTGGCGATTGCCCGCGTGCTCGACGTCAACACCGAGCGGCTCGGCCGCGCCTGGGGTGCCGTCAGCCACCTCAACGCCGTTGCCGACACTCCAGCCCTGCGCGCTGCGTACAACGAAGCCTTGCCCCGCGTCACCGAGTTCTGGACGCGCCTGGGCGCCGACGAGCGGCTCTATGCCAAATACAAGGCCATCGACGCTGCCACGCTCAACGTCGAACAGCGCCAGGCCCACAAGAACGCGCTGCGCAACTTCAGGCTCGGCGGCGCCGAGTTGCAGGGCGAAGCCAAGGAGCGCTTTGCCCGCATCCAGGAACGCCAGGCCGAACTGGGCCAGAAGTTCAGCGAAAACGCGCTCGATGCGACCGACGCCTATGCCTACTACGCCAGCCGCGAAGAGCTCGACGGCTTGCCCGACGACGTCATCCAGGCCACGCTGAACGCCGCCCAGGCCGAAGGCAAAGGCGGACACAAGCTGACGCTCAAGATGCCCTGCTACCTGCCCGTGATGCAGTTCGCGCACAGCAGCGCGCTGCGCGAGCGCATCTACCGCGCCTACACCACGCGCGCCAGCGAGATCGGCCAGCCCGAGCATGACAACAGTGCCGTCATCCGCGAGATCCTTGCCCTGCGCCGCGAAGAAGCCGCACTGCTGGGCTACGCCAACTTCGGCGAACTGTCCGTGGTGCCGAAGATGGCGCCATCGGCCAGCGCGGTCATCACTTTCTTGCGCGATCTCGCCCGCCGCGCCAAGCCCTACGCCGAGCGCGACCTCGCCGACATGCGCGAATTCGCCGCCGGCACGCTCGGCCTGAAAGACCCCCAGGCCTGGGACTGGACCTACGTCGGCGAAAAGCTCAAGGAAGCGCGCTACGCTTTCAGCGAGCAGGAAGTCAAACCCTATTTCACCGTACCCAAGGTTCTCGACGGCCTGTTCAAGATCGTCGAGACCCTGTTCGAGGTCAGCATCCGCAAAGACAGCGCGCCGTTGTGGAATCCCGGCGTCAGCTTCTACCGCATAGAGCGGGCCTCGGCCACCGGCCCGGTGCTGGTCGGCCAGTTCTACCTCGACCCTTCAGCGCGCACCGGCAAGCGAGGTGGCGCCTGGATGGACGATGCGCGCGCACGCTGGTTGCGGCCGGACAACGGCCAGCTGCAGACCCCCGTGGCGCACCTGGTGTGCAACTTCGCCGATGGCGTGGATGGCAAGCCGGCACTGCTCACACACGACGATGTCACCACCCTGTTCCACGAATTCGGGCACGGTCTGCACCACATGCTGACCCAGGTCAACGAACACGATGTCTCGGGCATCAGCGGCGTCGAATGGGATGCGGTCGAGCTGCCCAGCCAGTTCATGGAGAACTTCTGCTGGGAATGGAACGTGCTGCGCCACATGACCGCGCATGTGGACACCGGCGAGCCCCTGCCGCGCGCGTTGTTCGACAAGATGCTGGCAGCGCGCAACTTCCAGAGCGGGCTGCAGACCGTGCGCCAGATCGAATTCGCGCTGTTCGACATGCTGCTGCACACAGAGCACGACCCCGAGGACGATTTCATGCCCCTGCTGGAGCGCGTGCGCAATGAGGTCGCCGTCATCGTGCCGCCGCAGTGGAGCCGCACCCTGCATACCTTCAGCCACATCTTCGCCGGCGGCTATGCGGCCGGCTACTACAGCTACAAGTGGGCCGAGGTGCTCAGCGCGGACGCCTATGCCGCGTTCGAGGAGACCGCGCAGAGCGACGGCAGCGCGAGCCCCGAGACTGGCCGCAAATACCGTCAGGCCATCCTCGAAGCCGGCGGAAGCCGTCCCGCGATGGAATCCTTCAAGGCCTTTCGTGGACGCGAGCCCAGTCTGGATGCCCTGCTGCGGCATCAGGGCATGGCATCATCCTGAACAAGGACGACCGGAGACCCCCCATGCTGCTGACCGCACGCCCCCTGGCCTCAATGGCACTCGCGCTGGCCTGCGCGGGTCTGGCGCCTGCACAGGCGCAGACCATCTACCGCCATGTGGGCCCTGATGGCCGGGTGACCTTTTCCGATCAACCTCAAGCGGGCGACTCCGCCAAGCCGGTGGGAAGCGCCGCAGGCGTGGCGGGCCCGTCCCCTGCGCTGCCTGCGGAGCTGCGACAAGTCGTGAGCCGCTATCCGGTCACGCTGTACACCGGTCCCAACTGCGGTCCCTGCAACACCGGGCGCACTCACCTGCTGCGCCGGGGCGTGCCTTTCACAGAAAAAACCGTCACCAGCAATGAGGACATCGAAGCCCTGCAACGCCTGAGCAATGACAATTCGCTGCCCTTCATGACCATCGCCGGCCAGCACATTCGCGGATATTCCGATACCGAGTGGACGCAATACCTCGACGCCGCTGGCTACCCTGGACGTTCGCAATTGCCGAGCAGCTTCCGAAATCCGCCGGCCACGCCACTGGTCGCGTTGACGCGCCCACCCGCCACGGCAACGCCGGGCGATGCTGGTGCCGCCGTGCAGGGCGCCGATACCGGCGCGCCCTCGTCGGGCGGATTCGGGACCCGCCGCAGCCCGGTGCCCGCGCCCTCGCGCAACGACAATCCCGCAGGCATCCAGTTCTGACCCTGGCCCGACCCTGTCGCGCCGCTAAAACGTCAGCGTCTGGACTCCGCGCTGTGTTGCCAAAAGGCACACAGCGGCCCGTTGGTGGGCAAAGACCCCCACCGTCACAACGCCCGGCCATTGGTTCACTTCGGACTCGAAGGCCAGCGCATCCTTGATCCGCAGGCCGCTGACATCCAGAATCTGCTGGCCGTTGTCAGTGCGCAGCGCCTGCCCGTCCTTCATGCGGATCGCTGCCTTGCCCCCCATGGCGGCGAACTGGCGCACCAGCCGCTGCGCGGCCATGGGGATCACCTCTACCGGCACCGGGAAACGCCCCAGCGCATCCACCAGCTTGGACTCGTCCGCAATGCAGATAAAGCGGCGCGACTGCGCCGCGACGATCTTCTCGCGCGTGAGCGCCGCGCCGCCGCCCTTGATCATGCAACCGTGACGGTCGATCTCGTCGGCGCCGTCGATGTACACCGCAAGCTCGCCCACGGCATTGCAGTCGAGCACCGGTATGCCCAGCGCCTGCAGCCGCTCGGTCGACGCATTGGAGCTGCTGACCGCGCCCTTGATGCGGTCCTTGATGCCGGCCAGCGCGTCGATGAACTTGTTGACCGTGGAGCCAGTGCCCACGCCGATGATTTCGCCCTGCGGCACATACTGCAACGCCGCCTGGCCGACCAGGGTCTTGAGTTCGTCCTGAGAGGGGCTTTGGGAAGAGGTGCTCGTCATCTGGGAAAATCCTTGTGAACTGTCTGGATTATCCAATGCCGCTACTACCCTACGCCCTCGCCCGCCCCTTTTTGTTCGGCCTCGATGCCGAGACAGCACACGAACTCACCATGGCTTCGCTGGCGCGCACCCAGGGCACACCGCTGCAATGGGCCTACTGCGCCGGCCTGGTTGACGATCCGATCTCGCTTGCCGGCCTTAACTTCCCCAACCGGGTCGGCCTGGCTGCCGGGCTGGACAAGAACGCACGCTGCATCGACGGGCTGGGCGCCATGGGCTTCGGCTTCGTCGAAGTAGGCACCGTCACACCCAAGGCACAGCCGGGCAACCCGCGCCCGCGCATGTTCCGCCTGCCGCAGGCGCAGGCGCTGATCAACCGCCTGGGCTTCAACAACGAAGGGCTCGACGCCTTCATCGCCAATGTGGTGCGCTCGCGCTTTCGCAGCCAGGGGCGCATCCTCGGGCTGAATATCGGCAAGAACGCCGCCACTCCGATAGACCACGCCACCAGCGACTACCTGAGCGGCCTGGACGGTGTATATCCGCATGCCGACTACGTGACGGTCAACATCTCCAGCCCCAACACCCAGAACCTGCGCTCGCTGCAAAACGACGCGGCCCTCGACGGCCTGCTGGGCGCGCTGGCCCAGAGGCGTGAATCGCTGGCGCGCGAGCACCACCGGCGCGTGCCCCTGTTCGTCAAGATTGCGCCCGATCTGGATGCGTCACAGGTGGCCCTGATCGCCGCCGCACTGCGCCGCCATGGCATGGATGGCGTGGTGGCCACCAACACCACCATCAACCGCGATGCCGTCAAGGGAATGCCCCATGCCGAGGAGGCCGGCGGACTGAGCGGAGCGCCACTGCTCCAGGCCAGCAACCGCATCATCAGCGAGCTGCGCGCCGCGCTGGGCCCGGATTTTCCGATCATCGGCGTGGGCGGCATCCTCAGCGCCGAAGACGCCGCGTCCAAGATCAGGGCCGGCGCCGATGTGGTCCAGATCTACACCGGCCTGATCTACAAGGGGCCGGAACTGGTGGCCCAGGCGGCGCGGGCCATCAAGGCCATGAGGGCGGCCTGAGGGCAGCTTTGAGCGCAACCGTCAGTCCACCGGACTACAACAGGCCGCACACGTGCTGTGCAATGGCCAGCGAGCTGGTGAGGCCCGGCGACTCAATGCCGAAGAGATTCACCAGACCCGGCACGCCATGGTCGCGCGGGCCCTGGATCAGAAAATCGCGCGCCGGCTCGTGCGGCGCCTGGATCTTGGGGCGAATGCCGGCATAGCCCGCAACCAGCGCACCGTCAGGCAAGGCCGGCCAGTACTTGCGCACCTGCTCATAGAAAGCCAGCCCCCGCGCCGGGTCCACCACCAGATCGTCCGGGGATTCCACCCATTGCACGTCGGGTCCGAATTTGGCTTGTCCACCCAGGTCGATGGTCAGGTGCACGCCCAGACCTGCGGCCTCAGGCACCGGATAGATCAGGCGGCTGAACGGCGAGGCGCCCGACAAGGTGAAGTAATTGCCCTTGGCGTAATAGGCCGGCGGCACATGCGACGCATCGAGCCCCTCGAACCTGCGCGCCAGCGCCTGCGCATGCAGGCCCGCCGCATTGACGACGGTGGCCGCGCGCAACTGCGTGCCGTCAGTGGTCTCCAGTACGATGCCGCCCGGCTCCGCACTGGCACGGCCCAGGGCAGAATGCAGGGCCACCAGCCCGCCCGCGTTCTCCAGGTCGCCCTGCAGCGCCAGCATCAGCGCATGGCTGTCCACGATGCCGGTGCTGGGCGAGTGCACGGCAGCCACGCATTCGAGGCTGGGCTCAAGCGCCTGCGCCTGTTCGCCCGTGAGCAGCGTCAGATCGTCGACGCCATTGGCCGCCGCCTTGCCGATGATGTCCTGCAACGCGGCAAGCTGCCCGGCCTGACTCGCCACAATGAGCTTGCCGCAGCGCCGATGCGCGATCGCGCGCTGCGCGCAGTACTCGTAGAGCATGCGCTTGCCCTGCAC
>JAURZS010000100.1 GCA_030653255.1 Burkholderiaceae bacterium | reverse complement strand
GGAGAGCTCGCCGGCCGGGCAATGGCTGCTGGCCCATGGCGTCGCAAAGGTCGATTTCAACAGCTATGGCGCGCGCCGCGGCAACCACGAGGTGATGATGCGCGGCACCTTCGCCAATGTGCGCATCAAGAATCTGATGATTCCCGCCGGTCCGGACGGCTCGCGCGAGGAGGGCGGCGTGACCTTGTTCCGTCCGGCGGACGGCTCCGCCGCGCGCAAGATGCCGATCTACGACGCGGCCATGGCTTATCTGCGGGAGGGTCAGCCCACGGTGGTCTTTGCAGGCGAGGAATACGGCACCGGGTCTTCCCGCGATTGGGCCGCCAAAGGCACGCAGTTGCTGGGCATCAAGGCCGTGATCGCCCGCAGCTTCGAGCGCATCCACCGCAGCAATCTGGTGGGCATGGGCGTGCTGCCCCTGCAGTTCAAGGCCGGCGACAGCTGGCAGTCGCTGGCGCTTGACGGCAGTGAGTCCATCGATGTCATTCCCGCGCCGGACCTGCGGCCGCAGAGCGATGCGCGGCTGGTCATCGTGCGCGCCGACGGCAGCCGGCGTGAGCTGACGGTCACGCTGCGCATAGACACACCGATCGAGGTGGATTACTACCGGCACGGCGGCATACTCCCCTACGTGCTGAGGCAACTTCTCGCAGACTGATGGCGCTACAGCAGCAGGCTTTGATTGCCGGTGGCGGCATTGGCGGGCTCGCAGCAGCGCTGGCCTGCGCGCAAGCGGGCTGGCTGGTGCGCATCTACGAGCGCGCGACAGCGCTGGCCGAGGTTGGCGCCGGCATCCAGCTTGGACCCAATGCGGTGCGGGTGCTGCGGGGCTTCGGGCTGGACGCGGCGCTGGCCGCGGTGGCGGCGCGCCCCGAGCGGCTGTGCGTGCGCGATGCGACGCATGGCGCCTTGCTCGGCCAATTGCGGCTGGGCCGGCGTGCGCTGGATCGCTATGGCGCGCCCTATCTGACTTTGCTGCGCAGCGATCTGCACGCAGCCCTGCTCGATGCCGCGCACCGGCACGACGGCGTGCACTTCAATCTGAACAGCCGCGTCGAGGCTGTGTCGCAGAACGAACTGGCTGTTCAGTTGATGACCAGCGACGGCCTGACGGTGGAGGGTGATGCGCTGATTGGCGCGGACGGACTCTGGAGCGCCGTGCGCGAACATCTGCTGGCGGACGGGTTGCCGCACGAGACGGGTCATCTGGCCTACCGCGCATTGCTCAGACAGGCTGACTTGCCGCAGGCGCAGCGTTGCCAGGACAGCGTCATCGCCTGGCTGGGTCCGCACATGCATGCCGTGCAATACCCGGTACGCGGTGGCGAGTGGCTCAACCTGGTGATCGTGGTGCAGGGTTCGAGTGCCGGCCTTGCTGCAGACTGGGACCAGGCCGGGCCGGCGGAAGATCTGCGTGCGGCCATGGGCGCCGTGTGCGCGCCATTGCGCGAGCTGGTCGATCAGATCGAACTGTGGCGCATGTGGGTGCTGCACGAGCGCGCCCCCATGTCCGGCCCGCAGCAGCAGGCGCAGGGGCGCGTGGCTTTGCTGGGCGACGCGGCCCATCCCATGCGTCCGTACCTGGCGCAGGGCGCGGGCATGGCCATCGAGGATGCCGAGGAACTGGGCCGCGCGCTGGCCCTGGGCGAGCTGGACGTGCCGCTTCGGCTGCGCCGCTACGCGCTCAACCGCTGGCGCCGCAATGCGCGCGTGCAGCGGCGCTCGCAGCGCAACGGCCAGATATTCCATGCCACCGGCCCGCTGCGCTGGGGGCGCGACCTGGCGATGAAACTGCTGGGAGAGCGCCTGCTCGATCTGCCCTGGCTCTACGGAAAGAACTGGCCGTGAAGAAACCCTTGAAGGACAGCGGCACGCCCGCTTATCAGCGGATTGAAGCGCATCTGCGCTCGCTGATCACCAAGGGCGCCGGCCGCTCAGAGCCTTTGCCCGCCGAGCCCGATCTGGCAACTGAATTTGGCGTGAGCCGCATGACGGTGCGCCAGGCCTACCAGCGGCTGGTTTCGGCGGGCGTGGTGGTCCGCTACCGGGGCATAGGCTCCTTCGTCACGGGCCATGTGTTCGAAGAGCTGCCCATCGAGGGCATGCCCGACTTTCAGTCCTGGATCGTGCGCGGCGACATGGGCACGGGCCGCCGTGTGCTGAAGTATGCGCTGGTCACTGCTCCGCCCGAGGTGGCGAAGGCGTTCGGCCTGCGCCGCGCCGCCCGCGTGACTTATCTGCAGCTGCTGCGCTTCAAGAACGGTGTGCCTTGCCTGGACACGCGCTACATGCCCGCCGAATTGCATGCCGAGCTGAGCAGCGAGCAACTGGGCCGCAGCAGTCTGCTGCAGTCCATGGTCGAGGTCGGCTACGAGGTGTCGTCCGGACAGGTCGAGATCGATGCGCACCGCGCCACCCGGGAGGAGGCCAGCCTGCTGGGCATCAAGCCGGGCGAGCCGGTGCTGGAGCGCCGCGTGATGTTCAGGAACCCGCAGGGCCGCTGCATCGTGCTGGGCGATTCACGCTACCCCAGCGGCGACGCCTACACCTTTCGCATCGATTTCGGCCACGGCAGCGCTTCGGCGCGCACCGGCCGGCTGAATTACCTGAACGCGCTGTAGCGCGCCGGCTCAGAAGGGCGCGGGCCCGGAGATCCCGGCGCGGTGCATCAGCCGGGGAATGTCGCCGTAGTCGGTGATGGCCAGGTGCTGCGTGGAGCAGTTGTCCCAGATCACGACATCGCCCACGCGCCATTTATGGCGATAGACGACCTCCGGCCGGGTGATGTGGGCATAGAGCGAGGACAGCAAGGCTTCGCTCTCGGCGGCGGGCATGCCGACGATGCGTTCGGTGTGGCCTTCGGTCACGAACAGGCATTTGCGTCCGGTGATCGGGTGGGTGCGCACCACCGGGTGCTCCACGTCGGGCGCGACATCGTCGACCTTGCCCGTGACGGGGGGCGCCTTCAGATTGGAGCGGCGCCGCACCGCCATGTGGTGGGTCAGGCTGTTGACGGCACGCAGGCCTTCCAGCTTTGCTTTGGTCTCGGCTGGCAGCGTGTCGTAGGCCGCCTCGGTGCTGGCAAAGGCTGTGTCGCCCAAAGGCTTGCCGTCGCGCTGGGGCACCTGCAGCGCGTACAGCACGGTGTACATATCCGGCTTGGCAAGGTAGGAGCCGTCGGTGTGCCACAGTGCGCCCGCATCCATCACGCCGATGGGCACGCCGTCGCGGTGGATGTTGGACACCACCGTGAGTTCGTCGACGCCCTCGGGCTTGTGCTTGGTGAACAGGGACACCCGCAGCGGCGGCCCCAGCCGCTTGCTGAAGGCCACCTGCTCCTGTGGCGTGATGTGCTGGTCGCGCAGCACCACGACCGCGTGGCGGTTCAGTGCGTCGCGCACCTGGCTCATCTGTTCTTCGCTCAGTCCGGCATGGATGTCCAGGCCGTGTAGCTCCACGCCCAGATGCGGGGTGATGGGGGTGGCCGTGACGGCCTGGCTTGCGTTCATGATCGGGTTCCTTCGGGAGAGTGTGGTTCGTTGCTCAGGGAGCCGCCTGCGTCACGCCGGACTTGTGCAGCGCGGCCAGATCGGCGTCGGACATGCCGAGCACATCGCGCAGCACATCGTCCGTGTCCCGCCCCAGGCGGCGCCCGCCATGCTTCACCTTGCCGGCGCCCGCGCTCATGCGGAAGGGAAGGTTCTGCATGCGCACCGTTCCCAGGTCTTCGTCGTCCACGGTGACCACGCTGCCCAGCGCCTGGTACTGTGGGTCTTCGATGACCTGCTTGATGTCGTAGATCGGCGCCACTGCGGCTCCGGCTTCCTCGAACGCGGCCATGACGGTCTCCTGGTCGCGCGCGCCGATCCAGTCACCCACCAGCTGGTCGAGCTGGTCGGCGTGCTTGGCGCGTCCGGCGCCGCTGCTGAACCAGGGCTCCTTGGCGATTTCGGGGTGGCCGATCATGCCCATGACCCGCTCGGCGATCGATTGTGAGGCGGTGGACATGGCGAGCCAGCGGCCGTCAAGGGTCTTGTAGGTGTTGCGCGGGGCGTTGTTGACGCTGCGGTTGCCGCTGCGCGACTGGATGGTGCCCATCTGGTCGAAGATGGTGGTCTGCCCGCCCAGCAGGTGGTAGATGGGCTCGATCAGGGCGACGTCGATCATCTGGCCTTCGCCTCCCCGGGCGTCGCGCTGGTACAGCGCCAGCATGACGGCATAGGCCGAGGTGAATGCCGCAATGCCGTCGGCCAGTCCAAACGGTGGCAAGGTGGGGGGGCCGTCCGGAAAACCATTGATGTGCGCGTAGCCGCTCATGGATTCGGCCAGCGTGCCGAAGCCGGGGCGCGAGGAGTAGGGCCCGAACTGTCCGAAGCCCGTCACGCGCAGCATCACCAACCGGGGGTTGATTGCGTGCAGGTCTTCCCAGCCCAGGCCCCAGCGCTCCATGACGCCGGGGCGGAAGTTCTCGATCACGACATCGCTCTTGCGCACCAGGTCCTTGAACACGGCCTGCGCTTCGGGCTTGGACAGATTGAGAACGATGTTGCGCTTGTTGCGGCCGTAGAACTTGTAGTTGAGTCCCGCGCCGTTCTTGGACGGGCCCGAGCGGCGCAGGCCGTCGCCCGTGGGGTGTTCGATCTTGATGACATCGGCGCCCCAGTCCGCCAGCAATGCGGCGCAGTAGGGGGCGGCGATGATGGTGCCGCAGTCCAGCACGCGCAGGCCTTCGAGCGGGGCGCGTTTGTCTTGTGCTTGGGGTGCTGTCATCGGGAGGTCCTTTTGCCAGGGGCGAAGTCGCGCAGGAAGTTGCCGCCCAGGATGGCGGCAAGGTCCGGCTTGGAGAGGAAGTCACATTCGGTGCGAACGAATTCCAGCGCTTCGCGGTAGCCGCAGGCGCGCTGCACCACCGGGTAGTTGGAGCCCCAGATGATGCGGTCGGCGCCGGCGGTCTCATAGAGCTCTTTGAAGCGCGCCCGGGCGGTCGGGTAGGGGTAGCTTTCAGTGCCGTTGGCCGCCTCGCAGAAATAGGAGGCCTTGATCCAGACGTTGGGTTCCTGGGCCAGCTTGCACAGGTCGGCCCACTGGCGAAACGCGGTCTGCACTGTCATGCCGGGCTCGATGCGGATATTCATGTGGTCGGCGATGAAGCGGACATCGGGGTGACGGCGCGCCGTCTCGCGGAATTCGGGATTCATGAAAGGCGCATGGATGCACACGGGGAAGTCGATCTCGGCCGCGCAGCGCAGGAACTCGTCAAGCGCGCGGTCGCGCAACCAGTGCTTGGCCTCTTCCAGGAACAGCGTCAGACGCAGCGACAGCACATGGGGCTGGGCCGCGTAGGCGCGCAGGCGCCGGCCGACATCAGGCGCGATCGGATCGAAGCGGCCCACCACGCCCAGCACCTTGTCGGGCCGGGCGGCCGCCCCTTCGAAGGAGTAACGGTTGTCGTCGCCCATGGCCGAGGAGGTGACCTGCACCAGCAAGTCCACGCCGACTTCGTCCGCCTGTGCCGCGAGTTCGTCGACCGACAGCGGATGCATCGCGGAGAAATTCACATAGGGGCGGTCGGGACGCTCGGCTTCCAGGTAGTGGCAATGGGCGTCTACGATCATGGTTTGTCTCCGGTCTCTACGGGTCAGGGGGCTTGTGCCGTCGATCCTATGTCTATACATTATGGGTGTCAAGCAGCGCCGCTCGGTGCGATGGTCAATCCTCTCAGGAGACAACGTGGGTCAACAACAACGTGGGGCGCGCGCGGAAATAGCGCCGGCCCGACTTCAGATTCTTCTCGGCCTGGGCGCCGCCACCATCTTTGAGGCGCAGGGGCAGAAAGGCGCGATCAGCCCGGCGATACGGGCGGTGGACCCGGGCATGCGCCTGGTCGGCCGTGCGCTCACGGTGACCTCGCGCCCCGGCGACAACCTCATGCTGCATTTCGCCATTGATCGGGCCAGCCCGGGCGACGTGCTGGTGGTCGATTGCGGCGGCTTCCTGGACGCCGGCGTCTGGGGTGACATCATGACCCTGTGTGCGCAGCAGCGTGGCATCGCAGGCCTGGTGGTCGATGGCGCCGTGCGCGATACAGCCTCATTGGCGGCCATGGGCTTTCCGGTGTTTTCACGCGGCGTGTGCATCAAGGACACGACCAAGAACCAGGCTGGCGAAATCAATGTGCCGCTGGACTTCTGCGGTGTCCGCATCGAACCCGGCGACGTCATCGTCGGGGATCGTGATGGGCTCGTTCTCGTGCAGCAGAACGACGTCGAGCGCGCCATCCAGGTCAGCTTGGATCGCGAAGCCAAGGAAGAGGGTGTGCGTGCGAAGATTCGCGCCGGCCAGTCAACCCTGCAGATCATGGGGCTGGAAAAACAGGTTCGCGAACTGGGAATCAAGGGCTAATATATTGGCGCTTGCCAACAACGATGTCGATCGACCGGTCCACGAGTCCTGGCCGGCGGCGACCTAACTAGGAGACAGACATGAATTCCATTGCAACTCTGCGCCGCCGCGCCTTGCTGGCTGCGACCTGCATCGCCTGCCTGGGCGCTGGAGGCGCCCTCGCGCAGGGCGCTTTCCCTGCGAAGCCGGTGACCATCCATGTGCCGTTCACGGCGGGCGGCTTCAGCGACACGGTGGCGCGCTCGGTCGGCGCCGGCTTGTCGGCCCGCTGGAATGTGCCGGTCGTGATCGAAAACCGGCCCGGCGGCGGCGGCTTCATTTCCGCAGGCGCCGTGGTCAAGGCACCTGCTGACGGCTATGTGCTGTTCCTGGCCAATGTCTCGACCAACGCCATCAACCCGAACGTGTTCAAGAGGCCGCCCTTCGACATCGGTGAGGAGATGGAGCCGGTAGTCATCGTGGCGCGCACGCCCAATCTGCTGTCGGTGGGCAACGAAGTGCCGGTCAAGTCGGTCAAGGAACTGGTCGATCTGGCCAAGACCCGGCAGCTGACTTTCGGCACACCGGGCATCGGCTCCAGCGGTCACCTGAGCGCCGAAATGTTCTCTCCGCGCGCCGGCGTGAAGTTCCAGCACATCCCCTACAAGGGCAGCCCGCAGGTTCTGCTCGACGTGGTCAACGGCAATCTGCAGTTCACGATCGACAACGTGCTGACCTGGGCGCCGCTGGCCAAGGCCGGCCGTGTGCGGCCCATCGCCGTGACCAGTCTCAAGCGCTCACCGCTGCTGCCCGATGTGCCCACGCTGGACGAATCCGGTTATCCCGGCTATCAGGCCACCTCGTGGTTCGGCATCGCCGCGCCCAAGGGCACGCCGCGTGAGGTGATCGCCAAGCTCAACGCCGATATCAACGCCGTGATCGACACCCCGGAATTCCGGCAGAAGCTCAACGGTGCGGAAGTCGTCGGTGGCTCGGCCGAGTCTTTCAAGGCCTACATTGCGGCCGAACGCAAGCAATGGGGCCAGGTCACCCGCGCCATCAATCTGACATCGGATTGAAGAGGCGAAGCGCGAACCCATGGAAGCACTCTACCAAGCCCGCCGCAAGCGTCTGCTGCCCACCTGGCGGTCTATTCTTTACGTCCCGGCCAACAGCCCCAAGTTCATCGCCAAGGCGCCCACCGTGGGCGCCGATGCGCTGACGATCGATCTTGAAGATGCGGTGCCGCCTCAGGAAAAAGACCGCGCCCGCGAGATGCTCGGCGAGACGCTGGCCCATGTCGCCACAGGCAGCGCAGACATCATCGTGCGGATCAATCGGCCCTTGTCGCTGGCCGTGCGCGATGTCGAAGCGGCGGTCAGCGTGCATGTCAAGGGATTGACGATTCCGAAGGTCGACGGCCCTTCGCACGTCCGGCTGCTCGACGAATTGGTCAGCGAATGCGAGCATCGCAAGGGCCTGACGCTGGGGCACACGTCTTTTCTGGTGGCGATCGAGACGCCCGAGGCAGTCGAGTGCATGCGCGAGATCGCATCGGCATCGCCGCGCGTAGTGGCCATGATGCTGTCGAGCGAGGATCTATCCCTCGAATGCGGCTTCGAGCCCAGCGAGGAAACCTTGCTGCAGCCCAAGCAGCAGATGATTTTTGCCGCCTGCGCTGCAGGCGTGCGGCCGCTGGGCTTCCTGGGCTCCATTGCCCAGTTCAAGGACATCGAGGTCTTTCGCGAGATGGTGCGCAGGTCGCGCCGCTTCGGTTTTACCGGCTCCTCGTGCATCCATCCCCTGCAGGTGGCGGTGCTCAACGAGGAGTTCGCCCCCTCGAAGGAGGAGATTGCCCTGGCCGAGCGCATCGTCAGCGAAGGTGACAAGGCCATCGCTGAGGGCCGTGGCACTTTTCAGGTGGACGGCTCCATGATCGATGGCCCGGTGATCGAGCGCGCCAGGCGCACGCTGGCGCGCCGTCGCTGACTTACTGCCGGCCCAGCAGCAGGAATTCCATCAGGGCTTTCTGCACATGCAGCCGGTTCTCGGCCTCGTCCCAGACCACGGACTGCGGGCCGTCGATGACTTCGGCCTCGACCTCCTCGCCGCGGTGCGCGGGCAGGCAGTGCATGAACAGCGCGTCGGGTTGCGCCGCGCGCATCATCTCGGCGTCCACGCACCAGTCGGCAAAGGCCTTCTTGCGCGCCTCATTCTCGGCTTCGTAACCCATGCTGGTCCACACATCGGTTGTGACGAGGTCGGCGCCGGCACAGGCCTGCATCGGGTCCTTGAAGACCTTGTAGCTCTCCGCTGAACGGATGCCCGCAATCGACTGGTCCACCTCGTAGCCACCGGGGGTGCTGACGTGCACCGTGAAGCCGAGGATCTCGCTGGCCTGCAGCCAGGTGTTGGCCATGTTGTTGCCGTCACCCACCCAGGCCACGGTCTTGCCACGGATGCTGCCGCGGTGTTCGATGTAGGTGAAGATGTCGGCCAGGATCTGGCAGGGGTGGAACTCGTTGGTCAGGCCGTTGATGACGGGCACGCGCGAGTGTTCGGCGAACATTTCGAGCTTGTCCTGGCCGTAGGTGCGGATCATGACCAGGTCGACCATGCGGCTGATGACCCGGGCACTGTCGGGGATCGGCTCGGCCCGGCCCAGTTGACTGTCGCCCGTGGTCAGGTGGACGACGCTGCCACCGAGCTGGTACATGCCGGCCTCGAAGCTCACGCGGGTGCGTGTCGAGGCCTTCTCGAAGATCATGGCCAGGGTGCGGTCGGTCAAGGGCTGATGCCGCTCGTAAGCCTTGAATTTTTTCTTGATCAGCGCGGCGCGCTTGAACAGGTAGGCGTATTCGTCCGCGTTGAAGTCGCTGAACTGAAGGTAATGCCGGGGGGCTGCAATGCTCATCCTTTTTCTCCAAGGAAATCCCGCACCAGAGGGCACAGGATTGCCACGATTTCATCGACCTCTGTCTGCGTGATGATCAGCGAGGGCACCAGGCGGATCACGGTGTCGGCGGTCACGCTGATCAGCAGTCCCTTGTCGCAGGCGCGCTGGACCAGTTCGCCGCAGGGCTTGTCGAGCTCGACGCCGATCATCAGGCCCTGGCCGCGGATTTCCCGCACGCCCGGCAACGCGCCGAGCTCGCGCGCGAGTGCCGCCTTGAAGTGCGCGCCGACCGTGGTGGCGTTGGCCAGAAGGCCGTCTTCTTCCATGATGCGGATGGTCTCGAGGCCGGCGCGCATGGCCAGGGGATTGCCGCCGAAGGTGGTGCCGTGGTTGCCCGGCTGGAAGATGTTCGCCGCACGCGGACCAGCCACCACCGCGCCTACCGGCACGCCCGAGCCCAGGCCCTTGGCCAGCGGCATGACGTCAGGCTTGATGCCGGCCCACTGGTGCGCGAACCACTTGCCGGTGCGTCCCATGCCGCACTGGACTTCGTCGATCATCATCAGCCAGTTGCGCTCGTCGCACAGACGGCGCAATTGCTGCAGGTAGTCGATGCGCATCGGGTTGATGCCGCCTTCGCCCTGGATGGTCTCGAAGAACACGGCCACCACATTGGGATTGCCCTGGGTGGCGGCTTTGACTGCTTCAATGTCGTTGAGCGGCACGCGGATGAAGCCCTCGACCAGCGGGCCGAAGCCCTGCTGGACTTTGGCGTTGCCTGTGGCGCTGAGCGTGGCGATGCTGCGGCCGTGGAAGGCCTTTTCGTAGACCACGATTTCGGGGCGCTCGATGCCGCGGTCGTGGCCGAACTTGCGCGCCAGCTTGAGCGCGGCCTCGTTGGCCTCCAGGCCGGTGTTGCAGAAGAAGACGTTGGTCATGCCCGAGAGTTCGACCAGCTTGGCTGCGAGCTTTTCCTGGTTGGGCACGTGGTAGTAGTTGGAGCTGTGGATGATCCGGGCGATCTGGTCCTGCAGGGCCGGCACCAGCCGGGGGTGGTTGTGGCCCAGGGTGTTGACCGCGATGCCGCCCAGCCCATCGATGTAGGCGCGGCCGTTGACGTCCCAGACTCGAACGCCCTGGCCGTGCGACAGCGCGATCGGCAGGCGGCCGTAGGTGTTCATGGTGTGGGGCGAGGCGGCTTCGATGAATGCGGTCATGGGTGGGATCTCCGGAAACGGGAACGGAGATTCTAGGCGCAGCCCTGTGCGGCTTCCTTGACATTTCCGCATGACTGCAATGCGTGGGCGGCGCAGGCGCGTCCGGGGCTTTAGAATGTATGCTGCATCGCAGCATGACCGGTGCATTCACCGGCCTATTCTTTTCACCTCCAAGCGATGGTTTCAAGCGCCGCCAAAGAAGTATTCATCCAGGGCGTGACCCTTGAGGGCAAGACGTTTCGCCCCAGCGACTGGGCCGAACGCCTCGCCGGCGTGCTGAGTTCCTTTCGGCCTGGCGGCGCCCAGCCCGGCAGCCATCTGGGCTACTCGCCCTGGTGTGTGCCCACGGTGATCAACGGCGTGAAGTGCGTGGTGGTCAACAGTGCCTTGCGCGACGCCGAGCCCATGGCCTGGGACTTCGTGCTCAATTTTGCCCGCGACAACCAGCTGCAGACCGTCGAGGCTTGCCTCATTCCCGACAAATAAGCCTGCTGCGGCGTGCCGGCAGGCTGCAGCGCAGGCTCAGGCCGCGCCCTCGGCGCGCAGGCTGGCCAACTCTGCGGCCGAGACGCCGAGTTCGGTCAGCACCGAAGCTGTGTGCTCTCCCAGCGCGGGCACGGGGTCCATACGTGCTTCGCCGGCCTGCAAGCCCGGCGGCAGCAGGGCGGGAATCGGTCCGGCGGGCGTGCCGACCTCGCTCCAGCGTGCGCGGCTGGCGAGCTGCTCGTGGCCCCAGACGTCGGCAATGCCGTTGACATTGGCGCTGGCGATCTGCGCGATTTCGAGGCGCTGGATGACCTGCGCGCGCGTCAGGGTGGCAAAGGCCTGGCCGATCAGTGCGCTCAATGTGTCGCGGTGGGCCACGCGCTGGGCGTTGCCGGCAAAGCGCGGGTCTTGCGCGAGTTGCGGCTGGCACAACACGTGTTCGCAGAAGGCGAGCCATTCGCGCTCGTTTTGCAGGCCGAGCATGACTTCGCCGTCGCTGGCCGGAAAGGGGCCGTACGGCGCGATGGTCGCGTGACCCGCGCCGTTGCGCGCCGGCGGGGGCGCGCCCTCGAAGGCGTAGTACATCGGAAAACCCATCCATTCGACCAGCGACTCGAGCATCGACAGATCGATGTGCCGGCCCTCGCCGGTGCGCTGGCGCTGCAGCAGCGCGGCCAGTATGTTGCTGTAGGCGTACATGCCGGCGGCGATGTCCGCGATGGAGGAGCCGGCCTTGCAGGCCTGCTCGGGCGTGCCGGTGACCGACAGAAAGCCGGCTTCGCTCTGGATCAGCAGGTCGTAAGCCTTTTTATCGCGGTAGGGGCCGTCTGCGCCGTAGCCGGAGATGTCGCACACGATGATGCCGGGCTTGGCCCGGGACAGTCGCGCATAGCCCAGGCCCAGCCGCTCGGCGGCGCCAGGGGCCAGGTTTTGCACGACCACATCGGCTTTTTCGAGCACCAGGCGTTCGAGCAGTTGCGCTGCACGCGGGTTCTTCAGGTCCAGGGTCAGGCTTTCCTTGGACCGGTTGGTCCAGACGAAATGCGAGGAGAGCCCGCGCACGCGGTGGTCATAGCCCCGCGCGAAGTCGCCGCTGCCGGGTCGCTCGACCTTGATGACCCGCGCGCCGAGATCGGCGAGCTGGCGGGTTGCAAATGGCGCTGCGATGGCATGTTCGAGCGCGACGATGGTGATTCCTTCGAGTGGTCGCATGGGCTAGATTATTGCCGCTGGCACTGCTGGCCGGAAAACGGCATTGCGTGAGGATGTGTTTGTCAAAAACAAAAGCCGTCTTGCGACGGCTGTTGGACTTTGCTGGCAGCGCACCCGTTACAAACGGCGGGAGGTTTCGTTGCCGACCCCACCCGTGCTGGTTGCGAAGGAGTTACTTCGCGGCGGCGGCGGTCGTGGCGAGCGCCTTGACCTTGGTGCTCAGGCGGCTCTTGTCGCGAGCGGCCTTGTTCTTGTGGAAGATGCCTTTGTCGGCGACAGTGTCCACGATGCTTTGTGCCTTGGCGAAGAGTTCGGTCGCCTTTGCCTTGTCGCCTGCGGCGACGGCTTTCTCGACGTTCTTCACCGCGGTGCGGTATTTGGAGCGCAGCGAGGTGTTCGCTGCGTTCAGTTTGACGTCCTGGCGGACGCGCTTGCGGCCCGACGCGAGGCGCGGGTTCTTCTTTTTGGGTTTGGCTGATGCCATGATATTTGGTTCCTTGTGTCTGAGGATGTTGCCAGCAAAGCTCTCTATTGTAACCTGACAAAGAATGGACCGCGCGGACCTCTCGCGGCCCTTTAAACTCGGCCCGGTGAGCCTTTTCAAATCCGCATCCACCGTTTCGCTCCTGACCCTGGCCTCGCGCATCACTGGCCTGGTGCGGGAGTTGCTGATGGCCTCGACTTTCGGGGCGAGCGCCATGACCGACGCCTTCAATGTCGCGTTCCGCATTCCCAATCTGTTCCGCCGTTTGTTCGCCGAAGGCGCTTTCAGCCAGGCTTTTGTGCCGGTGCTGGCCACCACGCGGGCGCAGCGCGGCGACGAGGCCACGCATGTATTGATCGATCACGTGGCCACGCTGTTGGCCTGGACGCTGGTGCTGACCTGCGTCCTGGGGGTGGCGGGCGCGCCCGTGTTGGTCTGGACCATTGCCAGCGGGCTGAAACAGTCGCCCCAGGGCTTCGAAGCGGCGGTGCTGATGACGCGCTGGATGTTCCCCTATATCGCCTGCATGTCGCTGGTGGCTCTGGCCTCGGGCGTGCTCAACACCTGGAAGCGTTTTGCCGTGCCGGCGGCCACGCCGGTGCTGCTGAACGTGGCGATGATTGCGGCCGCCTGGTGGGGGGCGCCCTGGTTTCGCGCCCAGGGTCTGGAGCCGATATATGCCATGGCCGCAGGAGTGATGCTGGGCGGGGTGCTGCAACTGGGTGTGCAGGTGCCCGCCCTGCGGCGGCTGGGCCTGCTGCCGCGCATCGGCCTGGGTTGGACGCGGCTGCGGGCCTCGGCGACGGACCCGGGCTGCCGCAGTGTCTTGCGCCTGATGCTGCCGGCGCTGGTGGGGGTGAGCGTCGCGCAGATATCGCTGGTGATCAATACCCAGATTGCCTCGCACCTGATTCCTGGCAGCGTGAGCTGGCTCGGCTATGCCGACCGCCTGATGGAGTTCCCGACCGCCCTGCTGGGCGTGGCCCTGGGGGTGGTGCTGGTGCCGCAATTGGCGGCGGCCAAGGCGGCGTCCGACACCGCGCAGTATTCGGCCATGCTCGACTGGGGACTGCGCCTGGTCGTGCTGCTGGCTGTTCCTTCGGCGGCGGCCTTGCTGGTGTTTGCGCAGCCGCTGGTGGCCACGGTCTACCACTACGGCGCTTTTACCGACCGTGATGTGCAGCAGACCACCACAGCCCTGATGGGCTACGGGGCCGGTCTGGTCGGGCTGGTCGCCATCAAAGTGCTGGCGCCGGGTTTCTATGCCAGCCAGGACATCCGCACACCGGTGCGCATCGCGGTGGTGGTGCTGGTGCTCACGCAGGTTCTCAATGTTGCGCTGGTGCCCTGGCTGCAACATGCGGGTCTGGCGCTTTCGATCGGCATCGGCGCCCTGATCAATGCGCTGTGGCTGCTGCACGGGCTGCGGCGTGGCGGCAATTATCGGCCGCTGCCGGGCTGGGGCGTCTTCGCGCTGAAGGTGCTGGCGGCCAGCGCCTTGCTGGCGGCTTTTCTGGCCTGTGCGGCCTGGGTCGTGCCCTGGACCGCGCTGCGCGCGGACGCGCTCAGACGTGTGGTTTTGCTGGCGCTGGTGCTGGCGGGCGGCGCCCTGGTCTATTTCGGCGTTTTGCGCCTGGCCGGAGTCCAGCTGCGGCAGTTGCTGCGACGCTGAAGCCGGCGCCGGGGTTGACGCCACGGAGCGTGTCCTTTACAAAGACCCATGTCCTTGAGTTTTGACGCACCGACTCCGCTCCAATATTTCGCTTCGCTGGTGCAAAGCGACGACCATTTCCCCCTGCTGGAGACTGCCATCAGCCTGGCGCAGGACGAATACCCCGAACTCGATGTGCAGCAGGTGCTGGGTGAGGTTGACCAGCTGCTGGCCCGGGTCAAGCGCCGGCTGGCGGCGGATGCCGCACCGCTGCAGCGCTTGCGCGTGCTCAATCAGTTTTTCTTTCACGACCTGAGTTTCGCCGGCAACGTCAACGATTTCTACGACCCTGAAAACAGCTACCTCAACGTCGTTCTGCGCACGCGCCGGGGCATCCCGATCTCGCTTGCGGTGCTCTGGATGGAGTTGGCGCAGGGCCTGGGGTTGCACGCGCGTGGCGTGAGCTTTCCGGGCCATTTCATGTTGAAGGTCCATCTACCCAAGGGGCAGGTGGTGATCGATCCGGTCAGCGGCCGCTCTCTGAGCCGCGAGGAGTTGAGCGAGCAACTGGAGCCTTACCGGCGGCGCAGCGGGCTGGTCGATGAATTCGAGGTGCCGCTGGGCCTGTATCTGCAGTCCGCGCCGCATCGGGACATCATTGCGCGCATGCTGCGCAATCTCAAGGAGATCCACCATTCGCAGCAGGACTGGTCGCGTTTGATTGCGGTGCAGGACCGGCTGATCGTGCTGCTGCCCCAGTCATGGGGCGATTTCCGCGACCGCGGCCTGGCCTACGCGGCCCGGGGGCAGGACGCCCGGGCGGTGAGCGATCTCGAAACTTATCTGGCCCATGCCGAAGAGGCGCTGGACATCGATGCGATCGCCGACCGGGTCAGCGCCTTGCGCCGCGCCAGGAGTTAGGACACCAGGTCCCGCCGGATTCAGGCGCCGCGCTTGAGGAACGACGGAATCTGCAGGCCGTCACCCGACGGGACGCTGCGCGCCAGGGCTGGCTGCGCTGCCGGTTTGGCCAATACCGGCGCGCGCTGGGTTCCAATCACGGAAAGACGGCTGCCGTGGATCAGGGATTCCTGGGCCGGTTTCAGGCTGCCCGACAAGGAACTGGCCACGGTGGCGCGCGGCGAACGGGTGCCCTGCGGGCGGGCGGACTGCTCCCGCGCCGCAGCGAGCAGCGCCGGCGGTATGGCTCTGGAAGCCGGCGATGCCTCGGCGGCGGCAGGCGCGGCGTCGTTGGCGGCCTGAACCGGATACAGAATGGGACGGAGCCAGTCGATCAGAGTGGCCCACTGGTTCAGGTCGGTAGCGGCCTGCGCCGGCGGCAGATCGAAGACGGTCATGCCGCGCTCCAGGCTGCGCACGTAGAGTTGGGTCTCGCGCAGCGCGCCCAGGTATTGCACGCCCAGTGCATCGGACCACTCGCGCAGCGTCTGGCCGGCATGGGTGCGTGAATCGATGCGCATGCCCACGGTGGCCAGCCGGCAGCGCCCCGAGCTCACGCGCGGCAGGGTCATCAACTCGGCATGGCAGGCGGCGGCGGACTCGCGGTCGAACACGGAGTTGCACAGCGGCATGACGATGGCGTCGGCGAACATCACGATGCGTGCCAGCTCGAAACCATGCAGGCCGCCGGGCGTGTCCAGCACCACGTGCGTGATGCCCGAGGGCACTCGCAGCATGTTTTTCTGGTCCAGCGCCCAGGGCGCGATCTGCGGCAGGCTGGGATCGCGGCGTTTGAGCCAGGCGCGGCTGGACTGCTGCCGGTCGACGTCGCCCAGCATCACGGAGCTGCCCTGGCGCGCGCACCAAGCCGCTATGTGGGCGGCCAGCGTGCTTTTGCCGCTGCCGCCTTTGCGGTTGACCACTGCGATCACGGGCATGGGAAAACGCTCCGGAAAGAGAACGGGGGCAGTGAGTTTGATACAAATTCTCACCGTTGTCCAGCCCGGTTTCCCCGGCCCGCCCGCGGAGACGCGCAGGGCGGCGTGTGACCTCAGGAGACGGTCACGGCGGGATCGGCAGCGCTGCGGGGGGTCACCCGGCCAATATCGAACACCTGTTCGCCAGCCTCGCGCAGCGAGGCGGCCAGAGCCTGGGCCTGCTCGGGGGCTGCGATCAGGACCATCCCGATGCCGTTGTTGAAGGTGCGGTTCATCTCGAAATCGTCGATGCCTGCGGTGCGCTGCAGCCAGGCGAACAGCTCGCTGCGCGGCCAGCTGCCTTTTTGCAGACGCACGGCCAGGCCCTCGGGCAGCACGCGGGGAATGTTTTCCAGCAAGCCGCCGCCGGTGATGTGGGCCAGGGCCTTGACCGGGTGCCGGGCCAGGGCGCCGAGCACGCTTTTGACGTAGAGCCGGGTCGGCTCCATCACGGCCTGGCGGAAAGGGCGTCCGTCCAGGCTGGCGGGCAGCGCGGCGCCAGCGCGCTCTATGCATTTGCGCACCAGGCTGAAGCCGTTGGAGTGCACGCCGCTGCTGGCCAGCCCCAGCACGACGTCGCCGGCGCGCACATCGGCGCCAGTGAGGATGGCGGATTTCTCGACCACGCCCACCGCAAAGCCGGCCAGATCGTATTCGCCCACCGGGTACATGCCCGGCATCTCGGCCGTCTCGCCGCCGATGAGGGCGCAGCCAGACAGCTCGCAGCCCCGGGCGATGCCGCCGACCACGGCAGCGGCGGTGTCCACATCGAGCTTGCCGCAGGCGAAGTAATCGAGGAAGAACAGGGGCTCCGCGCCTTGCACCAGCACGTCGTTGACGCTCATGGCGACCAGGTCGATGCCCACGGTGTCGTGCATGTTCCACTCGAAGGCCAGGCGCAGCTTGGTGCCCACGCCGTCGGTGCCGCTGACCAGCACCGGCTCCTTGTAGCGCCTGGGCACCTCGAACAGCGCGCCGAAGCCGCCGATGCCCGCCAGCACGCCCTCGCGCAGGGTCTTGCGGGCCAGTGGCTTGATGCGCTCGACCAGCGCGTCGCCCGCGTCGATGTCGACGCCTGCGTCTTTGTAGGAAAGGGGGGAATTGCTCATGCGGTGGCCTGGACGGGGTCGGTGAAAGCCGCTGGTGGCGCGGCCCGATAGAATTCGAGTGCTGATTTTACGGGTTGTTCAGACCCGCCTCTATGCAATTTACCTCCACGCAGAAGCATGTGTTCGCCTGGCTCGCTATCGCGGCAGTCGCCGCGCTGCTGCTTTGGCTGCTCGGCCCGGTGCTCACGCCCTTCGTCGTGGCGGCAGTGCTGGCCTATACGCTCACGCCGCTGGTCGACTGGCTCGACCGCATGGCCGCAGGGCGCATGCCTCGCGTGCTGGCAGTGATCGTGGTCGAGCTCCTGTTCATCCTGGCTGCGCTCACAGTGGCGCTGATGGTGGTGCCCATCCTGGCCAAGGAGCTTCCGCTGATGCGCGATCAGGTGCCCTTGCTCGCCGAGCGCCTCAACGCCTGGCTCACGCCCTGGCTGGCGCAGTACGGCGTCACTGTCTCTCTGGATGTCGCCAGCGTCAAGGTTTTTGTGCTGCGCTACCTCAATACCAATTTCGACGAGATGTTCGCCTCGGTGCTTTCCTCGCTGCGGATGGGCGGCAGCATCGCGCTGACGGTGCTGGGCAATGCGCTGCTGACGCCGGTGGCCCTGTTTTACCTGTTGATGGACTGGAAGCGCATTGTCGCGCTGGCCACGGCGCTGGTGCCCCCGCACACGCGCGCCGGCTACGACAGCTTCACGACCGAGGCAGATGGCGTGCTGGGGCAGTATCTGCGCGGGCAACTGCTGGTGATGATGATCATGGCGATTTTCTACAGTTTGGGGCTGGCCCTGTTCGGGCTGGACCTGGCGCTGCCCATCGGCGTTTTCACGGGTCTGGCGATGTTTGTGCCCTATCTTGGCTTCGGCGTGGGGCTGATCCTGGCGGTTCTGGCCGGCTTGCTGCAGTTCGCGTCCATCAAGGCGTTGGTCATGGTCGCCGTGGTGTACGGTGCGGGGCAGTTGATCGAGAGCCTGTACCTGACGCCGCGCCTGGTGGGGCGGCGCATCGGCCTGCACCCGCTGGCGGTGATTTTTGCCTTGCTGGCCTTCGGCCAGATATTCGGCTTCGTGGGCGTGCTGATCGCGCTGCCGGCCAGCGCCGTGCTGCTGGTGGCGATGCGGCGTGCCCATGCCGTCTATCTGGGCAGCCGGCTGTACCAGGGTTGAGCATGAAACAGATCGCGCTCGACATCGGCCTGGCCAGCGGCCCCACGCTGGCCAATTTCTTTGCCGGCCCCAATGAGGCCGCACTGGCGCATCTGAGGCTGTGGGCGGGAAACCCGACACGCTCGCCGGTGCCGACCTATCTGTGGGGGCCAGGCGGCAGCGGCAAGACGCATTTGCTCAAGTCCGTGCACGAGGCCTTGCGCGAACAGGGTGGGCGCGTGGGCTGGCTCGACGCCGGCGTGCACGAGGCGCCAGAATTCGACGAGACCTGGGCCGTGGTGCTGCTGGACGACGTGCATCTCTACACCGCGGTGCAGCAGCATGCGGCTTTCAACTGGTTCGTCAATGCGCAGACGCACCAGCGCTGGGTGCTGGCGACTGGCGCGCTGCCGCCGTCGGATCTGCAATTGCGCGAGGACTTGCGCAGTCGCCTGGGCTGGGGCCATGTGTTCCAGCTCCATGTGCTCGACGAGTCCGAGCGCCGCGCCGTGCTGCGGCAGCAGGCCGATGCGCGCGGCGTGTTCCTTGGCGACGAGGTGATGGACTTCATGCTCACGCGATTCAGCCGCGACCTGGGCAGCCTGGTGCAGCTGCTCGATCAGCTCGACGGATATGCCTTGCAGACCCAGCGCGCCATCACCATTCCCCTGATCAAGGCCATGCTGGAAAACTCTTGATGCGACTTGCCCTGTTCGATCTGGACCACACGCTGCTGCCCATCGATTCCGATTATTCCTGGGGTGTCTTCACGCAGGACATCGGCTGGACCGATCCCCTGGTCTTCAAGGAGAAGAACGACGAGTTCTACGAGCACTACAAGGCCGGCACGCTGGACATCCACGAATACGTGCGTTTTGCCACCGCCGCCGTGCGCGAGCGCGGGCCCGAGGCGGCGGCACAGGCCCATGCCCGCTTCATGGAAACCGTGATCGGCCCGGCCTTGCGTGAGGAGGCCCGCGCCCTGGTTCGCGCCCACCAGCGCGCCGGTGACCAGACCCTCATCATCACCGCGACCAATGAATTCGTGACGCGGCCGATTGCCGAGGCCTTCGGCGTCAAGGAGCTGATCGCGGTGGAGCTGGAGCGTGGTGCCGACGGCTGGATCACCGGCGAAATCCGCGGCGTGCCCTCCGCGCGCGAGGGCAAGGTCGCGCGCATGGAACAATGGCTGGCATCCCGGCGCCTGGGCTGGGGCGATGTGCACAGCACGTTCTACACCGATTCCATCAACGACCTGAGCCTGATGGAGCGGGTCGACGTGCCTGTGGCGACCAATCCGGATGCCGATCTCCGCGCCATCGCCATCGAGCGCAAATGGCGCATACTGGACCTGTTTTGACACGATCCCATGATTAAAAAGTTCATTGACAAATTGCTGGGCAAAAGCCCGTCGGGCGGCAGCCGCAAACCTCAGTTCGGCAAGCGGGAGGAAGTCGGCGCTGCGGTGCACGGCATCGACCCCACGCTGGTTGACGAGCGCGCGCTCAATGTGGTGTCGACCTTGCAGCAGGCCGGCTTTGTGGCTTATGTGGTGGGTGGCGCGGTGCGCGACCTGCTGGTGGGTTTGCGGCCCAAGGACTTCGATGTGGCGACCAATGCGACGCCGGAGCAGGTCAAGAGCCTGTTCCGCCGCGCCTTCATCATCGGGCGGCGCTTTCGTATCGTGCACGTGGTCTATGGCCGCGGCCGCGAACACGAGGTGATCGAAGTCTCGACCTTCCGCGCTTACATGGACAACGCTGCGGCCGAACAGGTGGCCGGCAACGAGAAGACCAGCCGCAATGAGCTCGCGGGCATGAAGCACGCAGTCGATTCGAGCGGACGCGTGCTGCGCGACAACGTCTGGGGGCCGCAGGAGGAAGACGCCGTGCGGCGCGACTTCACCATCAACGCGATGTACTACGACCCGCGCAGCCAGATTGTGGTCGATTACCACGGCGGCATTCGGGACGTGAAGAAACGGGTGCTGCGCATGATCGGCGATCCGGCCACGCGCTACCGCGAAGACCCTGTGCGCATCATCCGCGCCGTGCGCTTCGCAGCCAAGCTCAGCGCTCTGGGCTTCAAGCTCGAGGCCAAGACGGCGGCGCCCCTGGTCAAGTCGCAGGAGTTGCTGGCCGATGTGCCGCAGAGCCGTTTGTTCGACGAAATGCTCAAGCTGCTACAGACCGGCCATGCGCTGGCCAGTGTGGCGCAGTTGCGCGCGCTGGGAATGGCGCGCGGCATCTATCCTCTGCTTGACGTGGTGGTCGAGCGCGCAGAACAGCCCTTTGTGAAGGCCGCGCTGCAGGACACTGACCGGCGCGTCGGTGAGGAAAAGCCCGTTGCGCCCAGTTTCCTGCTGGCCTGCGTGCTGTGGTCCGATGTGCGCGACGGCTGGAACGCCCGCTTGCGCCAGCGCCAGCCGGCGCAAGGCGCGCTGCAGGATGCGATCGACGAGGCCTTTGACGCGCGCATCGGCGATGTGTCGGGCCGCGGCAAGCTTGCCGCCGACATGCGCGAGATCTGGATGATGCAGCCGCGTTTCGACAAGCGCGTGGGCAATACGCCGTTCAGTCTGGTGGATCAGCCGCGCTTTCGCGCTGCTTTCGATTTCATGCGGCTGCGCGCGGATGTGGGCGAGGTCGATGTGGTGCTGGCCGACTGGTGGCAGGAGTTCAGCCAGGCGAGCGACGCCGTGCGCGAGGACCTGATCGATCAGGTGCGCGCAGAGCAGCAGAGTCGCCCGCGTGTGCGAAGCCTGGCGCCGGCAGCGGCAGCGCCCGCTGCCGCTGCGGCGCGTGGCGCTAGCCGGCCGGCTAGCGATGAGGCTGATGGACATGAAGACGGCGAAGGCGACCGGGCTGCGGGCGTCGAAGGCCCGTCGGGTGCCCCGCGCAAGCGTCGCCGGCGCCGCAAGCCCGGTGGGTCGCGCGGGTCCGCGCCGGGCGCAGGCGGCAGTGCGTCCGGCGGCGGTGACTGACACCGGGGCCGGCGCGCATTCATGAATGCCAAGAGTGAACGCGCCGCACGCGACGAGGTGAGCGCGTGGATTGCCCTGGGGGCCAATCTGGGGGACGCCGCGGCCACGCTGAAGTCGGCCATCGCGGCGATTGCCCGGCTGCCTCTTTCCCGCATGGTGCGCGCCTCGTCCCTGTACCGCAGCGCACCGTTGGACGCGAGCGGCCCGGACTTCATCAATGCGGTGGTGGAAATTTCAACCGGCCTGACGGCGCCGGACTTGCTCGATGCCCTTCAGACTATCGAGGCCGCAGCAGGGCGCCAGCGCGCGTACCGGAATGCGCCGCGCACCCTGGATCTGGATTTGCTGCTTTACGGCGATGCGCGCATTGAAAGCGAGCGCCTGTGCGTGCCGCATCCGCGCATGGCGCAGCGCGCCTTTGTGCTGCTGCCGCTGGCGCAGATTGCGCCGCAGCAGGTCGATGCGGCGCTGCTCCAGCAGGTCGCGCACCAGGTCATAGAGCGCCTGCCGTCCTGATTCAGAGCGGCTTTTTGGCAGCCTTGCCGCGCGGGATCACACCGGTGGTGATCGTGGGGCGTACGGCGTCAGGCGACACCGGCTTCGGGGGCGAGGTGTCTTTCTTCGGTTTCTTGGTCATTTTGTTGCTGCGCTGGTCGCCCTTGGCCATGATCGTGCTCCGGAGTTGATCTGCGTATTATCTCGCTTGCCGATGGCGGTTGACGTCGAACTCCGACACCGCGCCGGCGCCGTTGCCCCAGGCGCCCCGGATGTGGGTCAGTACGGCCGCGATGTCATCGTCGCTGAGTACGGTGACGAAAGGCGGCATGCCGTAAGGCCGGGGATTGCCCGCTGTGGCCGGTGCAAAGCCGCCGTACAGGACGATCTGCACCAGGTTGGCTGGGTTGCTCAGCGTCACGGCGCGGTTGCCTGCCAGTGCCGGGTAGGCCGAGGCGATGCCCTGACCCTGGTCCCCGTGGCAGTGGACGCACTGCTGCTCGTAGAGCTTGGCGCCGCGAAGCGCCTGCGGCGATGCCGGCCTTGCCGCTGCGGGTGCTGCGGACGTGGCCACGTTCGGTGCCACGGTTTGCGGCAGTGCCAGAAGGTACTCCGCCATCGCATCGAGGTCCTGGCTCGACAGGTGTTGCGTGCTGCGCGCTACCACTTCGGCCATCGGGCCGCTGACCGAAGCATGGCGCGACACGCCGTCGCGCAGCAGCGCCACGATGTCGCGCGCATCCCAATGGGCCAGGCCTGCCTCGCTGGGGGATGTCAGCGAGGGCGCGTACCAGTTCTGCATGGGGATGGGTCCGCCGGCCAGGCCCAGCGGATCGATGCTGGCGCCCAGGGCGTTGCGGCTGCTGTGACAGGCTGCGCAGTGCCCGAGACCACGCACCAGGTAGGCGCCGCGGTTCCAGGCGGCGCTGCGGGCGGTGTCGGCTTCAAAGCGCTCAGGCTTGAAATACAGCGCACGCCAGACCGCGAGCGCCGCCTGACTGTCATAGGGCCAGCGCAGATCGTGCGGCGCATTGGCCTGCCGGACCGCGGGCAGGCTGTGCAAGTAGGCGTGCAGAGCGTCGGAATCGGCGCGCGTGATCTGCGTGAAGCTGGTGTACGGAAAAGCCGGATAGAGCAGCCGCCCATCGCGGGAGCGGCCGTTGTGCATGGCCCGCCAGAAGTGCGCGGGCGTCCAGCGGCCGATGCCGGTGTCGGCATCGGGGGTGAGGTTGCTCGACATGACGCCGCCGTAAGGCGTGTCGATGCGTCGTCCGCCTGCAAAGGCGGCGCCCCCGCGCGCGGTATGGCAGGCCATGCAGTTGCCGGCCTGCGCAAGGTAGGCGCCGCGTGCCACCTGCGCGGCATGGTCGGGCGCTGCGCCCTGCGTGGCGGAGACGGCCTCGGCGGACAGATCGGGCTCATCGCGCAGGTTGAGGTGCCAGACCAGCACCGCCGCAAGTGCCACCACGCCGGCCAGCGCCGCGAGTCCGATCAGGATGCGCGCCGGCAGGCGTGCACCATGACGCATTGGAACGGGCGATTCGCTCATTGGCCGGCCCTGGTGGCGCTGCCGCATTCAAGCGGCAGGGGTGCGGTCGGCGCTGCGGCTGCCCGGGTGTGGGCAGGCACCGGCTGGGCGGCCAGCCAGGTGGCCACGGCATTCAGCTCCGCGAGGCTCAACTGCTGGGTGATGCGGGCCATGCAGTCCGGGGCGTGGGCGCGGCGCTGCTGCGTTTTCCAGGCGCCGAGCTGGGCGCTGAGGTAATCGCGTGGCAGGCCCAGCAGGCCGGGCGTTGCGGGCAGCATGCCCATCAGGGTCTGGCCGTGACATTGCACGCAGGCTGGCAGCCGGCGCTGCGGGTCGCCACGCAGCGCCAGGGCCTCACCGCTGCGCAATGCGGCGGGGTCGGCCGGCGCGGATGAGGGCGGCGGGTAGGGGACGTCCAGACTTGAGAAATAGCGGGCGATTTCGAGCAGATAGTCCTCGCTCAAGGGGTCGACCAGCCGTGTCATCAGGTCGTAGTGGCGGCGGCCGTCGCGAAAATTCAGCAGCTGGTGGTACAGGTACTGCGCCGGCTTGCCGGCAAGGCGCGGATAGTAGCCGTCGGGGCCTGCGCGGCCCTGGGAGCCATGGCAGGCGGTGCAGGCCAGCGTGCGCTGGGCGATGCTGTCTTCGAAGGGCGGGGCCGCCTGGGAGGCTCCCGCAAGGACCGCCAACAGCGCGGCCAGGGCGCAGGAGAAGAGCTTCACGATAGCCGAATCATGCCCCAGCAGGCGCCGCCGCGCTTCGCCATCTCTGGAAGACCCCGAGCAGCAGTAGCACAAGGCTGGCAAAAACCAGCTGACCGAGCTCCACGCCGAAGTTGAAGCCCAGCAAGCCTGCCCAGCGGTGTTCGCCGACGCCGCCGAGTTCGCGCAGGCCGGACGCAAAGCCCAGGCCGTGGATCAGGCCGCAGGCAAAGACCAGCAGCACGCGCTCGCGCGCGCCGCCCTCACCGCGCCAAAGGCGGTCCAGGGCCATGAGCACGATGCTGGCTGCGATCAGGGGCTCGACGATGGCGGCAGACAGGGAGAGCCGGTCGAGCGCAGACAGGGTGAGTGTGATGCTGTGGGCCACAGTGAAGCTCGCGGTCACCGCCAGCCAGTAGCGCCAGCCCGCGCCCACGGCCAGCACGGTCAGTAGAAACAGCAGATGGTCCCAGCCGGTGAGTATGTGCTGTGCGCCCAGCAGCATGAAGCGCTGGAAGGTGGCCGCAGGGCCCTGGAAGAAGGTGTGCTGTGCGTGTCCGGCGGTCAGTACGACGGGTTCGCTGCGCGCGTCCCATGTGGCGCGCAGTGCGAGAGGTTGGCCCGACAGCGGGCCTTCGAACACGGAGGCCCGCAGCGTCAGCGCCTCAGGGGCGGAGGGCCACTGCAGGTGGCGCATGCTGGTGAGGTAGGCGCTCGGGCCCGGCGGCTCGGGCGGGTGCTCGTGCGGGATGAGCAGGTCCTCGAACACGGTGCGCGGCGCCTGGCCGGCATTGTGCAGGGCAAGCCGGTCGTCAACCTGCCGCAGCAGGGCCGCGCGATGGCGGTTCAGTTCGGCCAGGCTCATGCGGCCGTCGCCATCGTCGTCGAACCCGGACAGGGCCGCCACGGGAACCGAGATCAATGCATAGGCCGAGTTCTCGCGGATGTTGATCGTGCCCTGGCCGGCGGGCATCAGGTGGGCGCTGGCGGGTTGCCATAGCAGCAGGGCGGCAACCGCCGCGCACAGGACCTGGCTTGCGAACCGGTCCGCGAGCCAGCCTCCAGCAGCGACGACGCCCGGGTGCTGACGCAGTGCGCCCATCAACCGCCCGTGGTGGACGCAGCCGTGCCTTTTACGCAGCGCTGTATGTAGGGGAAGCTGTCTGTGATGTAGTAGTGGTAGATGCCCGAGGGAAATTCCGGCGTGACACCGACACGGCCGTTGCATTCGTCGAGGTCGCCCAGGCCGGCGACGTATTCGTAGTCCTGCGTGAAGGTGCCCATGGCCACGGTGCTGGTGGCAGGCCGGCCCGTGGAAGGCGTGGTTTTGAGGCGCCAGCTCGAACTCATGACCTTGGTGCCGCTGGCGGCGTTGCCGGCCACCGTGTAGCCGTAGCGCGCGTAGATCGGAAAACCATCCACTGCAAAGCCCACCAGGGTCATGCCAGTTCCCTTGTTCTGCAGTGTGATGAGTCCCTCGGGCATGCCGTGGTAGTGGTAGGCGCCGTTGGGCTGCACATGGGCGTTGCTGGAATCGGTGCCGAAACGGAAGTAGGTCTGGTTGAGCGCCTCGATCTTCCATATGCCCTGATTCTGGTAGCTCTCGGCGGTGGAGGGGTCGAACTTCACCGAGTTCTTGGCATAACCCAGGATGTGGTCGACCGCGACCGAGCCGGTAGTGATCACGGCCGGATTGACGGTGGTCGTGAAGCGCACGTTCTGCGACGAGATGGCCGTGGGATTGTTGGCATTGGGGAAGGTGCCCGGCGCATGGTCGGGCACGCCGGTGCCGGTGAATGTGCGCTGGCTGCCGGTGCAGGCGATGGCGCTGGTGCTCATCAGGTTGAGTACGGAGTTGAGCAGGCTGGCGCTGTAGTCGCACAGCACGGCGGCCGTCGATCCGCCGGAGCCCACCGCGACAGTGGTGGTGCCGGGGACGGTGGTGGCGCAGTCCGCGGGAAAAATGCGGCAGGCAAAGCTCGACAGCGGTGCGACATAGGCCAGGCCACCGCCGTCCACCAGGGTGCCCATGGCATAGACATGGCCGTCGGTCGTGACGCCGAGGTAGTTCTTGGTGGCGCCGGACTCGTAGTAGCGGTAGGTGTAGGGCGCCCAGATCTGGTTGGCCGGGTGTCCGGGGAAGAGGTCGGGGTAGGTGGCCTCGGCCCAGTCGAGCAGGTCTGTGGCTGTGGGTGCGCGCGCGGCCTGCGGGCTTTGCGCGGCAGACGAGGGCGTGTCGGCGTTGGCGCCACAGGCAGCCAGCACCAAGGCCAGCAGGCCCATGAGGCCGAGGCGCTGCAAGGTGGCCGGAACAGACAGATTCATGGAAGCTCCTCTGACGGCGCAAGGGACCGCAGCGGGCGAGGATACGCACGCTGAAAAATTCTGCCACAAGCGGCCCCGCTCGTGTGCTCGCGTGCGGCAGCTCGCTGCCGGCGCCGTTTGGGCGACAATCGCTGCCTGCCAAACACCAGCGAGTCGCCATGTCCAGCCCCCTTTCTTTCGAGGTCCGCCCCGCCGGCCGATCCGATGCCCAGGCGATAGCCGATATTCATTCCACCGTGCAGAAAGCCGCCTACAAGGGCTTGCTGCCCGAGGCGCATTTCCAGTCGCCCACCGCCAGCCGGCGCCTGAAGTACTGGCAGGAGGCCATCGAGTTCAGCGAGCCGCAGGTGCATGTGGCGATCGACGAGGACCGCATCGTGGGCTTCATCGGTTTCGACCGCTCCCGCGACGAGGGTACGCCGCCCACCACGGGAGAAATCTGGGCGGCGTATGTGCTGCCCTCACACTGGTCCACCGGCGCCGGCCTGGCCCTGTGGGACGCGGCGCGCGAGGGTCTGCTTGAAGAAGGCTGCACGCTGGTCACGGTCTGGCTGCCATTGGCCAACGAGCGCGCCATGCGCTTTTTCGAACTCGCCGGCTTCAAGCGCGAGATGTCCACCGCCCGCACGGTGCCCGTGGGCGAGGTCAAGATCGAGGAAATCCGGCTCAAGCGGCCGCTGAGCTGAGTGCGCGCTGTCGTCCAGCCGCCGGACGCAGAATGAACCCCTATTCAAAAACCAAGGATGACACCGTGCGCCTTTCCATCTACACCGCCTCTGTGCCGGTTTTCCGGCAAATCCTGGGCGCCTTGAGCGGCGTGCTGACCAAGGCCGAAGCCCATGCGGAATCGAAAAAGATCGCCCCTGATGCCCTGCTGCAGGCGCGTCTGTATCCCGACATGTTTGCGCTGACGCGCCAGGTTCAGGTGGCGGCAGACTTTGCCAAGAGCCTGTCGGCGCGCCTGGCGAATGTTCCTGTGCCGACCTTCGAAGACACGGAGCGTACCTTTGCGGATCTGCAGGCGCGCATCGCCAAAACGCTGTCTTTCATCGACACCTTGCCGGAATCTGCCTTCGATGCGACGGACGATCGCACCGTCGTGATTCAGCCCGGAACCCCGAGGGAGCGTTCGCTTGACGCCCGGACCTATCTGATGAGCTATGGCCTGCCGAACTTCTTTTTCCACGTCACCACGGCCTACGCCATCCTGCGCCACAACGGAGTGGAAGTAGGCAAGCGCGACTACATCGGAACTTTCTGATCCTTCGAGGGACTGCGCCAGCGGACTCAGATGCTGCGTCCGGGCGGCAGGTTGGCGGCGATCAGTTCGCCGGCGATGGAGAAGCCGCGCGGCGGCGTCTTGGGCCATTCGCCCTGGGGCCCGAACCAGCGGGCCTCGGCGATCTCGGTCTCGTCGACACGAATCTCGCCGCTGTCGTATTCGGCGGTGAAGGCAATCATCAGCGAATGCGGGAAAGGCCAGGGCTGGCTGCTGAAGTAGCGTACGTTGCGCACGCGCAGTCCCACTTCCTCAAAAATCTCGCGGTGCACGGCGTCCTCGATCGACTCGCCCGCTTCGAGGAAGCCGGCCAGTGCCGTAAAAAAGCGCGTGGGTGAATTCGCGTGGCGCGCCAGCAGCACCTCATCACCGCGCTTGACCAGCACCATCATGGCCGGCGAGATGCGCGGATAGGCGATGTGGCCGCAGGCCGGGCACTTGGTGCAGCGCTCGCCGGCCACATGGGTGGTGGGCGTGCCGCAGGCTCCGCAAAAACGGTGAGTGCGCGCCCATTCGGCAATCTGGAAGCCGCGCCCCGCCACCGACAGCAGCTGTTCGTCCATGCCATTGAACAGCGAGCGCAGTTTGCGAAAGACAAAGCCCTCTGGCGGCTGGGCGTCACGTGGGACCCAGGCGGTGCGGCAGTACATGTCGCCCAGCATGCCCAGCGGATAGAAGGCGTCATCGCCCAGCCCGAACCAGGCGACGGCGAAGCGGTGCGGCAGGGTGAGGTCGGCCTCGGCCACCAGCAACTCGTCGCCGCGGAAAATGAAGTTGGCCGGTGCGGGATGCTCGCGGGGGGTCAGCAGGGGGGCGAAGGAGGGAGGCGTTCTCAGCATGGGGGGTCCGTTGGCGGGGAATTCATACAGTACAGTAAGAAACTCTACCGCCTAGGCTACCAGAAGCTGCTGGCGTATGTCATCACCTGAAAGTTACGGAGACAAAAAGCATGGGGATCGATTTCAAGGGCCGGGTTGCCATCGTGACCGGCGCGGGCGGCGGCGTGGGGCGGCAGCATGCGCTGGCGCTGGCTGCGCGGGGCGCCAAAGTGCTGGTCAATGACCTGGGCGGCGCGGTCGACGGCCAGGGCGGCGCCATGACGGCGGCGCACAGCGTGGTCGAGGAAATCCGCCGCGCCGGCGGCGAGGCCCTGGCCAATGGTGCCTCGGTGACCGATTTCGAGGCCGTGCAGGCGATGGTGGCGCAGGCCATGGACGCCTGGGGCCGGGTGGATGTGCTGGTGAACAACGCCGGCATTTTGCGCGACAAGACCTTCGCCAAGATGGACCTGGCTGATTTCCGCACGGTGCTCGATGTTCACCTGATGGGGGCCGTGCACTGCACCAAGGCGGTCTGGCCGATCATGACCGCGCAGAAGTACGGCCGCATCGTGATGACGACCTCCTCCACCGGTCTGTACGGCAACTTCGGCCAGGCCAATTACGGCGCGGCCAAGATGGCGCTGGTGGGCCTGATGCAGACGCTGGCGATCGAGGGCGCGAAGCACGACATCCGCGTGAACTGCCTGGCGCCCACGGCCGCCACGCGCATGACGCAGGGCCTGATGTCCGAGGAAGACCTGCGTGCGCTGGACCCGGCGGCCGTGGTGCCGGCCATGCTGGTGATGGCCTCGCAGGACGGACCCACCCGCACCATCCTGTGCGCGGGCGCAGGCACTTTTGAGGCGGCCCACATCACGTTGACTGCGGGCGAGTGGATAGGCACGGGGCCGCAGGCGCCGGAGCAACTCGCCGAGCGGCTGGCCGAGGTCATGGACCGCACGGGATCCACCGTGCCGCCCAACGGCGCCGCGCAGGGGAACAACGAACTGGCGCGGGCGCGGGCCGCGGCCAAGGCCAGGGTCTGAAAACCCGCCTGCCGCGGCTTGCGTGGCTCGATGGCTATGCGGCTATTTGCCCCAGGAGTCCTTGAGCCCGACGGCCAGGTTGAACACCGGCTTGCCCGGTGCATGGTCCCGGCGGTCGGCTGCGAAATAGCCGTGCCGCTCGAACTGAAACTTGTCGTCGGCCACGGCGCTGGCCAGTGAGGGCTCGACGATGGCGTGGACCACGCGCAGGCTGTGCGGGTTGAGGTTTTCCAGGAAATCCCGGCCATTGCCTTCGGGGTGCGCATCAAGGAACAGGCGGTCGTAGAGCCGGACTTCCGCGTTCAGGCCGTCAGCGACGGCAACCCAGGTGATCACACCCTTGACCTTGATGGCGTCCGAGCCGGGCGTGCCGCTCTTGGTGTCCGGCACCAGCTGGGCCTGCACTTCGATCACGCGACCCTGGTCGTCTTTGGTGCAGCCGGTGCATTCAATCACGTGGCCGTATTTCAGGCGCACCTTGTTGCCCGGGTACAGGCGGAAGAAGCCCTTGCTGGGTACTTCTTCGAAGTCGCCGCGTTCAATCCACAGTTCGCGCCCCATCTTGAACTGCCGGCGACCCAATTCTGCATGGTGAGGGTGCACCGGAGCCGAGCAATCGTCGAGTGCATGGGCGCCCATGAGCGCATCCCAGTTGCCGATCACCAGCTTGAGCGGGTCGAGCACGGCCATGGCGCGCGGCGCCGTGGTGTCCAGGGTTTCGCGCAGGCAGCCTTCGAGCGTGCTGTAGTCGATCCAGCTGTCGCTCTTGGTCACGCCGATGCGTTCGGCAAAGAGCTGCAGGGCCTGCGGCGTGTAGCCGCGCCGGCGCAGGCCGACGATGGTGGGCATGCGCGGATCGTCCCAGCCGCTGACGCGCTGCTCACTCACCAGCTGCGCGAGCTTGCGCTTGCTGGTGAGCACATAGGTGAGGTTGAGCCGCGCGAATTCGTACTGGTGCGGCAGCGGGTGCGCAATCAGGCCGCCCTCGGCCAGCCGTTCGAGCAGCCAGTCGTAGAAGGGGCGCTGGTCTTCGAATTCGAGGGTGCAAATGCTGTGCGTGATCTGCTCCAGCGCATCTTCGATCGGGTGGGCGAAGGTGTACATCGGATAGATGCACCACTTGTCGCCGGTGTTGTGGTGCGTGGCGCGCCGGATGCGGTAGATCGCCGGGTCGCGCAGATTGATGTTGGGGCTGGCCATGTCGATCCGGGCGCGCAGTACGGCCGCGCCGTCTTCAAGGCGGCCGTCGCGCATATCGCGCAGGCGCTGCAGATTTTCCTGCGGGCTGCGGCTGCGATACGGGCTGTCGGTGCCGGGCGTGTTGAAGTCGCCGCGGTTCACGCGCATCTGCTCGGGGGACTGCTCGTCGACGTAGGCATGGCCGGCCTCGACCAGGTATTCGGCGGCGCGGTACATGAAATCGAAATAGTCGCTCGCGTGGTACAGGTGGCTGACGCCGAAAGCCTGCCAGTCAAAACCCAGCCAGTGCACGGCGTCGAGGATGCCGTCGACGAACTCCTGGTCTTCTTTCTCGGGGTTGGTATCGTCGAAGCGCATGTGGCACACGCCGCCATAGTCGCGTGCCAGGCCGAAATTCAGGCAGATGCTCTTGGCGTGTCCGATGTGCAGATAGCCGTTGGGCTCAGGCGGGAAGCGGGTGCGGATGCGGGCCGGGTCGCTCTGGCCCTGTGCATGATGGGCGGCGTCGCCAGGGGTGCCGGCGAAGCGGCGGCCGGCGTAAGCGTTGTGGGCGAGGTCGTGCTCGATGATCTGGCGCAGGAAATTGCTGGGCCGGGGGCCTTCTTTGCTGTCGGGGGAACTCATGCGTCGATTCTAGTGGCGCGCCCTGCGCGGCCCCGCCCAGGCGCGCAGCCGGCCTTACAGGGCCTTGAACAGATGCGCGTACAGCCGGCTTACCGCCAGCTTGTCGGGACGCCCGCGCAAGCGCAGGCTCAGCCGGCCGCTGTCGTCGCGCGCAACGGATTCGATCGCGTCGGCCCGCACCACGGTGCCGCGGTGAATCTGCCAGAAGGCATCCTGGCTCAATTGCGGCAGCAGCTCCTTGATCGGTGTGCGGATCAGGTACTCGTGCTGCGTGGTGAGCACGCGCACGTACTTGTCGGCGGCTTCGAAGTACAGGACTTCGTCGACCGGCACCATGCGGATGCTGTTGCCCACGCTGACCTGCAGTGCGCGCAGCGGCGCGGCGGCGGTTGTTGCGCCGCCGGCCGTGCTGCCGGAACTGCCGCCGGGCGCTGGGGCGGCCG
>JAURZS010000089.1 GCA_030653255.1 Burkholderiaceae bacterium | reverse complement strand
ACCAAGAGCTACGACTATGTGCGCGAGCACAACGAAGCCGTCAGCCGGATCGACTTCATCAGCTCGCGCGAGGAACTGACCACGCAATACCGTCCGGGCGAAGTGGTCGAGGTCGAGCAGCATGACGGCATGGTGCTGCGCTTGCGCAAGCTGCACGAAACCTACGACCCGACCGACCGGGTGGCGTCCATGAATTTCGTGCAGGCGCACCAGGCCAAGGGCGAGGTCGTCACGGGCCTGCTGTTCGTGGAGCCGCAGGCCGGCGACCTGCACGAGGCCCTCAACACAAGCGCCACGCCGCTGAACAAGCTCGGACGCGACCGTCTGTGCCCGGGCGCCGCGGCCCTCGACAAGCTCAACGCCAGTCTGCGCTGAGCGCGGCGGGCTGCAATTGCCAGCCGCCGGCTGCTGTCGCATGCTATTGCAGACGGCTTTCGCGCCCGGCTTTCTTTTCTGACAGGACGTCAGCGCGCCTTGTCGGCCCGGCTTGCGGCGCGCGCCGCTGGCCGCGCGGCGCCTGGCGACGGCAGTCCCAGGCGGGACGCCATGGTTTGTTCCAGAGCCTTGATCTTGGGCTCGATCGTGGACTGCGTGTCGGCGATCAGCTTCTTGCCCAGGACTTCCTGCATCTCCGCGCCCAGGGTCTGGAACTTGGCATAGACGGGCGATTCGAGGATCGCCAGCAGTTGTCGTAATTCGTCCTCGCTGAGGCGCTCGTCAAGAAGGGCGCCGATAGTGCTCGGGCCCAGGCGCACGGCCTGCTCGCGGACATAGGGCACGGCCTCGTCGACGTACTTGCGCGCGTCGGCCTGAATCTGGCGGGCCACGGCATCGCGCTTGTCGGGCGCAATTCTGGCGCCGATGGCCGCGCCTGCGCGTTCCAGCAGATCGGCTGCGGGCTGCTCGGCCAGGTTTCGGGCAATGCTTTCGATGGCGGGCCGCTGGGCTTGCAGAACTTTCGCGATCAGGTCCTTTTTGGCGGATGAGGCCTGCGCGTGCGAGGCTGTCACGCACAGGGCGGCAAGGACAAAGGCAAGGGTGTTTCGAATCATGGCCGGCATCGGGGTGAGGGAAATCGGATCTTACAGGGCACGCTGCGCAGCCAGGCGCTAGGATGGCGCAGGAGGAAATCATGCATTACGCACAGACTGAACCTAAGCGCGCCGAGATCGATGCCCTGAGCGGACCCACGGTGGTCGAATTCGGCAGTCCCGACTGCGGCATCTGCCGTGCCGCCGAACCCCACATCACAGCGGCCTTTGCCGATCACCCTGCGGTGCGCCGCTTCCGGGTCGCTGATGGCAGCGGCCGGCCCCTGGGGCGGTCGTACCGCGTCAAACTGTGGCCCACACTGGTTTTTCTGCGCGACGGCAAGGAGGTCGGCCGTGTGGTGCGCCCCGCCAGCGCCGAGCCGGTGCGCCAGGAACTGGCCCGCATCGACACAGCGGCGCGCTGAGCTGGCGCTTCAGGCCGGGCTGCCGGCCTCAGGCAGCTGGCCGGGCGCGAGGCGTTCGAGCCGGTGTGCCGCCTCGCGGGCCTCGCGCTCGCGCCGCTGCACGTGGCTTGCGTGGCGCGCGCGGGCTTGATCGGCCTGTTCGGCAGACCAGGCCGCCCAGCCGCTGAGCGCGCCCGTCACATTGCGCAGCGAGATGCAGTCGACGGGACACACGGGAATGCACAACTCGCATCCGGTGCAATACGCGTCGATCACGGTGTGCATGCGCTTGTTTCCACCCAGTATGGCGTCGGTCGGGCAGGCGTCCAGGCACAGGGTGCAGCCTATGCACCAGGCCTCGTCGATCACTGCGGTGTGGCGCGGTCCCTCGTTTCCATGCACGGGGTTCAGCGGCTGCACGGGGCGGCCGGTGATGCGTGCCAGCCGCTCTATGCCTTCAGCGCCGCCCGGCGGGCATTGATTGATCGGGGCGCCTTCCTCGGCGATGGCTTGCGCATAGGACGCGCAGTCAGGATAGCCGCAGCGCGTGCACTGCGTTTGCGGCAGGGCAGTGAGCAGCCTTTGCCTCACGGACTCATCAGCGCAGGTGCGCGGGCTTGCGGCGCGTTGCCGTTGTGCGCTTGACGGCAGGGCGGGTCGCTGGCTTGAAAGGCTTGTCGTGCGCCTGGATGAAGGCCTTGACCTTGGGGTACACAAGTTCGCGCCAGCGCTTGCCGCTGAAGATGCCGTAATGGCCCGCGCCCTTGGCCTCCAGGTGCTCCTGGCGGCTGCGGGGTACGCCGGTGCACAGGTCGTGCGCGGCCGCGGTCTGGCCCGAGCCGGAGATGTCGTCGAGTTCGCCCTCTACCGTGAGCAGGGCCGTGGTCTTGATATCCTGCGGACGAACCAGTTCGCTTCGGCCTTGGGCATTGCGCACTTCCCAGGTGCCGTTGACCAGGGCGTAGTCCTGGAACACGGTGCGTATGGTTTCGAGGTAGTAGTCGGCGTCCATGTCCAGCACGGCGTTGTACTCGTCGTAGAACTTGCGGTGTGCCTCGGTGCTGGCATCGTCACCCTGGATCAGGTTGCGGAAGTAGTCGTAGTGACTTTGCGCATGGCGGTCCGGGTTCATGGCGACGAAACCCGTGTGCTGCATGAAGCCGGGGTAAACGCGCCGCCCCTCGCCGGGAAAGCCCTGCGGGACGCGGTAGATGACGTTGTTCTCGAACCATTCGAAGCTCTTGTTCGCCGCCAGGTTGTTGACCGCGGTGGGCGACTTGCGCGCGTCGATGGGGCCGCCCATCATGGTCATGGTCAGCGGCGTCTTCTCGCCGCGCGTGGCCATCAGCGAGACTGCCGCGAGCACCGGCACAGTGGGCTGGCACACGCTGATGACATGGCAGTTGCCGTAGATGCCCTGCAGATGGCGGATGAAATCCTCCACATATCCCACGTAGTCGTCCAGGTGGAACTCGCCTTGGGAAAGCGGCACCAGGCGCGCATTTTTCCAGTCGGTGATATAGACCTTGTGGTCTTTCAGCAGGGTCTTGACCGTGTCGCGCAGCAGCGTGGCGTAGTGCCCCGACAGCGGGGCGACCACCAGCACAGCGGGCTGGCCCTTGAGGGCGGTCAGCGTGGCGGGGTCGTCCGTGAAGCGCTTGAAGCGGCGCAGCTCGCAAAATGGCTTGTCGACCTCGACGCGCTCGTGGATCGCCACATTGACGCCCCCCACATCGATGGTGGTCAGGCCGAAGGCCGGCTTCTCGTAGTCCTTGCCAAGCCGATAGACCAGGTCATAGGCCGCAGACACGCGCTGCGCCAAGGGGTGCTGGGCAAAAGGGGCGCTGGGATTGGAGAGCATCTTCGACGCCGCCAGAGCGAAGTCGGAAAAGGGCTCCATGAGCGAGCGTTGGGCTTCGTAGAGCTGGTAAAGCATGGGGTTCCGATGTGAATATGCTGCAGTGCAATATAACAGGTGCTGCGGGACTTCACATCGGTTGTGTCAAGGATTAGAGTGCGGCCACCAAACGCGGAACTTTGTCGGCTCAGACCACTTTGGCGATGCAGGCGCAGACGTAGTCGATGTTCTGATTGTTCAGCGCGGCTACACACATGCGGCCGGTGTCGGTGCCGTAGACGCCGAACTCATTGCGCAGACGCACCATCTGCTCTTTGCTCAGACCGGAGTAGCTGAACATGCCGACTTGCCGGGTGATGAAGCTCATGTCCTGCTTGACGCCGGCGGCCTTGAGCTTTTCCACCAGGGCCACGCGCATCAGCTTGATTCGCTGACGCATGCCGCCCAGTTCCTTCTCCCACAGGGCCCGCAGCTCGGGCGTGTTGAGCACTGTGGCGACGACCGAGCCGCCGTGGGTGGGCGGGTTGCTGTAGTTGGTGCGGATCACGATCTTGAGCTGGCTCAGCACGCGGGCGGCTTCTTCTTTGGTTTCGCACAGCACGGACAGGGCGCCGACGCGCTCGCCATACAGGCTGAAACTCTTGCTGAATGAGGTGGAGACGAAAAAGGTCAGGCCCGCAGCCACGCACTTGCCGATGACGGCGCCGTCTTCGCGCAGGCCTTCACCGAAACCCTGGTACGCCATGTCGAGGAAAGGAACGAGACGGCGCGCCTTGAGCGTCGCGACCACGCGGTCCCATTGGGCGGGGGTGAGGTCGTAGCCGGTCGGGTTGTGGCAGCAGGCATGCAGAACAACGATGGTGCCCTCGGGCGAGGTGTCGAGCCGGGCCAGCATGCCCTCGAAGTTGACGCCGCGCGAGGCTTCGTCGTAGTAGGGATAGGACTGCACGTCAAAGCCGGCGTTGATGAACAGGGCACGGTGGTTCTCCCAGCTCGGGTCGCTGATCAGGACCTTCGCCTGGGGGTTCAGGCGCTTGAGGAAGTCGGCGCCGACCTTCAGGCCGCCGGTGCCGCCCAGCGCCTGGATGGTGGCGACCCGGCCGGACTTGACAGGCTCGGAATCGGCCCCAAATACCAGGGACTGCACGGCGGTGTCATAGGCTGCGATGCCGTCTATGGGCAGGTAGCCGCGGGCCTTGGGCGTTTGCGCCATGGTTTTTTCCGCCGCCTGCACGCACTCAAGCAAAGGGAGCTTGCCGCGCTCGTCGTAGTACACGCCCACGCCCAGGTTGACCTTGCGGGGGTTGGCGTCGGCTGCGAACTGCTCGTTCAGGCCCAGGATGGGGTCGCGCGGAGCCATTTCGACGGCGGTGAAAAGAGACATGAAAAAAGTCCTTTGCAGAATGAAAGCGAAGTCCCGAAGCTGCGGTTAAGCTGTCGGCAAAGCCCTTGATTTTACCTGTCTCGAATCGGATTCCATGAACGCCACTTTGCCCGCCAGCCTCGAAGCCGAACCCGTACCTGTGCAGGGTGAGTTCGTGAGCTTTACGGGTTCGCCCTTCGAACTTTTCATGCCCTATCCGCCGGCTGGCGACCAGCCTGCGGCCATTGAGCAACTGGTCGAGGGCGTGCGCGACGGCGAGGTGTTCCAGACGCTGCTGGGTGTGACTGGCTCGGGCAAGACCTTCACCATGGCCAATGTGATTGCCCGCCTGGGGCGCCCGGCCATTGTGTTTGCGCCCAACAAGACCCTGGCCGCTCAGCTGTACAGCGAGTTCCGCGAGTTCTTTCCAAAAAATGCGGTGGAGTATTTCGTCAGCTATTACGACTATTACCAGCCCGAGGCCTATGTGCCTCAGCGAGACCTGTTCATCGAGAAAGACTCCTCGATCAACGAGCACATCGAGCAGATGCGTCTGAGCTGCACCAAGAGCATCATGGAGCGGCGCGACGTGGTGATCGTGGCCACGGTGTCGGCCATCTACGGCATCGGCGAGCCGCAGAGCTACCACCAGATGGTGATGACGCTGCGCGCCGGAGACCGCATGGGTCAACGCGACGTCATCGCGCAATTGATCCGCATGCAGTACCAGCGCAATGACCAGGATTTCAGCCGCGGCAAGTTCCGCGTGCGCGGCGACACCATCGACGTGTTCCCGGCCGAACATAGCGAACTTGCGATCCGCATCGAGCTGTTCGACGACGAGGTCGAGTCGCTGCAATTGTTCGACCCCCTGACCGGCCGCGTGCGCCAGAAGATTCCCCGCTTCACCGTCTATCCGTCGAGCCACTACGTGACGCCGCGCGACAAGGTGCTGGCGGCGGTGGAGAGCATCAAGGTCGAGCTCGACCAGCGGCTCAAGGAACTGGTGGGCATGGGCAAGCTGGTCGAGGCCCAGCGCCTGGAGCAGCGCACGCGCTTCGACCTGGAGATGCTCAGCGAAGTCGGCCACTGCAAGGGTATCGAGAACTACACGCGCCATCTGTCGGGGGCCCAGCCGGGCATGCCGCCGTCGACGCTGACCGACTATCTGCCACGCGACGCGCTGATGTTCCTCGATGAAAGCCATGTGCTGATGGGCCAGTTCGGCGGCATGTACAACGGCGACCGGGCGCGCAAGACCACGCTGGTGGAGTACGGCTTTCGCCTGCCCAGCGCGCTGGACAACCGGCCGCTCAAGCTGGAGGAGTTCGAGCAGCGCATGCGCCAGGTCGTCTTCGTGTCGGCCACACCTGCGGCATACGAACAGGCGCATGCCGGCCGGGTGGTGGAGCAGGTTGTGCGGCCGACGGGCCTGGTCGACCCCGAGGTCGAAGTGAGGCCGGCCACACACCAGGTGGACGACGTGCTGCAGGAAATCCGTATCCGCGTCGAGAAGCACGAGCGCGTTCTGATCACCACGCTGACCAAGCGCATGGCCGAGCAACTGACCGACTACCTCAGCGACAACGGCGTGAAGGTGCGCTACCTGCACAGCGACGTCGACACCGTGGAGCGGGTCGAGATCCTGCGCGATCTGCGCCTGGGCACCTTTGACGTCCTGGTGGGCATCAACCTGCTGCGCGAGGGACTGGACATTCCCGAGGTCAGTCTGGTGGCGATCCTGGACGCCGACAAGGAAGGCTTTTTGCGCTCCGAGCGCAGCCTGATCCAGACCATTGGCCGTGCGGCGCGCAACCTCAACGGCCGCGCCATTCTCTATGCCGACCGGCGTACCGACTCCATGGAACGCGCCATCGGCGAAACCCAGCGCCGCCGCGACAAGCAAATCGCCTTCAATCTGGAGCACGGCATCACGGCGCGCAGCATCGTCAAGCAGGTGCGCGACCTGATCGACGGCGTCTACAGCGAAAAGGCAGGCAAGGAGGCCGATCGCCTGGAGCAAGAGGCCCTGCAGCGGGCCAAGGTCGAGGACATGACCGAGCGGGATGTGGCGCGCGAGATCAAGCGGCTGGAAAAGCTCATGCTCGAGCACGCGCGCAACCTGGAATTCGAGAAGGCTGCCCAGGTTCGCGACCAGTTGGGCCGGCTCAAGCAGCAGGCGTTCGGCGCCCCCGGTACCGACAACCTGCAGGCCATGATCCCCACCGTGCAGGCCCGACCCAGGCTGTGAGTTGGGCAGGCGGCCGGAAAGATTTCAGCGCAGGGGGATGAAATGCCAGGATTCACCCCCAGCTTCTTATGGTTTCCCCTAGTGAGTTAAACATTGATGTCTAAATAGTGACTGATAAGTATATGTATCCGAGTGAATCGTTTGGGTTTAGTGGTATACTTGAACATAACGGTCAACTACAACAATTTTCAATGACTGATGAAGGGTCGGATGCAGCAGGAGCGGCATGCCGATATGGGCGGAGACGGTTCCTCAGCCAGGTGCTGGCGAGGCGGTTTCATGGCAGCAATGCCTAATTCAAGGAGCTAGCGATGCGTCTCACAACCAAAGGCCGTTTTGCGGTGACAGCGATGATCGATCTGGCTTTGCGCCAGAACAACGGTCCCGTGACTCTGGCTGCTATCAGCCAGCGGCAACAGATTTCCCTTTCCTATCTTGAACAACTGTTCGGCAAGCTGCGACGCCACGAGCTTGTGGAATCCACACGCGGCCCGGGCGGCGGCTATACGCTGGGCCGCAAGGCGGCCGACATCACCGTGGCCGACATCATTGTGTCGGTCGACGAGCCCATCGACGCGACGCACTGCGGCGGCAAGGAAAACTGCCTGGGTGAGGCGGGTCGCTGCATGACGCACGAACTGTGGGCTTCGCTGAACCAGCGCATGGTCGAGTTTCTGGATTCCGTCACGCTGCAAAAGCTGGTGGACGAGCAGATTGCCAAAGGCGTGCAGGTTGAGGACAAGCCGGCCGTCAAGCGCGCGATCTCTGCCATGCCGGCGGTCAAGCCGATTCGCATCAATGCGCCAAATTCGGTGTTTGCGCTGGGCAATGTTTTCTCCAAGACCTGATACGCACGCTCTTTTTTTCCTTCGGATTTCGTTCGCCTTGTAGAGCCAGCAGCAGAGCCAGCCATGGACATGACACCTCACTTTCCCATTTACATGGACTACAGCGCCACCAGTCCCTGCGACGAGCGGGTGGTGGACGCCATGATTCCGTGGTTGCGCGAGCACTATGGCAACCCGGCCTCGCGCAGTCATGCCTGGGGCTGGGAGGCCGAGGCGGCGGTCGAGCGGGCGCGCGAACAGGTCGCGGCCCTGATCGGCGCCGACCCGCGCGAGATCGTCTGGACATCGGGCGCGACCGAATCCAACAACCTCGCGCTCAAGGGCGCTGCGCATTTCTACAAGACCCGCGGCAAGCACCTGATCACGGTCAAGACCGAGCACAAGGCGGTGCTGGACACCATGCGCGAACTCGAACGTCAGGGCTTCGAGGTCAGCTACCTCGACGTGCAGGCAGACGGGCTGCTCGATCTGGAAGCGCTGAAGGCAGCGATCCGGCCCGACACCATTGTGGTCAGTGTCATGTACGTGAACAACGAGATCGGCGTGATCCAGGACGTGGCTGCCATCGGCGCGCTGTGCCGCGCAAAAGGCATCATCTTCCACGTGGACGCCGCGCAGGCTACAGGCCGCGTCGATATCGACTTGGCCGTCTTGCCGATCGACCTGATGAGCCTCACAGCCCACAAGACCTACGGCCCCAAGGGCATTGGCGCCCTGTATGTGCGGCGCAAGCCGCGCGTGCGCATCGAGGCCCAGATGCACGGTGGCGGGCACGAGCGCGGCATGCGCTCGGGCACGCTGGCCACGCACCAGATCGTCGGCATGGGCGAGGCCTACCGCATTGCCAAGGCAGAGATGCACGAGGAAAGCGCGCGCATCCGCAAGCTGCATGAGCGCATGGTGGCCGGGCTCAAGGGCGTCGAGCAGGTGTTCATCAACGGCCACGAAGAAAAGCGCGTGCCGCACAACCTCAACATGAGTTTCAATTTCGTCGAGGGCGAGTCGCTCATCATGGGCATCAAGGGCCTGGCCGTGTCCAGCGGTTCGGCCTGCACCTCGGCCAGCCTGGAGCCCAGCTATGTGCTGCGTGCCCTGGGCCGCAGCGACGAACTGGCGCACAGCAGCCTGCGCATGACCATCGGTCGCTGGACGACCGAAGAGGAGATCGATTACGCGGTCTCCACCATCAAGCTCAACGTCGCCAGGCTGCGCGAGCTGAGCCCCCTGTGGGAGATGTACCAGGACGGCGTCGACATCGGCTCCATCCAGTGGACCGCCCATTGACAGTCTTTAGAGGTAAGAAGCCATGGCCTATTCAGAAAAAGTCGTAGATCACTACGAAAACCCCCGCAACGTCGGCTCTTTTGACAAGGGCGACGACTCTGTCGGTACCGGCATGGTGGGCGCGCCCGCCTGCGGCGATGTGATGAAGTTGCAGATCAAGGTCAACCCGCAGACCGGCGTGATCGAGGATGCACGCTTCAAGACCTACGGATGCGGCTCGGCGATTGCGTCGTCGTCGCTGGTGACCGAATGGGTCAAAGGCAAGACACTCGACCAGGCCGCCGCGCTCAAGAACAGCGAGATCGCCGAAGAACTGGCCTTGCCACCCGTCAAAATCCATTGCTCCATCCTGGCCGAGGACGCCATCAAGGCCGCTGTGGACGACTACAAGAAAAAGCACGCCGCAGCAGCCGTCGCGACGCACTGACATCATGGCTGTGACGCTGACAGAAGCTGCCGCGCGGCAGGTCAACCGCTATCTCGCCAAGCGTGGCAAGGGCGTGGGTGTGCGCTTGGGCGTCAAGACCACCGGCTGCTCCGGCCTCGCTTACAAGCTGGAGTACGCCGACGAGATTGCAC
>JAURZS010000086.1 GCA_030653255.1 Burkholderiaceae bacterium | reverse complement strand
GAAATCGAGAAGGCGCATCCGGACATCTTCAACGTGCTGCTGCAGGTGATGGACCACGGTACGCTGACCGACAACAACGGGCGCAAGGCCGACTTCCGCAACGTCATCATCATCATGACGACGAACGCGGGCGCCGAGACCATGAACAAGGCGACCATCGGTTTCACGAATCCGCGCGAAGCGGGCGACGAGATGGCCGACATCAAGCGCCTGTTCACGCCCGAGTTCCGCAACCGCCTGGACGCCACCGTGAGCTTCATGGCGCTCGACGAGACCGTCATCCTGCGCGTGGTGGACAAGTTCCTGCTGCAGCTGGAGACGCAACTTGCCGAGAAGAAGGTCGACGTCACGTTCACCGACGCGCTGCGCAAGTACCTGGCCAAGAAGGGCTTCGACCCGCTCATGGGCGCGCGCCCGATGCAGCGCCTCATCCAGGACACGATCCGTCGCGCGCTGGCCGACGAACTGTTGTTCGGGCGCCTTGTCGATGGTGGCCGTCTGACGGTGGACATGAAGGTGACCACCGACGACAAGGGCGTGGAGACGGGCGAGGTCGAACTCGACATCCAGCCGCTGCCCAAGAAGGAAGGTCGCGCCAAGCCGGAGGCCGAAGAGGTTCCGGGCTGACCGGGCCTCAAGGCCAAGAAAAAAGCCGCCTCAGGGCGGCTTTTTTCTTGGGCGGTGAGCTGTTTTCTCGCGGCGCGGGTCGCCTTCAGCCGGCCAGGCCAACGTAGACATTTTGCACATCATCGTTGGCATCTATGGCCGCCAGAAATGCCTCGACCTCTTCCAGATGTTCGGGGCTCAGGCTGCCCGGATCGATGGGATTGCGGGGTTTGTAGCCCAGCTTGGCGCTCAGCACGGTGAAGCCCTGCGCGGGCAGGGCGCGGCTGACCAGATCGAGGTCGGCCGCATCGGTGAGGAAGAGTGTTGCGCCTTCGGCGTCGGCAGGTTCGAAGTCCTGCGCGCCGGCCTCGATGGCAGCCAGTTCGGGGTCTGCGCCGGCGGCGGCAGGCTCGGCCTCGATCATGCCGAGGTGATCGAAATCCCAGGCCACAGCCCCCGAGGCGCCCAGCTGGCCCTTGCGGAACAACACCCGCATTTCAGGCGCGGTGCGCTTCACGTTGTCGGTGAGGCATTCGACCATGACCGGAACCTGGTGGGGAGCGAAGCCCTCGTACATGACATGCTCGAAATGCACCGTCTCGCCGGTGAGGCCTGCGCCCTTTTTGATGGCGCGGTCCAGCGTGTCCTTGGGCATGGAAGCCTTGCGGGCCTGCTCCACCACCAGACGCAGGCGCGAGTTCAGCGCCGGGTCGGCACCGCTGCGCGCCGCCACCATGATTTCCTTGGCGAGCTTGCCGAACAGCTTGCCCCGGGCGTCTGCCGCCTGTGCCTTGCCTTTTGCTTTCCACTGTGCGCCCATGTTTTTCCTTGTGTTGTGCCGGACCAGCGACTACCAGTGCGCGGAAAACCTGCAAGCGCACCGGCTGCGCAAGGGCGGACGGCGCTCTGGCATCGTCAGGTTCATCCATAGATCGGTAATGCCTGAATTATGGGACCGAAACAGGGGACTAGGTCGGATGGGTCTGCGCATTCACGTTGAACGCATCCATGATCTCTGAGCCTGTGGCCGCCCAGACGTCCTTGTGGGAGGCGATATAGGACAAGGCCTTTTCCAGCGCACCGATGCGAAACGGCTGGCCGATGACCCAGGGGCGCAATGAAAGGGCCATCACACGGCCGCCGTGCTGCTGCGACTCCCGGTAGAGAACGTCGAACTGAGCGCAGATCTGGTCGCAAAACTCGTCTTCGGAATGCCGCCCTTCGATCAGAATCGCCCAGTCGTCGAGCAGCAACGGATGGGGCATGCTGACCAGCGGACCAGCCTCGGTACGCATCGCATAAGGCATGTCGTCATTCCCCCAGTCGCAGACATATTCGATGCCGGCGGCGGCGATCAGGTCCAGCGTCTTCCACGACTCCGATTTGGCAGGCGACAGCCAGCCACGCACCTTCCGTCCGGTTGCCTTCTGCAGGGTCTGCACCGATTTCGCGATCAGTGTTTCTTCTGTCCCCGCCGGCATGCCTTCGTAGTGAGGATGGTTCATGTCGAGACCGTGGCCGATCAATTCCCAGTTGCGGGCCAGGCATTTTTCCATCAGAGCGGGATACCGCGCCGCCACGGCCGCATTGACAGCGGCCGTCGCCGGGATTCGATACCGGTCGAGAGCCTTCATGACACGATAGACGCCCACCCGGTTGCCGAAATCGCGCAGGGTGTAGCCGCGCAAGTCGGGGTAGGGGAAGGCGAACTCGCCGGGGGGGTGGATCGGGTCGCCGTTGAAGTTCAGCGGAAACCACTCCAGCGCCACGTTGATCCAGAGTGCCACGCGTGCGCCACCGGGCCAGGTCACTTGCTTGCGCTGCGGCAGGATCGACCAGTCGTAGCGGTCATGGTCCATCCCGTACGAACGGTGCGGGTAGGTGAAGAACTTGTCCGGCAGGCTCATGGCGCTTCTCCCACAGGGTGCGATGCCGCCTTGAATGCGTCGAAATAGTTGTCGGTGAAATGCTTCGCGATTTCCCGGCCTGTGGCAAACCAGACCTTGTCGTGGCCGGTGATGTAGGTAAGCGCCTCTTTGAAAGCGTCGATCCGCAGCGGATGGCCGACGAGGTAAGGGTGAAGCGGCGCGCACATCACGGTGCCCGATGTCTCGCCTTCCTGGTACAGGCGGTCGAACTGACGCTTGAGCGTCTCGCAGTAGCGGTTGGGACTCAGCCGGTAGACGTTGAACGATCCGGTGTCGTTGACCTCGATGGAGTAGGGCATGCTGATCAGCTTGCCGCTGCGCGTGTTGAGCGGCGTCGGCTGGTCGTCATGGAACAGGTCGCAGACATAGCGCAGCCCCATCTCGGCGACGATGTCGATGGTGTGCTCGGTGTAAGTCAGGGCCGGAGCGAGCCATCCATCCAGGCTCTGTCCCAGATGATTCTGGATCTTGTCCAGCGAATCGCGCAGTAGCTGGCGCTCCTGCTCTTCGCTCATGTTGTACATGTAGCGGCCGTTGTAGGTGCCGTGCGAGAAGAATTCCCATCCGCGGCTCGCGCATTCGCGGATGATCTCTGGATGATGGTCGCACATGGACACGTTGAGCGACACGGTGCCCCTGATGCCGCAGCCATCGATCACGTCCATCATGCGCCAGAACCCGGCGCGGTTGCCGTAGTCGCGGTAGGTGTAGCCGGTGATGTCAGGCACCGGTCTTGGCCACGAGGGCCTGGTCGGGTTCATGGGCGGGTCGAGCTCATAAAACTCGATGTTCGGCGCCACCATGAAAGCCACGTGGGCGCCATTGGGCCACTTGATTTTGGGGCGCTCAGCGTCGTAGGGCAGGTAGTCGTAAAGGCCGGGGTCTCGCTTCAAGTCGCATTCTCCTTGACTGTTGTTCTGTTGCGCAGGTGCTCGATCACCTGTGCGGTCGGGATGACATCCGCGTACTTCAATGCGATGTCATAAAGGTTCGCGAAGTGCGGACTCTCGTGGCGATCCGCCACGCATTCTTCCGGGACGATGGTGCGAAAGCCGCGCGACAGGCTGTCGACGACGGTCGCCCGCACGCAACCGGAGGTCGAGCCCCCGGTCACGATGACGGTGTCGATCTTGTGGAAGGTGAACAGCGAGCCGAGGTGGGTCTCGAAAAAGGCGGATGCCATGCGCTTGTTCAACAGCACGTCGCGCTCGCGGTTGATCTGCAGGCGCGCGTCGAGTTCGCTGCGGGCCGAGCCCACTTTCATGTTCTGGATCGCGTCGGGCGAGTTGGCCCGGATGTTCCAGACGCCGCAATCTTCGCCGGTGGCGGAATAGGCAATGTAGGTCCAAACGACGGGCCCGCCCTGCGACCGGACAAGGCTTGCCAGTTCGTTAACGTACTCGATCTGTCGGGGGTGGCCTTCATAGGCCGATCCATAGTCGCCCGGGCGGGTATAGGCGTTCTGGAAATCCACGTTGATGAGCGCAGGGCGCTTGCCGAAGCCGAATGCACGCCCGGCGCCGCTGGCGATGGCTTCTTCATACAGTTGCCGCGCTGTCTTGTCAGATTGCTGCATCTGGAAATCCGGTTATTGAAGTAGAAGGCTGGGAGGGCTCGTCAACGCGTGCAGACGAAGCGTCAGACCAGCACGGACCCCCCATCGGAGACCACTGTATGGCCGACGATGGAGCCGGCCGCGCTGGAGGCAAGGAACACGGCAAGGGCCGCGACCTCGTCCGGTGTGCCGACCCGGCCGAGCGGAATGGTGCTCAGAATCTTCGCGCGCGATGCAGGCGAGGACAGCGAATCAGTGAGCATCGGCGTGTCGGTGACGCCGGGGGCGATGCCCACCACTCGCACGCCGCAAGGCGCCCACTCGCGGGCGGCGACACGGGTGAACTGGACCATTCCGGCCTTGGTGGTGCTGTAAACGCCACGCGCCAGTGCGCCCGTGAACGCATGCTGGGAACTGATGTTGATGACCACGCCGCTGCCTTTTCGGATCATGGACTTGGCGATGCCCCGCGCCAGCAAAATGGGGCCGGTGAGGTTGATCGCGACGACGCGCTGCACGTCGGCGTCGGTGGAGTCCAGCAGCGTCTTGCGCAGGATGATTCCGGCATTGTTGACGAGCACGTCCACAGCGCGCACGGCAGACACCAGGTGCCGGATCGAGACCGCATCCGCCTGGTCGTAGACATGCGTCTCGATCGCAGCCCCAAGGCGGCGTTTCATCGTCGAGAGCGCAGCCGCACTCTTGTCGGCGAGGACGACGGCATCGCCCGCCGCAAGGAAAGCTGCGACGAAGGCCTGGCCCATGCCCCCCGTCGCACCCGTGATCAGTACCCGCCGTGGGGAATTCATGTCAGCGCCCCAGATAAGACGAAACAAGTTCGGGGTTGTCGAGCAGGCCTTCGGCGGGGCTGGAGAACCCGATACATCCGCCCTGCAGGACATGTGCGTATGAAGCCACGGCGGCGGCGACACCCACGTTCTGCTCGACCAGCAGGATCGTCAGGCCCTGCGCCTTCAAATCGAGAATGGTTTCGATCATGTGGTCCACGACCACCGGCGCCAGTCCGGCCGACGGCTCGTCCATCATGAGAATGTCGGGTTGCGCCATCAGCGCGCGTGCGATCGCCAGTTGCTGTTGCTGTCCGCCGCTGAGCATGCCGGCGCGCTCCTTGCTGCGCTCTGCCAGCATGGGGAAGCGGTCGAGCATCTGAGAGACAAGTTCGCGCACCCGGCGCGAATCGCGCAGCAGGGCGGCGCCGAGTTCGAGGTTTTCCCGAACGGTCATCGACGCAAAGACTTCCCGTCCCTGGGGAACCTGGGCCATGCGCAAAGCCAGCACGCCAGCGGGATCGAGGCCGGCCGCCTCCTTGCCGTCGATGCGAATGGACCCGGATTTCGGGCGTATCAGCCCGCTGAGCGAATGCAACAGAGTGCTCTTGCCGGAACCGTTGCCGCCCAGCAACGCGACGATCGTGTTTTTCGGCACCTGGAAGGACACATCCCGAAGCACTTCCGTCGCGCCGCGCCACACGTTGAGGTGACTGACTTCAAGCATGCTGCCTGCCCAGGTAGATCTCGATGACGTGCGGATCGCGGGTGACTTCCGCCGGCGTTCCTTGCGCGATCTTCCTGCCGGCGTTCATGACGATCACCCGGTCCGACACATTCATCACGAGCTTCAGGACATGCTCCACCAGAAGGAAGGCGATCTTCTTCTCGGCGCGTATGCGCTGCAACAGCGCGGCCAGTTCTTCAAGGCGCGGCAAGCTCAGACCGACCGCCGGTTCGTCCAGCATCAAGAGCCTTGGGCGGGCCAGCAATGCCCGCGCAATCTCGATGGTGCGCTGCTGGCCGAACGACAGTGCGGTGCCTAGCCGGTCGGCGAACTGCTCCATGCCTACGAAGCACAGCGCCTCCCAGGCTTCCTCCTTCATTGCATCTTCTTCGCGCCGCATGCCGCGCGTACTGAAAGCGGCGGCCAGGATTCCGGCGCTGGAGCTTGCATGCAGTCCTGTCAGCATATTTTCGAAGACGGTCATGCCACCGAAGAGCTGCGAAGTCTGAAAGGTCCGGCGCAGCCCTTTCCGGGCGATCGCATCGGGGGACTTGCCGTCGATGACCTCGCCCGCGAAACGGACCGATCCGGCATGCGCAGGTTGATAGCCCGAGGCGACGTTGATGACACTGGTCTTGCCCGCTCCGTTGGGTCCGATGAGGCCGACGATCTCGCCTTCGTTGACTTCGAAGCTGGCGCCATCCAGCGCCTTGAAGCCACCGAAGTCGAGCGTGAGATCCTGCACTTCAAGCAGCCGGTTCACACAGCCTCCTCTTTCGGGGCGGGCGGCCCGCTGGTGTGTGACGCGCCGGAAGCCACCTTCGGCGGTCCCGGTTCGCCCCGGCTCAGCCGTTCACGCCAGCCTGGCACATTGCGCAGCAGCCAGGCCAGGCCGTCCGGGCGCAGCAAGGCGAAGTTCACGAGGATGACGCCCAGCAGGATTTCCTGAAACGCCTTGGCATCGCGCAACAATTCGATGAGCCCGAACATCGCGACCACGCCGATGACGGTTCCCGCGATGGACCCCAGGCCGCCGACAATCACCATGGCCAGCACCATGATCATGTGGAACAGGTCGAAGCTTTCCGGCGACACGAATGCCAGCAGGGGCGTATACAGCACGCCCGCCGTGCCGGCGAAGACCGCGCTGATCGCGAAGGCTGCGAACTTGGCATTCAGTAGATTGACGCCAAGCGCCTGAGCCGCCATTTCGCCATCACGCACCGCGATGAAACTGCGCCCGTGACGCGACCTGACCAGCCGCACACTGACCACCAGCGCGATCGCCGCGACGATCCAGGAGAGGTAGTAGATCGCGGTGTCGGGACCGAGCGGGATCGGGCTCACGTCGAGTTTAGGGGCGCGAAAGCCACCGGCGCCGAAGGTCACGCTGTTCCAGTTCAGGAAGACCCACTGCACGGCCATCGCGAAAGACAAAGTGGCCAGCGCCAGGTACATGCCCGATAGTCGCAGGGCAGGCAGCGCGACGAGGGTTCCAATGACAGTCGCGGCTACGATTCCGCCAATCGCGGCGACGCCGTAGGGCAGGCCGAGCTTGACCTGCAGCAGGCCTGCGCCATAGGCGCCGATGCCGAAGATCGCCGCATGCGAGAAGGCGAACTGGCCGGCATAGCCGATCAGGATGTTGAGCCCCAGAGCCAGTACCAGATAGATCATCAACCGGTTGGCGACGAACAGGACGTAGGGATCGACCAGCGTTGGCAGGACGGCCAGCACGAGGAAAAAAACGACCGCAGCACGGCGGGGACTGAGCATGTTCACCGTTCCTAGACCCGTCGCATTGCGCGCGCTCCGAACAGCCCTGCCGGCATGAACAGCAGGACGATGAAGATCACGATGAAGGCCGTGATTTCCTGGATGCTGGTCGAGATATAGCCGCCGACAAGGGTTTCGATGATGCCGATGGCCAGGCCGCCGACGATCGCGCCCGGAAGGCTCAGAAGACCGCCGACCACCGCCGCCGCGAAGCCCTTCACGAACAGCCCGAAGCCCATGTCCACGTAAAGCAGGGTCACCGGCGCCACCAGCACACCCGCTGTGGCACACACCACCACGCTAACAGACAGGGCCACGAGGTTCACGCGATCGAGCCGGATGCCCACAAGCCGCGCCGCCTGGGGATTGTCGGCCGCAGCCTGCAGGAACCTTCCGGTGCGGGTCTTGGAGAAGAACAGGGCAAACACCCCCATGACGAGCAGCGCGCCGCCAATCAGCACCAGATCCTGCGCACGAACCACTATATCGTCGAGAAATATAAAGGTGGCATCGATCAGCGGGGGAATCGTCTTGACGTCGCCTTGCCCGCCCCAAAGCTGCCGCGCGGCCCCCTTGAAAATCAGGGAAAGGCCCAGCGTGGCGACCAGAAAGCTGGCGCTGCGGTTTCTGTCGAACAGCGGGCGCAACAGCGGGTACATCACCACGGCGACGAGCACAACGCAGGCAATCGCCGCCAGCATGGCCGGCACATAGGGGACCTTCCAGAGCACATGCAATGTGAAGGTCACGAAGCCCGCCAGCATGACGAATTCACCCTGGGCGAAGTTGACGCTACCCGTGCCCTTCACGAGGATCACGATGCTCAGCGCCACCAACCCATAGATGCATCCGTTCGCGGCTCCGGTGAGCAGCAGATAGGACAGCATGGGCCGAACTCAATCGACCCGGGTCGTTCCCATCGTCTCGTTCTTGCCGTCCTTCGCCCGAATCCAGGCGACCGTGCGGACGCAGCGATGGTCGGAGGGCGAATTGCAGGTGACGCTGCCCGGGGGGAACACGTCGACCGACAGGTTCTTGATGCCGCCCATCGCGGCGATGAACTTGTCCTGCGTGAGGTCGGGACCGGCCCGACGCAGCGCCTCAAAGATGACTTGCGCGCCGCCCACCCCGAACAGGTTGAACGCCGACAGGTTGTCCTTAGGGAACATCCGCTCCAGGCGCTGACGCCAGTCGGCGGCCTCAGGGCTGGAAGGCGTGTACCGCACCGGGGAGATGGTCACGAACTTATCGGTTGCGCCCGGCACGCCGGCCTGCTCCTGAACGGCCAGCGGGTCCGCGACCGCCGAGGTCGCGATCATCGACGGCTTGAACTGCATGCGCACTGCATCGCGCAGGATGATGGCGGTCGGCTTGCTATAGGTGAGCAGCATGATCGCGTCGGCATTGGCGGCCCTGATTTTCAGGATCTGCGCGGCGGCACTGTTGGCATCGGCCGAAATCTCTTCGTCGGCGACTGGCGTGATGCCCAGCCGTTTCATCTCCGCGATCATCGGGTTGTAACGGTCGCGTCCCCATGCGTCGTGCAGCGAGATGATCGCGATGCGCTTGGCGCCGCTTGCGATCGCATACTGCACCTGGGCTCGGCTTTCAAGCGCGCTGCTGAGATTCGTCGTGAAGATATTCTTCACCGGCGGATTGGCAATCGAGTCGGCGGCGGCGACGATGTTGACGAACGGCGTGCCGGTCTGCGTCAGCTCCGGCTTGATCGCGAGCATCGCGTTCGAACAACCCGAGCCGATGATGGCGAACACCTTCTCGCTGTGAATCAACCGGCGCGTGACCGCAATCGACGTGGCGGGATCGCACTGGTCGTCCTGACGCACGAGCGTGATCTTGCGGCCATGAATGCCACCCGCGAGGTTGACCTTCTCGATGACCGTCTCCACGCCATTGAGCGGCAGACGGCCATAGATGTAGTTCGGCCCGCTGGCCGGACCCACGGCGCCAATGCGGATCTCGGTGGGCGTGACGCCGGGCGTCTGCGCATTCGCCGACAAACTGGCTGCCGACAGCAGAACGGCCATGAATGCAACGGGCAGGAAGCCTGCCTTGGGACGTGTAACTTTCATCGCTTCTCCTCAAGTTGTCGACCAGGCGCCCGTGATCCGGGAGCGAACATTGAAGCGGCATGATCGCCTTGGCCTTGTCGAAAGGCAAGTGATATAAACTACATGGATCGACAACCTGGGCTTAACTGAACCTCTGCGATGTTCGACACATCCCGCCTTCCGCTGAACGCGCTGCGTGTTTTCGAGAGCGTCGCCCGGCACCTGAGTTGCACGAAGGCGGCAGAGGAATTGAACGTCTCGCCCGCCGCCGTCAGCCAGCAATTGCGTGCCCTTGAAGCCAGCATCGGCGTCGTCCTGTTTCACCGGAAGAACCGGCGGCTGGTGCTGACGTCCGAAGCGGAACGATGCATCCCCGAACTCACGGAGGGGTTCTCCCGGCTTGCTGCGGCAGTGGGCAACTTGCGCGGCGACCAGTCGCACACGCGCCTCACGGTCAGCGTGGCCCCGTCGTTCGGACTCAAGTGGCTGATGCCGCGGCTGCACCGCTTCTATGAAGCGCATCCCGAGATCGACCTGTGGGTCTCGTCAACGCCAGCCAACGTGAACTTCTCGAAAGACAAGGTGGACCTGGCCGTGCGCTTCGGTTCCGGCAAGTTTCCCGAAGTCTATGCCATTCCGCTCATGCCGCTGACCCTGTTTCCGGTCTGCAGCCCCAAGCTGGTCGACGAAGGCAGGCTCAAGGTCATGGACGATGTCCGGCACCATGTGCTGCTGCACGACGAGAGTGTCGCCAAGGACCGCGGCAGCCTTTCCTGGGCCCGGTGGTGCCAGGTCAACAAGGTCCGCGGCGTGGACACCGACCGGGGGCCCCGGCTCGACCATTCTTATCTGGTGATCGACGCCGCGATCGCGGGCCGGGGCATAGCCATGGGCCGAAGTGCTCTGGTGATCGACGACATCCGGGCAGGGCGCCTTGTGAAGCCCTTCGCGGGGGTGCAGACGACGGAGTTCGGCTACTACGTCGTGCGACCCGACAACCCCCGCCCGGCCATGAAGATCGGCCTGTTCACGTCCTGGCTGAAAGCGCAGGTGGCCGAAGACGAAAAATCTGCTGATTTCAGATTTACTTAACTATCGGTTCAACTTTCATTGCTTGTCATGACGGGGCTGTTCACCTATGGTCGTGTGGACCCCAGACTCAGGACACTCCATGAATACCGTTGCCCAACAGCCCCCGACCCCCGCCTACGTCGGCCAGCCGACAGCCCGCCTGCTCCATACCGAGCGTGCCCGACAGGTGATGCGCGACCGCGGTCTGGCGCTGCTGTGTGCCTCGACCGACGAAAACCTGTGTTACTTGTCGGGCCATGCTTCCGACTCCACGCTGTGCCATTTCTTCGACCGGTGGGCGGCGGCGGTGTTTCCCGCTTCACCGGACATCGGTGGTGCGCTGATCGTGCCCGACTACGACCTTGCCTACCAGGTCACGCGGCCCACCTGGCTGCCTGAAACCCTGTCGTATGGCTGGGAATATTCCAGCGCCGGCGTCCTGCTCGATGCGATCAACAAGGGCTTGGGCATCGAGACCGATTTGCGCGCGCCGCTTCGCGCCTTGTTTCAGCGCACGCGTGCCTCGGCATCGGCGGATCTGGTGTCGGCCATCGCGGCCTACATCGGGCGCAACTTTCCCAAGGGTGAGGTCAAGGTCGGATTCGACGACCTTCGCATCGCCGCCGAAGTCAGGGCCAAGGTCGGGGACCGGCTGACGACGGTCGATGCGCTGTTCGATTTCCGTCGCATCCGGGCCGTCAAGACGGATGCAGAGATTGATCTCCTCAGGAAGGCGGCGCGCATCAACGAGGCCGCTGTCGCGGCCGCCTCGAAGGTTGTGAAAGAGGGCGCACTTTGCGCGGACATGGTCCGGGCCTACCGGGGCGTGCTGGCCGATCGCGGCGCGAAGCCACTGGGTGAACGCGGCATGCTCTTCGTATCCGGACCCGATGGCGCCTTCGTGCTCGACCACGACTACGTCGAGCAAAAGCGGTTCAAGGGCGGCGAATCCGTGGTGCTCGACGCCATCAGTCAGTTCCGGCTATACCACGCAGATATGGCGCGAACCGCCGTCATCGGTGGAGAGACCAAGCGCCATCGGGAGGTCTATGCGGCGGTCGCCGAAGCGCTTGCTGCCGCCGAAGCCCAGATCAAACCCGGGGTGCACACCTCCGCCATGACCAAAGCCGCCGCCACAGTGCTGCAAAAGCATGGCCTGGACCCCAGGCTCACCAGCCTGCTGGTGCATCCGATCGGCTTGCAGGTGTTCGACTGGGGCACGCCCGAGGACGAGCACACCGGCTGGGTGGTTCAGGCCAACCAGGTGCTCAATTTCGAGGTGTTCTACCGCGATCCGACGACCGGCGGCATGCATCTGGAGGACAGCCTGCTGGTCACCGACACGGCGGTCGAGTCGTTGTCCACCTTCTCGCGCGACCTCATCGAAGCCTGACCGCAGCAACAGGCGGCTATTTGGTGCCGAAAATGCGGTCGCCCGCATCACCCAGGCCGGGCAGTATGTAGCCGTGCTCATTGAGTTGCCGGTCTATGGCCGCTGTGTAGATGGGCACGTCGGGGTGGGCGGCGCGCAAGGCGGCGATGCCTTCGGGGCAGGTCAGCAGACAGACGAACTTGATGGAGCGCGGATGCAGCTTCTTGAGCCTGTCGACCGCGGCGATGGCCGAGTTGCCGGTGGCCAGCATGGGGTCGACAATGACGATGTCGCGCTCTTCCATGTTCTGCGGCATCTTGAAGTAGTACTCGACCGCCATCAGCGTGTCCGGATCCCGGTACAGCCCTACGTGGCCGACGCGCGCGCCGGGCACCACACTGAGCATGCCCTCCAGGATGCCGTTGCCCGCGCGCAGGATGGACACGAACACCAGTTTCTTGCCGTCGATGACCCGGGCTGTCATGGATTCGAGGGGGGTCTCGATGGTCACGTCCTGCATGGGCATGTCGCGCGTGACCTCGTAGGCCATGAGCGTGGCCAGCTCGTTGAGCAGGCGGCGGAAGGTGCTGGTGGAGGCGTCCTTCTTGCGCATCAGCGTCAGCTTGTGCTGCACCAGGGGATGGTCCACCACATGGACCATGGGATCGACCCTGGTGCGCGCCGCGGCTGCGGCCGCCTTGGGAGATGAGGTGTCGCTCATGAGGGTTCCTGTTCAGGCCAGCAGACTGGCAAAACGCTGCATGTCTACATTGCCGCCACTGACGATGACGCCCACACGGGCGCCGCGCAGGTCGACGCCGCCATGGCGGGCGCCGGCAAAGCTCAGGCAGCCGGTGGGCTCGACCACCATCTTCATGCGCTCGGCAAAAAAGCGCATGGCCTCGACCAGTTGCGCGTCGGTGGCGGTCAGCATGTCGTGTACGTCGCGCCGGATGATGGCGAAGGTGTAGTTGCCAAGGTATTGCGTCTGCGCGCCGTCGGCGATGGTCTCGGGCGTGGGAATCCGCACGATGTGGCCGCTGCGAAAAGACTGCTGGCCGTCGTTGCCCGCAAGCGGCTCCACGCCATAGACCCTGCAGCCGGGCGACAAGGCGTGCGCGGACAAGGCCGAGCTGCTGGTCATGCCGCCACCTCCGGTGCAGGTGAAGAGGTGGTCGAGCGGGCCCGTCTGCTCGAACAGTTCCTTGGCCGCCGTGCCCTGGCCGGCGATGACGTCCGGGTGGTCGTAGGGAGGGATCAGCGTCATGCCACGCTCTTCAGCCAGCTTGCGGCTCAGGGCGTCGCGGTCATCGCGCATGCGGTCGTAGGTGATGACTTCTGCGCCATAGCCGCGTGTGGCGGCCAGTTTGGCGGCGGGCGCATCCGCCGGCATGAGGATGGTGGCGGGAATGCCCAGTTCGCGGGCCGACAGCGCAATGGCCTGGGCGTGGTTGCCGGATGAAAATGCGGCCACACCAGCGCGACGCTGTGCAGCGTCGAAGCGAGACAGCGCATTGAAGGCGCCGCGGAACTTGAAAGCGCCCATGCGCTGGAAGTTCTCGCATTTGAAGAAAACCTGGGCTCCAAGCAGTTCGTCGGCGGTGCGCGAGCGCAACACGGGTGTCAGGTGGGCATGACCCTGGAGTCTGCCAGCGGCGGCGGCCACGTCATCGAAAGTGGGCAGGTCCGGCGATGTCATCAGCGGCCTTTGCCACCGAAGATGCCGCCCAGCACGCCGCGGATGATCTCTCGTCCCACGGACGAACCGATGGTGCGCACGGCGGAGCGCGCCATGCTCTCCACCAGCCCCTCCTGCTTGCCGCCACGCGGACCGGTGCGTCCGAACAGGACATCGTTCAGACCACCGAGCAGACCGCCGGACTCAGTCGTGCCGACAGCGCCGCCAGCTGGGCCGCTGGGCTGTGCGGCCGAGGCGGTTCGGTCCCGCAGCGTCTCGTAGGCCGACACGCGGTCCACGTCTTTCTCGTAGACCCCCGCCACCAGTGAGCTTTGTCTCAGGGCCTGGCGTTGCTGTGGCGTGATCGGTCCGATCTGGCTGCCCGGCGGCATCACGAAAACGCGCTCGGTCACGCTGGGGCGGCCCTTGGCGTCCAGGAAGCTGACCAGCGCTTCGCCCACGGCCAGTTCGGTGATGGCGGTCTCGATGTCCAGGCCCGGTTTTTGCCGCATGGTCTGGGCCGTGGCCTTGACCGCCTTCTGGTCACGCGGCGTGTAGGCCCGCAGCGCATGCTGCACGCGGTTGCCGAGTTGGGCCAGCACCGAGTCGGGGATGTCCAGCGGATTCTGCGTCACGAAGTAGACTCCGACGCCTTTGGAGCGCACCAGGCGCACCACGAGTTCGATGCGCTCGACCAGCGCCTTCGGCGCTTCGTCGAACAGCAGGTGCGCCTCGTCGAAGAAGAACACCAGCCGGGGCTTGTCCGGGTCGCCGATCTCGGGCAGTTGCTCGAACAGCTCTGACAGCATCCACAGCAAGAAAGTGGCGTACAGCCGGGGCGACCCCAGCAGCCGGTCGGCCGCCAGGATGTTGATGACACCGTGGCCGGCCGTATCGGTCTGCATGAAATCACTGATGTCGAGCATGGGCTCGCCGAAGAATTTGTCGCCGCCCTGGCTTTCGATCTGCAGCAGCCCGCGCTGGATGGCGCCCACGCTGGCCGCGCTGACGTTGCCGTACTGGGTGGTGAACTGGCTCGCGTTCTCGCCGACATAGGCCAGCATGGCGCGCAGGTCCTTCAGGTCGAGCAGCAGCAGGCCGTTGTCGTCGGCAATGCGAAACACCATGTTGAGCACGCCGGCCTGCACTTCATTGAGATTGAGCATGCGGCCCAGCAGCAGCGGCCCCATGTCGGACACGGTGGCACGCACCGGATGGCCCTGCTCGGCAAAGACGTCCCACAATTGGGCTGGGCAGGCCTGGGAGGCAGGTAGATCGATTCCGCGTTCCTTGAGAACCGCTGCCAGCTTGTCGCCGATCTTGCCCGGCTGTGTGATTCCGCTCAGGTCGCCCTTGACATCGGACAGGAACACCGGAACCCCGATCCGGGAGAAATTCTCTGCCAGCGTCTGCAGGGTCACGGTTTTTCCGGTGCCCGTGGCGCCGGTGATCAGGCCGTGGCGGTTGGCCATGGCGGGCAGTATCTCGCAGACAGTGAGGGCATTCTTGGCAATGGGCAGCGATTGGGCCATGACGGTTACCGGCAAAGGGGAGGGAAGGGCGGAAAAGTAAAATCAGAGCCGTAGATTAAATCAATACAGAAGGATTCTTCGTGGCCGGACACAGTAAATGGGCAAATATCCAGCATCGCAAGGGCCGGCAGGATGAAAAGCGCGGAAAAATCTGGACCCGCGTGATCCGCGAAATCATGGTGGCGGCACGTCAGGGCGGCGGCGATCTCAGCGCCAACCCGCGTCTGCGGCTGGCGGTGGACAAGGCCAAGGCCGCCAACATGCCTGCCGATACCATCAAGCGCAACATCGACAAGGCCACGGGTGCGCTGGAAGGCGTCAGCTACGAGGAAATTCGCTACGAAGGCTACGGTATTGGCGGGGCGGCCATCATCGTCGACACCATGACCGACAACCGCGTTCGCACCGTTGCCGAAGTCCGTCACGCCTTTTCAAAATACCACGGCAACATGGGGACGGAAGGCTCGGTAGCTTTCCAGTTCAAACATTGCGGGCAACTGGTGTTCGCGCCTGGCACCAGCGAGGACAAGGTCATGGAAGTGGCCCTGGAGGCCGGCGCCGACGATGTCATCACCGACGAGGACGGCGCCATCGAGGTGCTGACCCCGCCTGCCGGCTTCGAAGCCGTCAAACAGGCGCTGGAGGGCGCAGGTCTGGCTCCTGAAGTGGCCGAGGTCACCTGGCGCGGCGAATCCCAGGTCGAACTCGCGGGCGAGGAGGCGGCCCGCATGCAGCGCCTGATCGATGCCCTTGAAGACCTTGACGATGTCCAAGAGGTCTATCACAACGCGGCGATCTCCCTATGAAGGTACTTGTCATCGGCGGCGGCGGCCGCGAACATGCGCTGGCCTGGAAGCTGGCCCAGTCACCCAAGGTGCAATCGGTTCATGTGGCCCCCGGCAATGGTGGCACCGAGCTCGATGCACACCTGCAGAACCTGGCCCTGACCGACATCAAGGCATTGCGCGCCTGGGCGCTGGACAACAAAATCGCATTGACGGTGGTGGGGCCCGAGGGCCCGCTGGCCGCAGGCGTGGTCGACGAATTTCGCGCGCACGGACTGCGCGTTTTCGGGCCGACCCAGGCGGCGGCCCAGCTGGAAAGCTCCAAGGCCTTCTCCAAGGCGTTCATGAAGCGCCATGGCATACCGACGGCAGACTACGAGACCTTCACCGAAGCCGCTGCAGCCCATGCCTACGTCGATGCCCGGGGCGTGCCCATCGTGGTCAAGGCGGACGGCCTGGCCGCAGGCAAGGGCGTGGTCGTGGCAAGCACCCTGAAAGAGGCGCACGAAGCTGTCGACTTCATGCTGGCGCCCGACCCGCAGTTCAATCCGCTGGGGGTGCAGCACAACGAAGGCGGTGCGCGCGTGGTCATCGAGGAGTTTTTGCCGGGCGAGGAAGCGAGTTTCATCGTCATGTGCGATGGCCGCAACGTGGTCGCGCTGGCAACATCGCAGGATCACAAGCGCTTGCTCGATGGCGACCAAGGCCCCAATACTGGCGGTATGGGAGCCTATTCGCCGGCGCCTGTGGTCACGCCCGAGGTCCACGGCAGGGTCATGCGCGAGATCATTCTGCCCACCATCCGGGGCATGGAAAAAGATGGCATTCCTTTCACCGGTTTTCTCTATGCGGGCTTGATGATCGACGCCGCCGGCCATGCAAAGACCCTTGAGTTCAACTGTCGCATGGGCGACCCCGAGACCCAGCCCATCATGATGCGGCTGAAGTCCGACCTGTTCGACGTGATGATGGCCGCGACCTCCGGCGCGCTGGACCGGGTCGAACTCGTATGGGATCGCCGCACCGCGCTGGGCGTGGTCATGGCCGCGCACGGCTATCCCTTGCAGCCGCGCAAGGGCGACGCCATCGAAGGCCTGCCCGTGGCCAGTGAGGATGCCGTGGTGTTCCATGCCGGCACTCTGCGCCGCGAGGGCGTGACACTGACGGCCGGTGGGCGTGTGCTGTGCGTGACGGCCCTGGGCGACACCGTCAGGCTTGCCCAGCAGCGCGCCTATGAGGTCGCCGCAGGCATTCGGTTCGACGGCGCGCAGATGCGCCACGACATCGGCCACAGGGCGCTGCGCGCCTGAGCCACGGCGTTTTCATGACAGACGAAACCAAGGCACAGCCTTCTCCCAGATGAGTGATATCCAGACCGTGCGCGACTATCTGCTCGACTTGCAGGCGCGAATCTGCCAAGCGATCGAACGCGTCGATGGCGCGTCCTTTTTCACCGATCCCTGGGAGAAGGACGCAGGCTCGCCCCTGCAGGGACGGGGCATCACCCGCATCCTTGAAGGCGGCGCGGTGTTCGAGCGCGCGGGCTGCGGCTTTTCGCACGTGCGCGGAGCGCGACTTCCGCCTTCGGCCACGCAGCACCGTCCGGAGCTGGCTGGCGCGCCCTTCGAGGCCTTGGGCGTGTCGCTGGTCTTCCATCCACGCAACCCCTATGTGCCGACAGTGCACATGAATGTCCGGATGATCTCGGCCACGCCCGCCGGCGGCAAGCCGGTGGGCTGGTTCGGTGGCGGCATGGACCTCACGCCGTACTACGGCTTCGAGGAAGACGCGGCGCACTTCCATCGCACTGCCAAAAACGCCCTTGAGCCGTTCGGTGCCGACAAATACCCGCGCTTCAAGAAGTGGTGCGACGAGTACTTCTACCTCGCGCACCGCAATGAGCAGCGCGGCATCGGGGGCGTGTTTTTCGACGACTTTTCCGAACTCGGCTTTCACCGCAGTTTTGCCATGACGAGCGCGGTCGGTGACGCCTTCCTGGACGCCTATTTGCCCATCGTCGCGCTGCGGCGCAACACCCCTTATGGCGAGCGCGAGCGGCAGTTCCAGCTCTACCGGCGTGGCCGCTACGTGGAGTTCAACCTGGTGTGGGACCGAGGCACCCATTTCGGCCTGCAGTCCGGCGGGCGTACCGAGTCGATCCTGTTGTCGATGCCTCCCATGGCGAGTTGGGCCTACCAGCGCCAGCCTGCTCCGGGCTCGCCCGAAGAGGCCTTGTACCAGCGCTTTTTGCCCCGAAGGGAGTGGGTTTGACCGGCTCGCTGCGCGAGCTCGGTGTATTCGGCGGAGCGTTCGATCCGCCGCACCTGGCCCATACCGCCCTGGCCCGGGCTGCCCTGGAGCAGCTGTCTCTGGACTGGCTGTATGTCTTCCCTACCGGCCAGAGCTGGCACAAGGCGGGTCAGGCCACGGCAGCCGCGCACCGTCTTGCGATGACGCGCCTGGCCTTCGAGGGCCAGGCCCGTGTGCGCGTGGATGACCGCGAGATAGGGCGCGCGGGGCCCACCTACACCGTCGATACTTTGCGTGAACTGCACGCGCAGCATCCGGGACTGCGCATCCACCTGATCCTGGGGGCCGACCAGGCGGGGGCGCTGACGCGCTGGCGCGATTGGCAGTCGATCCTCGAACTTGCTATAATTTCTGTAGCTGATCGCTCCGAATCCACGGGCGCCGCTGGCGGATTCGATCCCTCGACGCTGCCACAGGGCCGATTCGAGAGGCTGCAAATGCCGCCCATGACCATCAGCGCCACCGAAATTCGCGCACGGCTTGCCCAGGGGCAAGGGATCGACCATCTGGTCTCGCCCGGCGTTGCGCGTTATATTGATCGACATCACCTCTACAGAACTGCCTGATGACCACTGAAACCCGACCGGATTCCGTCGCCAAGAAAGACGTCCAGAAACTCCAGCGCGCCATCGTCGATGGGCTGGAAGACGTCAAGGGCCAAGACATCGAAGTGTTCAACACCGAGCATCTGTCAGCACTGTTTGAGCGGGTCATCATCGTCTCCGGCACGTCCAACCGGCAGACCAAGGCGCTTGCATCCAGCGTGCGCGATGCCGTGCGCGAAGCCGGCTTCCCCAAGCCGCGGATCGAAGGCGAAGAAAACGGCGAATGGATCATCGTCGACTGCGGGGCGGCAGTTGCGCACATCATGCAGCCCACCATTCGTCAGTACTACCACCTCGAAGAACTTTGGGGCGACAAGCCCGTGCGCCTGAAACTCGGCGCACCCCAGCCTGCGGCGCGTGCGCCAGCCAAGAAAGCGGCGCGTCAGCCCAAAGATGGCGCTCAGGCCGCCCGCATGGAAAAAGCCGCCAGTGATGCGGCCAAGAAGAGCAATGTGCGAGGCAAACGTGCAGCGCCGGCAAAGGGCGCTGTTGCCGCGGCTGGAAAGTCCACTGCCAGACCCGCATCCCGTGCGGCGACCCAATCTCCAGCCCGGTCCGCCGGCAAGCCGGTGGCCAAGCCTGCGGCCCAGGCCAAGCCCAGGACCAGCGTTCGCAGCGCGACCAAAGCCGCTGGCAGCACGGCTTCCAAGAAGTCTGCTGCCCGTCGCTAAGGCTCCCTGAGGCCCGCTATGAAGCTGCTGATCGTGGCCGTGGGCCAGCGCATGCCGCCTTGGGCGCAGACGGCCTACGAAGACTACGCAAAGCGTTTCCCGCCCGATTTCAAGATCGAGCTCAAGGCAGTCAAAACCGAGCCACGGGGCTCCAGATCCCTTGCCACCTTGCTGGCCGCCGAGAGCCAGCGCATCCAGGCTGCCATCCCCAAAGGCGCACGTGTCGTCGCCCTGGACGAACGCGGCACGACCGTGTCGACCTACGCACTGGCCGAACGGTTGCAGGCCTGGCCGGCCGAGAACGATGCCGTGGCCCTGGTCATTGGCGGCCCCGATGGACTTGACCCAGAATTCAAGGCGGCCGCTCACGAGCGCTTGCGCTTGTCCGACCTGACTCTGCCGCATGCGATGGTGCGTGTGTTGTTGATAGAGCAGTTGTACCGCGCCTGGTCGATCATCACCAACCATCCCTACCACCGCGAATGAGTCGCGCCAAGCTTGTGCCGGAGTTCGTCTACCTGGCCTCACAAAGCCCGCGCCGCAGCCAGTTGCTGTCCCAGCTGGGCGTGCGTCACGAGTTGCTCCTGGCCGACGCGCAGGAAGATGCCGAGGCGCTGGAAGCTGTGCTGCCCGGCGAGGCGCCGCTGACCTACGTACGACGCGTCACTGCGCTCAAGCTCGACGCGGCTGTGCTGCGCCTGCGCCGCCGCGCCTTGCCGCAGGCGCCGGTGCTCTGCGCCGACACCACCGTCGCTCTGGGTCGATGCATCTATGGCAAGCCGGCCGATGCCCGGGACGCACGGCGCATGCTGCGTGCGTTGTCCGGCCATGAGCACCGCGTCCTGACCGCCGTTGCCGTGCAGCATGGTCGCCGTCGTGCGGTGCTGGTCAACGAATCCCGGGTGCGCTTCGCGCCGGTATCGGCGCGGGCCATCGAAGCCTACATCGACACCGGCGAGCCGCTCGGAAAGGCCGGCGCCTACGCGGTGCAGGGACGGGCCGCAGCTTACATTTCGCACATCAGCGGAAGCTACTCTGGCATCATGGGGCTCCCGATGTTCGAGACCGCGCAAATGCTGCGCTCCTTCGGGCTGAAATTCTGAAGGCATCGCCCCCGGGTCCGCACGCACATGCAACAAGACATCCTGATCAACTGGTCACCCCAGGAAACCCGCGTGGCCGTGGTCGAAAACGGCGCCGTGCAGGAACTGCACCTGGAGCGCTCTCTGGAGCGCGGTCTGGTCAGCAATATCTACCTTGGCAAGGTGGCGCGGGTGCTGCCGGGCATGCAGTCCGCCTTCATCGACATCGGTCTCGAGCGTGCCGCCTTTCTGCATGTGGCAGATGTCTGGCACCGCCAGCCCGAGGGCGAGGCGCCCTCCATGGTGCGCAATTCACAGCCCCTGGTCCCCATCGAGCGGCAGGTCTTTGAGGGCCAGTCGTTGCTGGTCCAGGTGATCAAGGACCCGATCGGCAGCAAGGGCGCACGCTTGTCCACCCAGGTCAGCGTGGCCGGGCGACTGCTGGTGTTCCTGCCGCAGGACGACCATATCGGCGTCTCGCAGAAGATCCCGCCGGGACAGCGCGACGCGCTGCGCGCGCGCCTGCAGGCGCTCACAGGCGGGGAGGGCGGATTCATCCTGCGCACCAATGGCGAAGACGCGAGCGATGCCGAATTGGCCGAGGACATCGCCTATCTGCGCAAGACCTGGGCGCGCATCCGCGAGGCCGCGCTGCGCCAGCCCCCCGGCTCGCTGCTGCACCAGGACCTGAGCCTGCTGCAAAGGGTGCTGCGCGACCTTGTCAGCGAGGAGACGCAGAGCATTCGGCTCGATTCGCGCGAACAATTCGACAGTCTGCTGGCCTTTGGCCGCGAGTTCATGCCAGCCGCCGCCGAGCGGCTGCAACTCTACAAGGGCGAGCGGCCAATTTTCGATCTTTACGCCATCGACGAGGAAATCGCCCGTGCGCTGGGCCGCCGCGTCGAGCTGAAGTCGGGGGGCTATCTCATCGTCGATCAGACCGAGGCCCTGACCACAGAGGACGTCAACACCGGCGGCTATCTGATCTTCGACCAGACCGAGGCGCTGACCACCATCGACGTGAACACGGGCGCCTTCGTTGGCGCGCGCAACTTCGACGAGACGATTTTCAAGACCAACCTCGAAGCGGCGCAGACCATTGCCCGTCAATTGCGGCTGCGCAATCTCGGCGGCATCATCATCGTCGACTTCATCGACATGGAATCGATCGACCACCGGACTGCCGTGCTGGCTGAACTCGACAAGGCGCTCGCCCGCGACCATACGCGCATCTCTGTGAACGGCTTCACTCAGCTGGGCTTGGTCGAACTTACCCGCAAGCGCACGCGCGAGTCGCTGGCCCAGATCCTCTGCGAACCATGCCCGACCTGCGGCGGGCGCGGTATTGTCAAGACCGCTCAGACCGTTGCTTAC
>JAURZS010000083.1 GCA_030653255.1 Burkholderiaceae bacterium | reverse complement strand
GCGCAGTGGCTGGCCTGTGGCTATGTGGTGAACTGCCCCGAGTCGGCCGCCACCGTGACCATCGACTTGAAGGAGATCGGCCCCACCTACTATTTCGCGCCGCCGCGCGTGTTCGAGGGCCTGCTGACCAGCGTGATGATCCGCATGGAAGATGCCAGCAGCATCAAGCGAAAGCTCTTTGCCTCCGCGATGGACCTGGCGCGCCGCGTCGGTCCCGCCCTCATGGACGGCAAGCCGGTCGGTGCATGGGACAAGCTGCTCTACGCCCTGGGCAACATCGCTGTCTACGGCCCCTTGCGCAACAACCTGGGAATGTCGCGCGTGCGCGTGGCCTATACGGCCGGCGAGGCGATCGGCCCCGACCTGTTCAGTTTTTACCGCTCGATCGGTATCAACCTGAAGCAACTCTACGGATCGACAGAAACCGCCGTGTTCGTCTGCCTGCAGCCCGACGACCAGGCGCGCGCCGATACAGTGGGCGTGCCGATCGCCGGTGTGGAGATCAAAGTCGCGGACAACGGCGAAATCCTGGTGCGCTCGCCCGGCCTGCTCAAGGGCTATTACAAGAACCCCGAGGCCACGGCCGAAGTGCTGACCGCGGACGGCTGGTACCACACCAGCGACGCCGGCTTCATCGACGCGCATGGCCACCTGAAGATCATCGACCGGGTCAAGGATGTGGGCCGCATCAAGGGCGGCACCAACGACGGAGCCATGTTCGCGCCCAAGTACGTGGAGAACAAGCTCAAGTTCTTCCCGCACATCAAGGAAGTCGTGGCCTACGGTGACGGTCGCGAGCAGGTCTGCGTGATGATCAACATCGATTTCGATGCGGTGGGCAACTGGGCCGAGAGGCGCAACCTGCCCTACGCGGGCTACACCGACCTGGCCCAAAAGCCGGAGGTCTATGCGCTCATCAAGGAATGCGTGGAGAAGGTCAATGCCGACCTGGCCGCCGACGAACTGCTGGCCGGATCGCAGATCAGCCGCTTCCTGGTGCTGCACAAGGAGCTGGACGCCGATGACGGCGAACTCACCCGCACCAACAAGGTACGGCGGGGCTATATCGCCGACAAGTACCTGGTGCTGGTCGATGCGCTCTACGGCGGCAAGACCGAGCAGTATGTGGAGACACAGGTGAAGTTCGAAGACGGGCGCACCGGAAGTGTGAGCGCCACGCTGAAGATCGTGGACACCAAAACCTTTGCCCCCGTGAAGGCGGCAGCATGAGCGCGGACATGAGCGAAACCATCGTGGCGCAGGCGCCACCGGAAACCGAACGCAAGTTCGGGGACGTCATCCTCGACGTCAAGAACATCTCGCTGGCCTTTGGCGGCGTCAAAGCGCTCTCCGACATCTCCTTCGATGTCCGCGAGCACGAGATCCGCGCCATCATCGGCCCCAACGGCGCCGGCAAGAGCTCCATGCTCAACTGCATCAATGGCGTCTACCAGCCGCAGGAAGGATCTATCACCTTCCGTGGCCAGACCTTCAAGCACATGAACAGCCACCAGGTGGCCACCATGGGCGTGGCGCGCACCTTCCAGAACCTGGCGCTCTTCAAGGGCATGAGCGTGCTCGACAACATCATGTCGGGCCGCAACCTCAAGATCAAAAGCAATCTGTTGCTGCAGGCACTGCGCATCGGCCCGGCACAGCGGGAAGAATTCCAGCACCGCGAGGCGGTCGAAAAAATCATCGATTTTCTGGAAATCCAGGCGTACCGCAAGACGCCGGTCGGACAGCTGCCCTACGGCCTGCAAAAACGCGTGGACCTCGGTCGCGCCCTGGCCATGGAGCCGCAGGTGCTGCTGCTCG
>JAURZS010000059.1 GCA_030653255.1 Burkholderiaceae bacterium | reverse complement strand
TGACTTCGGCCTTGCGGTAGCCCTCGGTGCCGGTGGGCACGATCTCCCAGCGGGCCAGCCGCTCGGCCAGGCGGGCCAGGGCTTTGTCCGAGGCTTCGTTGACGGGGCGCTGCCAGTCGGCATCCTGCCGCACCCAGGCGTCGGCCAGGCGAGAGGGCACCAGCGCGGCCAGTTCGTTGGCGATGAGTTTGCGCGAGCGCGCCTTGGCTTGCGCCAGGGCTTCGGACAGCGTGGCTCCCGGCGCCAGATTGATGCGTACCGGTTGGCCTTCGCGCCAGTAGCTGGAGATCTGCAGAACCGCGGGGCCGCTCAGGCCGCGGTGGGTGAACAGCAGGTCTTCGTCGAAGGCCGCTCGCGATTTGCCGCTGCCGCTTTCGATGCGCACCGGCAGCGACAGGCCGGCGAGTTCGGCATAGGGCGCCCAGGCCTGGCCGTCGAAGGTCAGCGGCACCAGCGCGGGCCGGGTCTCGACGATGCGGTGGCCGAACTGCGCGGCCAGGCGATAGCCGAAATCGCTGGCGCCGATTTTCGGAATCGACAAGCCGCCGGTGGCCACCACCACGGAGTGCGCCTGCACCGGGCCGCCTTCGCAGTCGATCTCGAAACGCGCGGCGCTGCCGCAGCGCACCGCGGCCACGCGGCAGGGCTGGCGGCGCGTCACGCCGCCGGCGTCGCACTCGCGCAGCAGCATCTGGATCAGGTCTTCGGCGGAGCGGTCGCAAAAAAGCTGGCCTTTATGCTTTTCATGGAAGGCGATGCCGTGCCGTGTGACCAGGTCGATGAAGTCGCGCGGTGTGTAGCGCGACAGCGCGGAGCGGCAGAAGTGCGGGTTCTCGCCGAGGAAGTTGGCCGGCGCGACCTCGCGGTTGGTGAAGTTGGCGCGCCCGCCGCCGGAGATGCAGATCTTCTCCGCGACTTTGGGGCTGTGGTCGAGCAGCAGCACTTTCAGGCCGCGCTGGCCGGCCACGCCGGCGCAGAACAGCCCGGCGGCGCCGGCGCCGATGATCACGGCGTCGAAGACCATGGGCTCAGGCGGTGAACTGCAGCGCCGCCAGGCGCGCGTATACGCCATCGGCCGCGACCAGCGCGTCATGCGTGCCGGACTCGACGATACGCCCCTGGTCCAGCACCACGATGCGGTCGGCCTTCTGCACCGTGGCCAGGCGGTGGGCGATCACGAGCGTCGTGCGCCCGCGCATCGCGGTTTCCAGCGCCGCCTGCACCATGCGCTCGCTCTCGGCGTCGAGCGCGCTGGTGGCTTCGTCGAGCAGCAGCAGCGGCGGGTTCTTGAGCATGGCGCGCGCGATGGCCACGCGCTGGCGCTGGCCGCCGCTCAGGCGCACGCCGCGCTCGCCGAGGAAGGTGTCGTAGCCCTCGGGCAGAGCGCTGATGAAATCGTGGGCGAAGGCGTCGCGGGCGGCGGCGCGCACTTCGTCGTCGCTGGCGCCGGGCTTGCCGTAGCGGATGTTCTCGAGCGCGCTGGTGGAGAAGATCACGGCGTCCTGCGGCACGATGCCGATGCGCTGGCGCAGGTCCTGCAGCGCCAGATCACGCGTGGCGACGCCGTCGAGCCGGATCGTGCCTTCGGCAGGATCGTAGAAACGCAGCAGCAGCTGAAACACCGTGCTCTTGCCCGCGCCGCTGGGGCCGACGATGGCCACGGTCTCACCCGGCCGCACGGCCAGCGAGAAATCGCGCAATGCGGGCGCGGCCGGGCGCGAAGGGTAATGGAAGGTGATGCCTTCGATCGACAGGGCGCTGCCGGTGCGCGGCGCGGGCAAGGCCGCGGGCTGAGCGGGCGAGGCGATCGAAGATCGGCTGGCGAGCAGCTCCATCAGCCGCTCGCTCGCGCCGGCGGCGCGCAGCAGGTCGCCATAGACCTCGCCCAGCACGGCCACAGCGCTGGCCAGGATGATGACGTAGACCACCGTCTGCCCCAGGTGGCCCGCGCTGATGCGCCCGGCCATCACCGCTTGCGTGCCCTGGTACAGGCCCCACAGCAGGGCGGCCGAGGTAGCGATGATGATGAAGGCCACCAGCACCGATCGCGCGGCGCTGCGGCGCACGGCGGTCTGGAAGGCATTGGTGGTGGAGGCATTGAAGCGCTCTGACTCGCGCGTCTCGGCGGTGTAGCTCTGCACCACGGGAATGGCGTTGAGCACTTCGGCGGCGATCGCGCTGGAGTCGGCCACGCGGTCCTGGCTGGCGCGCGACAGGCGACGCACGCGGCGGCCGAACCAGGCGCTGGGCAGTACCACCAGCACCAGAATGCCCAGCACCTGCGTCATCACGTAGGGGTTGGTCCACACCAGCATGCCCAGCGCGCCTATGCCCATGACCGCGTTGCGCAGACCCATGCTCAATGAGGAGCCGACCACGGTCTGCACCAGCGTCGTGTCCACCGTCAGGCGCGACAGCACCTCGCCGGTCTGTGTGGTCTCGAAGAACTCGGGGCTTTGCCGCAGCACATGGCCATAGACCGCGTTGCGCAGGTCGGCGCTGACGCGCTCGCCCAGCCAGCTCACCATGTAGAAGCGGCAGGCCGAGAACAGGCCCAGCGCCACGGCAACGCCGAAGAGCTCGACGAAGTGGGTGCGCAGCCGCATCGCCTGCTCGCCTTTGTCGGACGTCAGGCCGCCATCGATCAGGCCGCGCAGCGCGATCGGAAAGACCAGGGTGGCCGCCGCCGCCATCACCAGGAAAAGCAGGGCCAGCGCGATGCGCCCGCGGTAAGGGCGGATGAAGGGCAAAAGACCGGAGAGCGAGCGCGGGGACCCTTTGGGGGCGTCGGAGTGAGAGGATGCCATGCAGTTGAGTTTAGTCATTTGCCCGCAAGGCAAAGAAGGCGTCAGGGAAAGAGAAGAAGAGAGCCTTGACAGTATTTGCTTAGGCAATTAATAATCTCGGCATGAATGCCAGAGCCCCACGCCCGAAGCTGGTGCCGATGGAGCCTGCACCGACGGCGTCCATCGAGTTTTACCGCGCAGCGGACTACGCGCCCGAGCAAAGCGTGGGCCATCTCATGCGGCAGATCCTCGTCTCCGTGGCCCAGGAGGTCGAACATCAGCTCCATGCCAGCGACCTGACCAATGCCCAGTGGGTGCCGATGTTCAAGCTCTACATGGGGCAGGCCCGCACCGTTGCGGAATTGGCGCGTGAGTGCAAGCTGGACGCCGGCGCCATGACGCGCCTGCTGGACCGTCTCGAAGCCAAAGGCCTTTGCCGCCGTGTGCGTTCGAGTTCGGACCGACGCGTCGTCAATATCGAACTGACCGACGAAGGGCTGGAGGCGGCCCGAGTCATTCCCGATGCCGTCAGCCGCGTGCACAACGCGCACCTGGCCGGCTTTACACAGGTGGAATGGGAAACGCTCAAGCAAATGCTGCGCCGTATTCTGGGCAATGCAAAAACCATTCAGGAAGCCAGGGGGCGCCATGCGGATTGAAGCTGCGCCGGTCGCGCTGCCGCGAGCCCCGCTCGTGCCGCAGTTGGCGCGGCTGCGGCGTCTGCCGGCGGTAGTCGCGCTGGTTTTGCTGCTTGGCGCTTGCGCCGATAAGTCTGGCGTGGGCCCTCAAGCCCGTATGCGCGAGGCTGCGTCCCTGGGTCTTGGGGTTGGCGCGCAGCTGGAAGTGCCGCAGGACTGGTGGCGCAGCTTCGGCGACGCGCAGCTCGACCGGCTGATCGAACAGGCGCTGGCCGACAATCCCGGTCTGCGGCTGGCGCAGACCCGGCTGGCGCGGGCCCGTGCCGCCACCGAGCTGGTTGCGGCCTCCAATCGCATCCAGGTCAACGGCGCGCTCGATGTCACGCGCCAACGCTACACGGCCAACGGCGCTGTGCCCGCCACGCTGGCTGGCTCCACGCGGGACCTTGCCACGCTGCAGCTGAGCACCGGCATGGAATTCGATTTCTTCGACAAGAACCGCCTGGCCCTCAATGCGGCGCTGGGCAGCGCCAATGCAAGCCAGGCCGAAGCGCAGGCGGCACGCGTGCTGCTGGCGGCCCAGGTCGCCCACAGCTGGTTTGCGCTGGCCAGGCTGCAGGCGCAGCTCGATGTGGCGCAACGCACGCTGGCGCTGCGCGAGCAGACGCTGGATCTGGTGCGTCAACGGGTGGACGCGGGACTGGACACCCGGCTCGAACTCCAGCGCGGCGAAGGCGCGCTGCCCGAGACGCGCCAGCTGATCGAGGCGCTGCGCGAGCAGATGGCCGTGACCCGCAATGCCCTGGGTGCGCTGGTCGGCCACCCCAGTGCTGCGCTCGCATTGACGCCTCCTGCGCTGTCGGCAATTCGCGGCGCGGCGCCTGCGGGCGCCATACCCGCCGACCTGTTGGGCCGGCGCGCCGATGTTGCCGCAGCGCGTTGGCGTGTGCAGGCTGCGCTGCAGGAGGTGGACTACGCCCGCACCCAGTTCTACCCCAGCGTCAACCTGATCGCCTTTGCCGGTCTGTCGAGCATCGGCCTGGGGCGTCTGATTGACTCGGGCAGCCAGCAGTGGGGCGTGGGACCGGCAGTGCGACTTCCGATCTTCGACGGCGGACGGCTGCGCGCCAACCTGCGCGTCAAGGCCACGGAGGTCGACGCGGCCATCGAGAGCTACAACGCCGCGATCGTCGACGCCGTGCGCGACGCCGCCGATCAGCTCGTCTCCGCGCAGTCCATCGCGCGGCAGCAGGTCGAACAGCGGGCGTCCCAGGCCGCAGCCGAGGGCGTCTACGACATCGCGCGCCAGCGTTACCAGGCGGGGCTGGGCAACTTTCTCCAGGTGCTCGATGCCGAAACCCAGGTTCTGGCGCAGCGCCGCCAGGCCGTGGATCTTGCCGCGCGCGCGCTGGACACCCAGGTCGCCTTGATGCGCGCGCTGGGTGGCGGCTACACCGACGACGCGCCACCGTTGACGCCCAGGATCGCGCAACAAGTTCACTGAATCTTTCTCGCTTACCGACACCATGAATGCTCCGCAATCCCATGCCGCTGCGCAGGCGCCCCGCGTGAGTTCCCGCCGGCAGAAATCGCTGCTCACGCTCGCGGCCGTGGTGCTGCTCGCAGGTCTGGCCTGGGGCGCCTACGCGTGGCTGGTCGCCAGCCGCTATGAGTCAACCGACAACGCCTATGTCCAGGGCAACGTGATCCAGATCACGCCGCAGATCAGTGGCACCGTCATGGCCATCATGGCCGACGACACCGATTTCGTGCGGGCCGGCCAGCCCCTGGTGCAGCTCGATCCAGCCGATGTCGGCGTCGCCCTGGCGCAGGCCGAGGCCCGGCTCGGCGAGACCGTGCGTCAGGTGCGCACCCTTTATGCCAACAACGCTTCGTTGTCGGCGCAGGTCGCTCTGCGCGAGGCCGATGTGCTCAGAACCCAGAGCGAGATCGCGCGCGCCAGCGATGATCTGGCGCGGCGCCAGACCTTGATCGGCAATGGCGCGATATCGCGCGAGGAACTCAACCATGCGCAGACCCAGCTCGTCAACGCCAGAAGCGCTTTCGCCGGCGCCCAGGCCGGTGTGCTGGCAGCACGCGAGCAGCTGGGCAGCAACCAGGCATTGACCGATGGCACCAGCGTGGAGCGGCACCCCAGCGTGCTGGCTGCGGCCGCGCGGCTGCGCGAAGCCTGGCTCGCCGCGCAGCGCGCGGTGGTGCCCGCGCCGGTGGACGGCCACGTGGCCCGGCGCACGGTGCAGCTCGGCCAGCGCGTGGCCGCCGGTGCCACCTTGATGTCCATCATCCCGCTCAAGCGGGTCTGGGTCGATGCCAACTTCAAGGAAGTGCAGTTGCGCAAGATGCGCATCGGCCAGCCGGTCAAGCTGTTCGCCGACGCCTACGGCAGCCGCATCGAATACAAAGGCGTGATCGCCGGACTGGGGGTGGGCACGGGAGCGGCCTTCGCGCTGCTGCCCGCGCAGAACGCGACCGGCAACTGGATCAAGGTCGTGCAGCGCGTGCCCGTGCGCATCACGCTGGACCCTGCCGAACTCGCAGCCAACCCGTTGCGCGTGGGCCTGTCGATGGAGGCCACGGTCAATGTCAGCGACACCAGCGGCAAGACCCTGGCCGATGCGCCGCCTGTTTCGGCCCTGACGCAGACGCAGGTCTATGCCATGGCCGACGAGGCCGCCAATGAGCATGTTCGGCGGATCATCGCGGCCAACCTGGGCCGCCCCCTCGCGTCTGCGCCGCAGGCCCGCCCTGCGGCCTCTGCCGCACCTGGTTCGCGGCCCTGAGCCGCGGGGACCGCGAGCCGTTCATGGCATCCACTCCCGTCCACGTCGCGCATCCGCCGCTGCAGGGATCGGCGCGCATGTGGGGCACCCTTGCCCTGTCGTCCGCGACCTTCATGAACGTGCTCGACACCTCCATTGCCAATGTGTCGCTGCCCGCGATCGCCGGTGATCTGGGCGTGAGTCCCAACCAGGGCACCTGGGTCATCACCAGCTTTGCCATCGCCAATGCCATTGCGCTGCCCATGACGGGCTGGCTGTCACAGCGCATCGGCCAGGTGCGGCTGTTCGTGACCAGTGTGCTGCTGTTCGTGCTGGCTTCCTGGCTGTGCGGGCTGGCGCCCAACATGAGCACGCTCATTGCCTTTCGCGCACTGCAGGGCTTCGTGGCCGGGCCGATGATTCCCCTGTCGCAGTCCTTGTTGCTCGCAAGCTATCCGCCGGTCATGGCCGGCGTGGCCATGGCGACCTGGAGCATGACCACCCTGATCGCGCCGATCTTCGGGCCGCTGGTGGGTGGCTGGATCACGGACAACATCGCGTGGTCCTGGATTTTCTACATCAACATCCCGGTGGGCCTGCTTTCGGCGGTGGCCTGCTGGACGCTCTACCGCAAGCGCGAAAGCCAGGTGCGCATACTGCCCATCGACGTCGTGGGCCTGGTCATGCTGGTGGTGTGGATCGGCTCCTTGCAACTGGTTCTGGATATCGGCAAAGAGCACGATTGGTTCCATTCCGCCACGGTGACGACCTTTGCCGTCGTGGCGGGCGTGGTGCTGGTTTTCTTCATCATCTGGGAACTCACAGACGACCATCCTGTGGTGGAGCTGAATCTTTTTCGCAATCGTAATTTCACGGTCGGCACATTGGCCATGTCCATCGGCTATGCGCTGTTCTTCGGCAATATGGTGCTGGTGCCACTGTGGTTGCAACAGTACATGGGCTACACGGCCACGCAGGCCGGCATGGTGGTGGCGCCCGTGGGCCTCCTGGCGATGGTGGTTGCGCCCTTTGTGGGCCGCAACTTGCACCGGGTCGATCCGCGCTATTTCGCCACCTTCGCGTACCTGGTGATCGGGCTGACCATGTGGATGCGTTCGCATTTCACGATAGAGGCCGACATGGCGGCCATCATGATCCCGACCATCATCCAGGGCCTGGGCTCGTCGATGTTTTTCATCGCTCTGGTGACCATCACCTTGTCGGGCATTCCGCCCGAGCGCATTCCGGCGGCCACGGGCCTGACCAACTTCGCGCGCATCACCGCCGGCGCGCTGGGCGCATCGGTCTCGACCACGCTGTGGGAGAGCCGCGCGGCGCTGCACCATGCGCAGCTGTCCGAATCCATCCACCAGGGCAGCATGGCAACGCAGGCGACGCTGGGCGGGCTGCAGGCCGGCGGGCTGAGCGCCGAGCAGTCGCTGGCGCTGATCAACCGCATGATCGATCAGCAGGCCTTCATGATGGCGGCCAACGACATCTTTCTGATGTCCTCCGTGGGCTTTGTGGCGCTGATTCCGCTGTTGTGGCTGACACGTCCGC
>JAURZS010000042.1 GCA_030653255.1 Burkholderiaceae bacterium | reverse complement strand
GCGGATCAGGCGCGCCGCCGTGCCCAGGGAAATCGGGTCGAGGCCGGCGAAGGGCTCGTCGTACATGATGAGCTCAGGGTCCAGTGCGATGGCGCGTGCCAGCGCGACCCGGCGCGCCATGCCGCCGGAGATCTGCGAAGGCATCAGGCTGCGCGCGCCGCGCAGGCCCACTGCGTCGAGCTTCATGAGCACCACATCGCGGATCAGCGCCTCCGGCAGGTCGGTGTGTTCGCGCAGCGGAAAAGCCACGTTGTCGAACACACTGAGGTCCGTGAACAGGGCCCCGAACTGGAACAGCATGCCCATGCGGCGCCGCGCCGCGTAGAGATCGGCGGCCTGGAGCTTGCCCACATCCTGACCATCGAACAGGAGCTCGCCCTTCTGGGCCCGGTGCTGCCCGCCGATCAGGCGCAGCACGGTGGTCTTGCCGCCTCCCGAAGCGCCCATCAGGGCCGTGACCTTGCCGCGCGGCACCTGAAAGCTCAGGTCGTCCAGGATCGGACGATCGCCATAGCCGAAGCTCAGGCTGCGGCAGTCGACAAGAATGGACGGGTCAGGAGAGGGCATGGGGCCGGGGCGTAGAGGAACCTTTGATGATACCTTGGTGGCCGGATTTCCATCCGGCGCCCGGCGCCGCCCGTCAGGTCCGCGGGGACATGCCGCTAGCGCGGCAGGTCGCTGCAGCCCATGAGGAATTCATCGACCGCACGCGCCGCTTGCCGGCCTTCGCGGATGGCCCAGACCACAAGGCTCTGGCCGCGGCGCATGTCGCCGGCGGCAAACACTTTGGGCACGTTGGTGAGATAGCCCCCCGCGGCTTCGACACCGGCACGGGCATTGCCGCGCGGATCCTTCTCGACACCGAAGGCGTCGAGTACCGAGCCCACCGGGCCGACAAAGCCCATGGCCAGCAGCACCAGGTCGGCTTTGAGGACTTTCTCGCTGCCGGGCAGCTCCACCATCTTGCCGTCCTTCCACTCGACGCGCACTGTCTTCAGGCCGGTCACGCGGCCCTTCTCGCCGATGAACTCCTTGGTGGAGATGGCGAACTCGCGGTCGCAGCCCTCGTCATGGCTGGAGCTGGTGCGCAGCCGGTACGGCCAGTAAGGCCAGGTCATGGGGCGGTTTTCCTCGATCGGCGGCTGCGGCATCAGCTCGAACTGCGTCACGCTGGCCGCGCCGTGGCGGTTGCTGGTACCCACGCAGTCGGAGCCGGTGTCGCCCCCGCCGATCACGATCACATGCTTGCCCTGGGCGCGCAGCTGGGCCTTCAGCTTGTCGCCGGCGTTGACCTTGTTTTGCTGCGGCAGGAATTCCATCGCGAAATGAATGCCGTCCAAGTCGCGACCCGGCACCGGCAGATCGCGCGACTGCTCCGCGCCGCCCGTCAGCAGCACGGCGTCGAAGTCCTGCAGCAACTGCTCGGGCGAGAGCGTCTCGCGTGCCCAGTTGGTGACCTTGGAATCCTTGGGCAGGCTGCCCACCATCACACCCGTGCGCACAGTGACGCCTTCGGCCTTCATCTGCTCGAGGCGGCGGTCGATGTGCGACTTCTCCATCTTGAAGTCGGGAATGCCGTAGCGCAGCAGGCCGCCGGCACGGTCGTTCTTCTCGAACAGCGTGACCTCGTGCCCGGCGCGCGCCAGTTGCTGCGACGCCGCCAGGCCCGCCGGGCCGGAGCCCACCACGGCCACTTTCTTGCCGGTCTTGAGCGCGGACAGTTGCGGCTTGACCCAGCCCTCGGCCCAGGCCCGGTCGATGATCGCGTGCTCGATCGACTTGATGCCGACGGCGTCGTCGTTCACATAAAGCGTGCACGCCGCCTCACAGGGCGCGGGGCAGATGCGGCCGGTGAACTCGGGGAAGTTGTTGGTCGAGTGCAGCACCTCGATCGCACTCTTCCAGTCGCCCCGGTAGACCAGGTCGTTGAAGTCCGGAATGATGTTGTTGACCGGGCAGCCGTTGTTGCAAAAAGGCGTGCCGCAGTCCATGCAGCGCGCGGCCTGCACCGAGGACTGCTTGCCGTCCAGGCCGATGACGAATTCCTTGTAGTGCTTGAGACGCTCGGCAACGGGCTTGTAGCCTTCCTCGATGCGCGGGTACTCCATGAAGCCGGTGATTTTTCCCATGATTCGGTCCTGTTCTTCTTACTTGGCGGCAGCGGCAGCGCGTTGGGACGCAGACTTGGGCGGCGCCTCGCTCTTGGGAGCGGCCTGCTGGCGTTGGTGCATCTCGCCCAGGGCGCGCTTGTATTCGGTCGGGAAGACCTTGACGAACTTCGCGCGGGCTGCGGGCCAGTTGTCCAGGAGCTCGCGCGCGCGCTTGCTGCCGGTCCAGCGGTTGTGGTCTTCCAGCAGCTTCTTGAGCTGGACTTCGTCGGCCTGCTCGCGGTGCCAGGTGGCGCGGTCCGCGCCCTGCTCGCCGGCCTCCAGCACGCGCTCCAGCGACACCATGGCCGTGTTGCAGCGGCTGGCAAACTGGCCGTCCTCGTCGTAGACATAGGCGATGCCGCCGCTCATGCCGGCGGCAAAGTTGCGCCCGGTGCGACCGAGCACCGCCACCGTTCCGCCCGTCATGTACTCGCAGCCGTGGTCTCCCGTGCCCTCGACCACCGCGGTGGCGCCTGACAGACGCACGGCAAAGCGCTCGCCGGCCACGCCGCTGAAGAAGGCCTCGCCGGTGGTCGCACCATACAGCGCCGTGTTGCCAATGATGATGTTGCGCGTGGGGTCGCCCCGGAAATCGATGCTGGGCCGCACCACCACACGGCCGCCGCTCAGGCCCTTGCCGGTGTAGTCGTTGGCGTCGCCGATCAGGTACAGCGTGATGCCCCGCGCCAGGAAGGCGCCAAAGCTCTGCCCACCCGTGCCTTCGAGCTGGATGCGGATGGTGTCATCGGGCAGGCCCTGCGGATGGACCTTGGTCAGAGCCCCCGAGAGCATGGCGCCCACAGAGCGGTTCACGTTACGCGCGAGCTCGATGAACTGGACCTTCTCGCCGCGCTCGATGGCCGGGCGCGACTTCTCGATCAGCACGCGGTCCAGCGTCTTTTGCAAACCGTGGTCCTGCTCCTCGGTCTGGAAGCGCGGCACATCTGCCGGAACTTGGGGCTGCGCGAACAGGCGGCTGAAATCGAGGCCGCTGGCCTTCCAGTGCGTGATGCCCCGGCGCATGTCGAGCAGATCGGAGCGGCCGATCATGTCGTCGAACTTGCGGATGCCCAGCTGGGCCATGATCTGGCGCACTTCCTCGGCGACGAAGAAAAAGAAATTGACCACGTGCTCCGGGCGGCCCTGGAATTTCTTGCGCAGCACAGGGTCCTGGGTGGCCACACCCACCGGGCAAGTGTTGAGATGGCATTTGCGCATCATGATGCAGCCTTCGGCCACCAGCGGCGCGGTCGCGAAACCGAACTCGTCGGCGCCCAGCAACGCGCCGATGGCGACATCGCGGCCGGTCTTCATCTGGCCATCGGCCTGCACGCGGATGCGGCTGCGCAGGCGGTTGAGCACCAGCGTCTGCTGCGTCTCGGCCAGGCCGATTTCCCAGGGGCTGCCGGCATGTTTGATCGACGACCAGGGCGAGGCGCCCGTGCCGCCATCGTGGCCGGCGATCACCACGTGGTCGCTCTTGCACTTGGCCACGCCGGCGGCCACTGTGCCCACGCCGATCTCGGACACCAGCTTGACGCTGATGCTGGCTTGCGGCGCGACATTCTTCAGGTCGTGGATCAGCTGGGCCAGGTCCTCGATGGAGTAGATGTCATGGTGTGGCGGAGGCGAGATCAGGCCGACGCCGGGCACCGAGTAACGCAGCATGCCGATGTATTCCGAGACCTTGCCGCCGGGCAGCTGACCGCCCTCGCCGGGCTTGGCGCCTTGCGCCATCTTGATCTGGATCTGGTCGGCCGACGACAGGTACTCGGCCGTGACGCCGAAGCGCCCGGAGGCCACCTGCTTGATGCGCGAGCGCAGCGAATCACCCGCTTCGAGCGCATAGTCGGAGGCGATCACATCGGCGCCGATGATGTCGCTCAGCGTCTGGCCCTGCTTGATCGGAATGCCTTTGAGCTCCTGGCGGTAGCGCGCCGGGTCTTCGCCGCCCTCGCCGGTGTTGCTCTTGCCGCCGATGCGGTTCATCGCCACGGCCAGCGTGGTGTGCGCCTCGGTGCTGATGGAGCCCAGCGACATGGCGCCGGTGGCAAAGCGTTTGACGATCTCCTTGGCTGGCTCGACTTCCTCGACCGGAATCGCCTTGGACGGGTCGATCCTGAACTCGAACAGGCCGCGCAGCGTCATGTGCCGGCGGCTCTGGTCGTTGATCAGCTGCGCGTATTCCTTGTAGGTGCTCCAGCTGTTGGCGCGCGTGCTGTGTTGCAGCTTGGCGATGACGTCGGGCGTCCACATGTGCTCTTCGCCGCGCGTGCGCCAGGCGTATTCGCCACCGGCGTCCAGCATGGTGGCCAGCACCGGGTCATTGCCGAAAGCGGCCTTGTGCATGCGGATCGCCTCTTCGGCGATCTCGAACACGCCGATGCCCTCGACGCGGCTGGCGGTGCCGGTGAAATACTTCTCCACGGTTGCGCTGCTCAGGCCGATGGCCTCGAACAGTTGGGCGCCGCAGTAGCTCATGTAGGTCGACACGCCCATCTTGGACATGATCTTGGACAGGCCCTTGCCGATCGCTTTGACATAGTTGTAAATGGCCTTGTCGGCGCTGAGGTCGCCGGGCAGGTCCTTGTGGATGTGCACCAGCGTTTCCATCGCCAGGTAAGGATGGACGGCTTCGGCGCCATAGCCCGCCAGCACGGCGAAGTGATGCACCTCGCGGGCCGTTCCGGTCTCCACCACCAGGCCGGCCGTGGTCCGCAGACCCTCGCCCACCAGATGCTGGTGGATCGCGCTGAGCGCGAGCAGCGCCGGAATCGCCACCTGATCGGGGCCGACGCCGCGGTCGCTGATGATCAGGATGTTCTTGCCGCCGCGGATCGCATCGACCGCCTCGGCGCACAGCGAGGCCAGCTTGGCTTCGACGCCCTCATGACCCCAGGCCAGCGGATAAGTGATGTCCAGCGTGTAGCTGCGGAACTTGCCCTGCGTGCGCGCCTCGATGTTGCGCAGCTTGGCCATGTCGGCGACATCCAGAATCGGCTGGCTGACCTCCAGCCGCATCGGCGGGTTCACCTGGTTGATGTCCAGCAGGTTGGGCTTGGGGCCGATGAAGGAGACCAGCGACATCACGATCGCTTCGCGGATCGGATCGATGGGCGGGTTGGTCACCTGGGCGAACAACTGCTTGAAGTAGTTGTACAGGGACTTGTTCTTGGACGACAGGACGGCCAGCGGGCTGTCGTTGCCCATGGAGCCTATGCCCTCTTCGCCGAGCTGGGCCATGGGGGAGATCAGGAACTTGATGTCCTCCTGCGTGTAGCCAAAGGCCTGTTGCCTGTCGAGGAGTGTGGCCCCCACGCTGCGCGCACTGCGTGTCGCTGCGCTGCCCCCCGAGGGGGCTGATTCGCCTTGGGGCGGGTGTTCCAGGTCGTCGAGGCGGATGCGCAGGTTCTCGATCCACTGCTTGTAGGGCTTGCTGTTGGCGAGGTTGGCCTTGAGTTCCTCGTCATCGATCATGCGGCCCTGTTCCAGGTCGATCAGGAACATTTTGCCGGGCTGCAGACGCCATTTGCGCACGATCTTGCTCTCGGGCACGGGCAGCACGCCGGACTCGGAGGCCATGATCACGAGGTCGTCGTCCGTCACGCAGTAGCGTGAGGGGCGCAGGCCGTTGCGGTCCAGCGTGGCGCCGATCTGGCGGCCGTCGGTGAACACGATGGACGCCGGTCCATCCCAGGGTTCGAGCATCGCGGCGTGGTATTCGTAGAAGGCCTTGCGACGCTCGTCCATGGTGGTGTGCTGCTCCCAGGGCTCCGGGATCATCATCATCACGGCCTGGCTGATGGGATAGCCGGCCATAGTCAGCAGTTCCAGGCAGTTGTCGAAGGTGGCAGTGTCGGACTGGCCGGCGAAGCTGATCGGATAGAGCTTTTGCAGGTCGGCGCCGAGCACCGGCGAGGACATCACGCCTTCGCGCGCCTTCATCCAGTTGTAGTTGCCCTTGACGGTATTGATCTCGCCGTTGTGCGCGACATAGCGGTAGGGGTGGGCCAGCGGCCACTCCGGGAAGGTGTTGGTCGAGAAGCGCTGGTGCACCAGGCCCAGGGCCGAGACGCACCGCGCGTCCGTGAGGTCGCGGAAATACGTACCCACCTGATCGGCAAGCAGCAGGCCCTTGTAGACCACGGTGCGGCTGGACATGCTGGGAACGTAGTATTCCTTGCTGTGCTTCAGGTGCAGATTCTGGATGGCCGCGCTGGCGGTCTTGCGAATCACGTACAGCTTGCGCTCGAGCGCGTCCTGCACGATGACGTCATTGCCGCGGCCAATGAACACCTGGCGCAGGATGGGCTCCTTGGCGCGCACATTGGGCGACATCGGCATATCTCGATTGACCGGCACATCGCGCCAGCCCAGCAACACCTGGCCCTCGGCCTTGACAGCACGCTCGAGCTCCTGCTCGCAAGCCAGCCGCGAGGCATGCTCCTTGGGCAGAAAAACCATGCCCACGCCGTATTCGCCAGGCGGCGGCAAGGCCACGCCCTGACCAGCCATCTCGGCCCGGTACAGCGCATCGGGCAACTGGATCAGGATGCCCGCGCCGTCGCCCATCAACTTGTCGGCCCCGACCGCGCCACGGTGATCAAGGTTTTCGAGGATCTTCAGCGCCTGCTGCACGATCCCGTGGCTCTTCTCACCCTTGATGTGCGCCACAAAACCCACGCCGCACGCATCGTGCTCGTTCTGGGCGGAATAAAGACCATTTTCTTGGAGATGCTCGATCTCGGCAGCCGTCGTCATGGCGCGCTCCTTTTTTGCAGGGACTGGAAGCATAGTGCACTGCAACAAAATTGCCAACTAAATTAATTGGGGTCAGATTCCAATTAATTCCCCTATTTTTTTATTGGCATTTAATTAGGGACACATTGAATTCAGGCACATTGAATTCATGTAAATCAATGAGTTAGGCATCATTTTCCGCCTGCTTCCGGCATGATCGGCCGCCCCGCCTTTTGCCTTTGGAGTCGTCTGTTCGTGCGTTTTTCAAGTTCGGACACGAAATCGCCCTCCCCTAGCGCCCATCCGCGCAGGGTTGCCTGCGTGAGTTGAGCCTGCTGAGCCGGGGCGATTCCGGCACGAACCAACTCGGTATACGCCGCTTCACGCGCAAATGGCGTGTTCCCCAGTTCCCAGTAGAGCGCGTGAGGCGTCACCAGGGGATCGGTCCGCGATCCAATGTAGTGGCCATGACTGGACCAGGGATAGGCTGCGGCGTCGGCCACCATGCCGGCACGCACGGGGTTCAGATCGATGTAGGCCATGCAAGCCAGCAGATAGCGGTCGGTCTGGATCAGAGTCGATTTGTAGCGCCCCTCCCACAGCGTCCCACTACGCTTCTGATGGTCATTGAAATGGCGAACATAGCGGCGCCCGACCGCCTGCATCATCTTCGACAGGCCCTCCTCCGTGGCTGGCGTGGCCAGCAAATGGAAGTGGTTGCTCATCAGCACATAGGCATGGATCGCCACATCGAACTTTCCGGCATTGTCCTGCAGCAAATCCAGCAAGTAGCGGTAATCGGCGGGTGACGCAAATATGGCTTGCCGGTTGTTGCCACGCTGGATCACATGGTGCGGATAGCCGGGTACGGTGAGACGGGGAAGGCGAGCCATGGTGTTGCGGGAATATTCATCGAAATATTCCGCATCATGATAATTGGAATCTGACCCCAATTAGGGTTTCCAGGCCGAACTGGGTGAGGAGGGCGTGCAGGCGGGTTTGGGCGGAGCGGCTGGGGTGGCCGGTGTGGCGGGCGATGATGAGTTCGTTTTTGAGGCTGTGTTCCCAGCCGACGAGTTCGGTCACCGTGACCTGGTAGCCGCGGGCTTCGAGGTAGAGGCAGCGCAGTACGTTGGTGATCTGGCTTCCGATTTCGCGGGTGTGCAGCGGGTGGCGCCAGAGTTCGGCCAGGGGGGTGCGTGACAGGGCCAGCGCCTTGTGGCTGCGCAGGCAGGCAGCGATTTCGGCCTGGCAGCAGGGTACGAGCACCATGGCGCGGGCCTGTTTGCGCAGGCCGAATGCGATGGCGTCATCGGTGGCGGTGTCGCAGGCATGCAGGGCTGTGACGATATCGATGCGCTCGGGCAGCTGCTCGGACTCGGTGGCCTCGGCCACGCTCTGGTTCAGGAAGCTCATGCGCCCGAAGCCCAGCCGCGCCGCCAGCGCGCGTGATTTCTCGACCAGCTCGGCGCGGGTTTCGATGCCGTAGATGTGACCGTGGCCCCGCGCCTTGAAATACAGGTCGTAGAGGATGAAGCCCAGATAGGATTTGCCCGCCCCGTGGTCTGCCAGTGTCAAGCCCCGCTCTTCGGGGTCGAGTTCGTGCATCAGTTTTTCGATGAACTGATAGAGGTGATAGACCTGCTTGAGCTTGCGACGCGAATCCTGGTTGAGCCGCCCCTCGCGCGTGAGGATGTGCAGCTCCTTGAGCAACTCCACCGACTGGCCGGCGCGCACTTCGGGCGGCAGGGCCGAGGCCTCGCCCGGCGCGCCGGCTGCGGGGCCTGCACGCACTGCACCGGACGCACCGGATTTGCGCGCCGGCTTCATGGCTTGGGTCCGAGGTCGAGCCGGGCCCAGCCCGCCGCACCGAGTTCAGTCAGGGTGCGCAGATTGGCCTCGTAGATCGTGGACGCATCAGGAAAGGCGCCCACCGCACGGTCTATGCTTTCTTCGCGCAACAGATGCAGCATGGGATAGGGCGAGCGATTGGTGCAGTTGCCGATGTCGTCGGCCTCGGTGCCGGCGAACTGATACCGCGGATGGAAGCTCGCGAGCTGGACGATGCCACGCAGGCCGAGCTTGCCGATCAGGCGGTCGGCGCGGCCGAAAAAATCGTTGAAGTCGAGAAAATCCGGCAGCGCCGCGGGCAGGATCAGCAGCGTGGTGTCGCGCTGCGAGGCGTCGAGCGCCAGCAGCGACGTGAGTTCCTCGCGCAGCGCGGCCAGGATGTCGGCGGGCTCGCAGGCATGGCAAACCGCGTAATGGATCTGCCCTTTGACATGCACCGCCTTGGCAAAGGGGCACAGATTCAGGCCGATGACGGCGCGTTCCAGCCAGGCGCGCGTGTCGCGCAGCACAGCCTGTGGATCCACGCAGGGTGCCAGGGGGCTTGCGCGCTCAGCCAAAACGGGTGGGCTGCGCGACGAGCAGCTTGGCGAGTTCGTCCAGAAGCTCGGTCGTGATTTGCGCTGCCGGGTAGCTGGTGTTGATCAATTCGAAACCGTTGGCATTGGCCAGGCGAAACGCGATGACGGCCTTGTCGTGGTCGGGTGTGGCCATGACGTTGCCACGCGATTCGGTGAGGTAGTCGAAACGCAGCTCCAGCAGCGTGTTCTTCTCGGGATGGCGCACCTCGCGCCGTTCGTGTCTGACGCCGCCGAGCGCGAGCCGGCTCTCTATGCGTTGCAGGTCTGGCGGAAAGTTGGCGCTGACGGTGCCGCCCACGGGCGCACCCATCTGCGGCACGATCTGCCAGCCCATGGCGATGTGGTCGTAACCTTCCTTGCTGTTGCGCAGCGTCTTCTTGCGCGCGTCGACCCTGAAGTTGACGAGCTTCATCGCCGGCCAGGGCTTCTTGCCATCGAGTGTGAATCGCGGACCGGCTGGCGCGATGATGTTGAGTTGCCGGGCGAGCTCGCCGAAGTAGAGCCAGATGGTCTTGCAGGCGGCCTCGGTGCGCGCCATGTTGGCCTCGAGGTCCTGGCCCTGTGCGATTTGCGCGCCTTGCAAGGCGCTGGCTTGCGACTTGAGTTGGTTCAGAAAGCTCACGATTCC
>JAURZS010000037.1 GCA_030653255.1 Burkholderiaceae bacterium | reverse complement strand
TTGGAGTCTTCGAGCTTTTGCTGCGCCGCCATCTTGATGCGCATCTCGTGCTCGTACATGCGCGAGCGCAGCATCTGCCAGGCCTCGTCGCGGTTGCGGTGTTGGGAGCGGTCGTTCTGGCACTGCACGACGATGCCGGTCGGTATGTGCGTGAGGCGCACCGCCGAGTCGGTCTTGTTGATGTGCTGGCCGCCGGCGCCGCTGGCGCGGTAGGTGTCCACGCGCACATCGGCCGGATTGATGTCGATCTCGATGTTGTCGTCCACCTCCGGGTAGACGAACACCGACGCGAACGAGGTGTGACGCCCGCCCGAGGAGTCGAAGGGCGATTTGCGCACCAGCCGGTGCACGCCGGTTTCAGTGCGCAGCAGGCCGAAGGCGTACTCGCCCTCCAGCTTGATCGTCGCGCTCTTGATGCCGGCGACGTCGCCGGCGGACTCTTCCATGACCTCGGTCTTGAACCCCTTGCGCTCGGCATAGCGCAGGTACTGGCGCAGCAGCATGCTGGCCCAGTCGCAGGCTTCGGTGCCGCCGGCGCCGGCCTGGATGTCCAGGAAGGCATTGAGCGGGTCCGCCGGGTTGTTGAACATGCGGCGGAATTCGAGCTGTTCGATCTCCTGGCGCAGCTTGGCGGTGTCGGATTCGATGGTCTGCAGGCCGTCTTCATCGGATTCGGCCTTGGACATGTCGAACAGCTCGCGGTTGTCCGACAGCTCGCTGGTGAGCCGGTCGATCGACAGCACGATGCCTTCCAGCGATTTTTTCTCGCGCCCCAGGTCCTGGGCGCGTTTGGGGTCGTTCCAGACCGCGGGGTCCTCAAGCGACGCGTTGACGGTCCTCAGCCTCTCTGCCTTGGCATCGAAGTCAAAGATACCTCCGGAGATCTTCGGTCCTGGCGCTCAGGTCCGAGAGGAGGGCGTCGATCTGGTTGATGCGTTCTGCTTCCATGGGGAAATCCTGTTCTTTGGCTTGTGAGTGAGCGGTAGCCGCGCATTTTCGCATGCCGGCCCCGCAGGGCGCGCAGTGGCAGCCGCACGCCCTCAGGCCATGAAGCCCTCGATCAGTTCGGCCAGTCGTTGTGGCTGGTCGTGGTGCAGCATGTGGCCGGCGTCCGCGACCCCGGCCCGCGACAGGTGGGGCACGTGCCGGATGCGCTCCTGGAATTCGGCGTGGCTGTAGTTGCCTTTCCACCAGCGCTCCAGGAGGTTGTCGCTGGCCTCCACCATCAGGGTGGGGGCGGTGATGCGCCGGTACATGGCCAGCACTTCCTCGACCCGGTGAATGTTGGCGGAGACGAGCTTGTGCGCGGGGTCGCCGAAGATCTCCCAGCGCCCCTCGGCATTGGGCCGGGCCCAGTGCTGTGCCAGCCAGTCCGCCTTGTCCTGGCTCAGCCGCGGGTTGTTGCGCATGAGCCGGCGCGTCACTCCGGCCGAGCTTTCGTAGGCCACCAGTCCCTTGGTGCCCTGGTGCAGGGCCTTGACCTCGTCGATCCAGCGGGCATAGCGCCCCGGGGCGTCGTCGGCCTGCGAGGCGGGCAGGCCAAAGCCTTCGAGGTTGATCAGGCGCTTGATGCGCTTTGGCCGCACGCCGGCGTAGTGCATGATCACATTGCCGCCCATGCTGTGGCCCACCAGATTGACCGGCTGGTCGCCGGCATAGTGGTCCATCAGGAAATCGAGATCGGCCAGGTAATCGGGAAACCAGTAGTTGTCTACGGTACCGCCGTCGCTACGGCGGGTCAGGCCAAAGCCGCGCCAGTCGGGTGCGATCACGTGGCGGTCCTCGACCAGAGCGTCGACCATGAACTGCCACGACGCGCCGACATCCATGAAGCCGTGCATCAGGAACAAGGGCGGCTGGCCTGCCGCCGGTTCGCCCCAGACGCGAACGTGGTAGTCCAGATTGCGCACGGGGATGAATTCGCTGCGTGAAACGCGTTTGACTTGGTACATTCTGCAATCATAAGGAGATGGGACCATGCGCGTCAGTCAGGGCCACGACAACTACCGCAGCCTCTACGAGGGTTTTGGCTGGCAGGTGCCCGCGTACTTCAACATCGCGCAGGTCTGCTGCACCCGCTGGGCCGAAGGCGCGCAGACCCGGCGCCTGCCCGCGATCCACGCCGCCCGGCCCGACGGTACGCACAAGACCCACAGCTATCTGCAACTCCAGCAGGAGGCCAACCGCCTGAGCAACTTGCTGGAGACGCTGGGCGTGCGTCGCGGCGACCGCGTCGCCATCGTGATGCCACAGCGCTTCGAGACCGCCGTGGCCTACATGGCTGTGTTCCAGATGGGTGCGGTGGCGGTGCCCTTGTCGATGCTGTTCGGCCCCGAGGCGCTGGAGTTCCGCCTGTGCGACAGCCAGGCGGTGGTTGCCATTGCCGACGAAAGCACCATCGGCCATCTGTCGGAGGCGCGCGTGGGCTGCCCCGCGCTGCGCCGCGTGCTGGCTTTCGGCGATGTGGCGGGGCAGTCCGACATCGAGTTCGAGTTGCAGCTGGCGTTGCAGCCGGCGCGCTATGCCGCCGTGCCCACGCGCAGCGAAGACCCCGCGCTCATCATCTATACCAGCGGCACCACTGGCGCGCCCAAGGGAGCCTTGTGGCCGCACCGCGTGCTGATCGGCAATCTGACGGGCTTTGTCTGCAGCCAGGACTGGTTCGGCTTCGATGGCCTGCGCAACGAGGCCAGCGCGGCGGTGTTCTGGTCGCCGGCCGACTGGGCCTGGACCGGCGGGCTGATGGATGCGCTGCTGCCCACGCTGTACTTTGGCCGACCCATCGTGGCCTACAACGGGCGCTTTCACCCGGAGACGGCCTTCGAGTTGATGCAGGCCCACCAGGTCACACACTGCTTTCTGTTCCCGACGGCACTCAAGGCCATGATGAAAGCCTTCCCCAAGCCGCGCAAACGTTTCCGGCTGCGGCTGCAGGCCCTCATGAGCGGTGGCGAGGCCGTGGGCGAGGCGGTGTTTGCCTATTGCCGCGACGAACTGGGCCTGATCGTCAATGAGATATTTGGCCAGACGGAGATCAACTACATCGTCGGCAATTGCGGGCTTCATTGGCCGGCACGCCCCGGCAGCATGGGGCGGCCCTACCCCGGCCACCGCGTGGCCGTGCTCGACGCGCACGACCGTCCCTGCGGGCCCGGCGAGGTGGGCGATGTGTCCGTGCACCGCCGGGACATTCATGGCCACCCGGACCCGGCGTTCTTCCTCGGGTACTGGCGCAATGACAAGGGCACGCAGGCCAAGTTCAGCGGCGACTGGTGCCGCACCGGCGACCTCGCCGCCTGGGACGAGGACGGCTACCTCTGGTACAAGGGCCGCGCGGACGATGTGTTCAAGTCTTCGGGCTACCGCATCGGCCCGAGCGAAATCGAAGATTGTCTGGTCGGGCACGCCGCTGTGGCCAATGCCGCCGTGGTGCCCAAGCCGGACCGCGAGCGCGGCGCCGTGGTCAAGGCCTATGTGGTTCTGTCGGCGGACTACCTGCGCGAGCAGGGGCAGACGGGGCTGGGCTCGCCGCAGTTCCAGGCCGGTCTGACTGTGCAATTGCAGAACCACGTCAAGGGCCGGCTGGCGCCCTATGAGTACCCCAAGGAGATCGAGTTCATCGACACCCTGCCCATGACCACCACCGGCAAGGTGCAGCGGCGCATCCTGCGCCAGCGCGAAGAGGCCCGGGAGGCGGGCCAAGCGCCCGGCCCGCGATATCTGGCACAGTAGCGACCCATGAACACAATTCAACTCGGACATAGCAGCCTCAGGGTTACGCCGGTCTGCATGGGCACCATGACCTTCGGTGAGCAGGTCGATCAGCCGCTGGCCCACGCCATCCTCGACCGCGCGGTCGAGATGGGCATCAACTTCATCGACACGGCGGAGATGTACTCGGTGCCGACCCGCGCAGAAACCTATGGCGCGACCGAAACCATCCTCGGCAACTGGTTTGCCGCGCGACCGGGCATGCGGGGCCGGGTTGTGCTCGCGACCAAGGCGGCGGGCCCGGCGCGTGGCACGCCCTGGATCCGCGGCGGCAGCATCGACGTCACGCAGCAGGACTTGATCGACTCCTGCGACAAGAGCCTCAAGCGCCTCAAGACCGACGTCATCGATCTCTACCAGATTCATTGGCCGCTGCGCCACGTGCCCATGTTCGGCGCGAGCTACTTCGATCCCGGCAAGGAACGCCAGGTGCTGTCGATCCATGAGCAGCTCGAAGCCCTGGCCCGCCTCGTCAAGGCAGGCAAGGTGCGCGCCATTGGCCTGTCCAACGAGACGCCTTATGGCGTGCATGAATTCGTCCGGGTGGCCGAGCAGCACGGGCTGCCGCGTGTAGCCACGGTGCAGAACGTCTACAACCTGGTGGCGCGCGGCGTGGACAACGGACTCGACGAGACCATGCACCATCTCCAGGTGTCCCTGCTGGCCTATTCGCCGCTGGCCTTCGGCCTGCTGACCGGCAAGTACGACAAGTCGGGGCTGGTGGCGCCCGATGCGCCGCAGGCGGCGCGCCTGACACGCTACGAGAAATCCCGCCAGCAGCGCTGGGGCCGGCCCGAGGCGCTGGATGGCGCGCGGCGCTACAACGCGATGGCGCGCGAACATGGCCTGACGCCGGTGCAGTTGGCGCTGGCTTTCTGCTACCAGCGCTGGTCGGTGGCCAGCACCATCATCGGCGTGACTTCGCTGGCGCAGCTGGAGGAAAACATGGCGGCACGCGAGGTGCAACTGGCCCCCGAGGTGATCGCCAAAATCGATGCCCTGCGCTGGGTGATGCGCGACCCTGCCAACTGACATTGCCATGCAGACCTATTACCCGATCATTGCCATCCTCGCCGCCTACCTGGTGGGCTCGCTGTCCTTTGCCGTCATCATCAGCCGCGTCACGGGCCTGAAAGACCCGCGCACCTACGGCAGCAAGAACCCCGGTGCGACCAATGTCCTGCGCTCAGGCCACAAGGGTGCGGCCATTGCCACCTTGCTGCTTGACGCTCTCAAGGGTTGGCTGCCGGTGTTTCTGGTACAGCGCTACGGCTCCGAGTTCGGCCTGGGCGACCGCACCATCGCGCTGGCGGGCATGGCCGCTTTTCTGGGGCATCTGTTTCCGGTGTTCTTCCGGTTTCAGGGGGGCAAGGGCGTGGCCACCTGGTTCGGCGTCATGTTCGGCATCCACTGGCTGTTGGGGGTGGGGGTCGGCCTGGTCTGGCTGGGGATGGCATTTGTCTTCCGCTTCTCGTCGCTGGCCTCGCTGACCTGCGCTGTGGTGGCGCCGGTGCTTTACCTGCTGGGCGACCGGCTCGAATGGTATCTGGACCGCTCCATCCTGTTCGCCATCTTCATCATGGGCATGTTGCTGGCGTGGCGCCACTGGGGCAATATCAATCGTCTGCTGGAGGGCAAGGAGCCCCGCATCGGCGAGAAGAAATGACCGCCACTGAAGTGCGCGCCCCGGGGCGCGCTGCGGCCGCAGTCTAGTCGCGGAAGTTGTTGAAAGTCAGCGGCATGTCGGCCAGGTCTTTGCGCACCAGCGCCATGGCCGATTGCAGGTCGTCGCGTTTGGCGCCGGTCACGCGCACGGCGTCGCCCTGGATGGCGGCCTGTACCTTGAGCTTGCTGTCCTTGAGCAGCCGGGTGATTTTCTTGGCGTCTTCGGTCTCGATGCCGCTTTTGACCTTGATCACCCGCTTGACCTTGTCGCCGCCCATTTTCTGCACGTCGCCGAGGTCCAGGTAGCGCACATCGACGCTGCGCTTGGTCAGCTTGTTGCGAAGAATGTCCTCGATCTGCGCGAGCTGGAAGTCGGCGTCGCCGATCAGGGTGATCTCTTTTTCCTTGTGCTCGATCGCGGCGGCCGTGCCCTTGAAATCGAAGCGGGTGCCTAATTCCTTGGCGGTGTTTTCGACCGCGTTCTTGACTTCCACCAGATTGGGTTCGCAGACTGTGTCGAAAGAAGGCATGTTCGGGTCCGTCGGAAAAAAAGGGGTGCGAGAATCCACCAATGGTAGTCGAGAAGAACGTCCCGCTCCAGTCTTACAACACCTTCGGTATCATTGCGCGGGCGCACAACCTTGTGCGCATTGCCGATGAAGCGGCGGCGCGCGAGGTCGTGGCCGACGCAATGTGGCGCGGCATGCCCAAGTTCGTGCTGGGCGGCGGCAGCAACATCGTGCTGACGGGTGACGTCAAGCCCCTGGTCCTCAAGGTCGAGATACTGGGCCGCACGCTGATCGAGACCCAGCCCCGGGCCTGGATCGTCGAGGCCGGCGCTGGCGAAAACTGGGCCGATTTCGTGCGCTGGACACTCGAACAGGATCTGCCGGGCCTGGAAAACCTGGCCCTGATCCCGGGCACCGTAGGCGCCTCTCCGGTGCAGAACATCGGCGCCTACGGCGTCGAGCTGCAGGACCGCTTCGAGTCGCTTGACGCGCTGGACCTGAACACCGGGCGCAGCTTCACGCTGAATGCCGCCCAATGCGCCTTCGGTTACCGCGATTCCGTCTTCAAGCACCCGCCGGCGCTGGCGGGGCAGGAGGACAGCCTGCAGCAGGGGTTCGGGCTGGAAGGGCGGGCGCTGATCACCCGGGTGCGGTTCCGCCTGCCGCGCCCCTGGAAGCCGGTGCTGGGCTACCTGGACCTGGAGCGCAAGATGCGCGAGACCGGCGTGGCCGACCCCGGTGCGCAGCAGATCCATGACTGGATCTGTGCCATCCGCAGCGCCAAGCTGCCCGACCCGCGCGTGATCGGCAATGCCGGCAGTTTCTTCAAGAACCCGACGGTGACGCCCGAGCAGTGCGCCGACATCATCGCGCGCGAGCCGCGCATCGTGCACTACCCCATGCCCGACGGCAGCATCAAGCTTGCGGCGGGCTGGCTCATCGATGCCTGCGGCTGGAAGGGCAAGACCGTGGGCAATGCCGGCGTCTACGAAAAGCAGGCGCTGGTGCTCGTCAACCGGGGCGGCGCGACGCCGGCCACCGGGGGCGAGGTCATGACCTTGGCCGGGGCCATACAGACCAGCGTGTACGAGCGCTTCGGCATCCGCCTGGAGCCCGAGCCGGTGGTGATCTAGAAAAAAAGCCGCGGGCTCATTCGCGGCCGAGCTTCGGCAGCGGTGAGTCATCGCCCAGTGACAGCAGGCCGGTCTGCGTATAGATGGTGAGCTTGTCGCGCGTGTCCACGATGTCCAGATTGCGCATGGTCAACTGGCCGATGCGGTCCAGCGGCGTGAACATGGACTCGCCCTTTTCCATGGTCAGGCGCTCGGGCTTGTAGGTCAGGTTGGGCGACTCGGTGTTCAGCAGCGAATAGTCGTTGCCGCGGCGCAGCTCCAGTGTCACTTCGCCGGTCACGGCGCGTGCCACCCAGCGTTGCGCGGTCTCGCGCAGCATGATGGCCTGCGGGTCGAACCAGCGGCCCTGGTAGAGCAGGCGGCCGAGGCGGCGGCCGTTGTCGCGGTACTGCTCGATCGTGTCTTCGTTGTGGATGCCGGTGACCAGGCGCTCATAGGCGATGAACAGCAGGGCCAGGCCGGGGGCTTCATAGATGCCGCGGCTCTTGGCCTCGATGATGCGGTTTTCGATCTGGTCGCTCATGCCCAGACCGTGGCGCCCGCCGATGCGGTTGGCCTCCAGCATCAGGGCCACCGGGTCGTTGTACTCGACGCCGTTCAGGGCCACGGGCTGGCCCTCGTGGAAGCGCACGCGCACCTCTTCGCGCTTGACCTCGACATCGTCGCGCCAGAAGGCCACGCCCATGATGGGCTGCACGATCTTCATGCCGCTGCTCAGGTGCTCCAGGTCCTTGGCCTCGTGGGTGGCGCCCAGCATGTTGGAGTCGGTGGAGTAGGCTTTTTCGGCCGACATCTTGTAGGCGAAGCCGGCCTGGCGCATGAACTCCGACATCTCGGCGCGACCGCCCAGCTCGTCGATGAACAACTGGTCCAGCCAGGGCTTGTAAATCTTCAGGCCCGGATTGGTCAGCAGGCCGTAGCGGTAGAAGCGCTCGATGTCATTGCCCTTGAAGGTGCTGCCGTCGCCCCAGATGTTGACGTCGTCCTGCTTCATGGCCGACACCAGCATGGTGCCCGTGACCGCACGGCCCAGCGGCGTGGTGTTGAAGTAGGTGTTGCCGGCCGTCGTGATATGGAAGGCGCCGCATTGCAGGGCGGCGATGCCTTCGGTCACGAGCTGCGCGCGGCAGTCCACCAGGCGCGCGAGCTCGGCGCCGTACTGCATGGCCTTGCGCGGGATCTCGTCGTAATCGGGTTCGTCGGGCTGCCCCAGATTGGCGGTGTAGGCGTAGGGGATCGCGCCCTTGTTGCGCATCCAGTGCAGCGCGGCACTGGTGTCCAGGCCGCCGGAAAACGCGATGCCGACCTTCTGGCCGACGGGGAGGTTCTGAAGAATGGTGGCCATGGCGTGAATCAGCCGAAGTGGCAGATGTAGTGGTAGGGCTCGCTCACGCGGATCTCGAACGACGAGTTGGCGGGCACATTGAAGCGCTCACCGGGCGAGGACTTGACCCAGTTGGCGCTCCCGGCGAGCTTGTATTCGCAGCTGCCGGCGACGCATTCCATGATTTCAGCCGCGCCGGTGTTGAACAGCAGCGTGGAGGGCAGGATCACGCCCACCGATTTGCGGGTGCCGTCGGGGTAGGTGATGCCGTGGCTCACGCACTTGCCGTCGAAATAGACACTGGCCTGGGTCGTCACAGCGACCCCGTCGATCTTCTGGGTGGTCATGGGAGGCGGCTCGGTTGGGAAAACCGCCCATTTTAAGGCACGGGGTCAGGGCCGGCCGCAGGAACCCCTGCGCACCGTGCACCGGCGCTTCAACGCCAGCCGCGGGTGTGGCCGCCGCGCAAGCCACTCCGGTGATAGCCACGCGAAAAGCCCAGGTTCAGCGAAACGCCGATCGGGGGGAAATACGGGCGAGCGTAGTAGGGGTAAGGCGCATACACCACCGGCGGCGAGGCCAGGATCACCCCGGGCTGCACATAGGTCGGCTGGCCGTACGCAGGCTGCACATAGGTGGGCTGCCCGTACGGGGGTTGCCCATAGGCCTGCTGGGGATAGCCGATCGGCGGCGCAGCGGCAGTGCGGCCGGCATCGGCCGGGCTGGGCACCATGCCCACGGGCGTGACCTGTATCCGCAGATACTGGCCGGGGTCGTTGGGCATTTGCGCGGAGTACTGCTTGCCAGCGTATTCGTAGGTCACGTTGTAGGCGACGACGCGGTTTTCATAAGAGGTCTGCACATTGCAGCGTTGGATCTGCTGCACGTAGCCGCCTGAGGAGCCTTCGATCCGGTCGCCGATCACGGCGCCGCCAAGGATGCCGATCATGGTGGCGGCAGCACGGCCCGCGCCGCCGCCGACCGCGTTGCCCATGGCGCCGCCGGCGATGCCGCCGATCAGAGCGCCCGCGCCGGAGGATGGCTGGTTGATGATGCCCTGCTCAGGGCCGCACACCTGCTGCGGCACGGCAACCTGTTGCATGACAGGGGTGGACGAGATGACGCGCCCCAGTTCCTCGGAATGTGCGGTGGCGCCGAATGCGCCTATCAATGCCGCGAGTGGGGTCAGAAAAACTGCTTTGTTCATGATGCGCCTTCGTGGAATGGCTTCGCGCCCAGTGTAGGGAGTCAGACCCTTTCGGGACGTGAAGGTTCGGTAAAGCCGGTGTAAAACCGCCGGCTTTACACGGGTTGCGTATCCCGGAACGCCCGAGACTCAGGGTTGGCGGGTGGTCCAGGCCTCGGCATCGAAGCCCACTGTCACGTCCCGGCCCCACTGCACGACCGGGCGCTTGATGACGCTGGGGTTTGCCAGCATCAGCGCGCGGGCGCTTGCTGCATCCGTTACGCCGCCTTGCACGGCGGGGGCGAGCCCGCGCCAGGTTGTGCCTTTGCGGTTGACCAGCTTTTCCCAGCCCACCGCCTTGATCCAGGCGTCGAGCGCGGCTTCGGGCACGCCGTGCTTCTTGAAGTCGTGGAACTGATAGTCCAGCCCCCGGCCGTCCAGCCAGGCGCGGGCCTTCTTGACGGTGTCGCAGTTGACGATGCCATGCACGGTGATCATTTCGCGATGATAAAGCCGATGCAGCGACAATGAAGTTCCCATGAAAACACTGCAAGACTGGCTGGCGCATTGCGAGCAGCTTCATCCGCGCGCCATCGAACTCGGCCTGGAGCGCGTGCGCGAGGTCGCACGGCGCATGGCGCTGCGCTTTGACATCCCCGTGATCACCGTGGCCGGCACCAATGGCAAAGGCTCGACCTGCGCCATGCTGGAGGCCATCCTGCAGCAGGCGGGCTGGCGCACCGGCGTGTACACCTCGCCGCATCTGGTGAACTTCGAAGAGCGCTGCCGCATTCGTGGCGAGAATGCCCGGGCCGAAGACCTCGTGCCGCATTTCGAGCGCGTAGAGCAGGCGCGCGGCGAGATATCGCTGAGCTACTTCGAGTTCACCATGCTGGCCATCTTCAGCCTGATGGCGCAATCCGGGTTGGATGTCGTCGTGCTGGAGGTGGGCGTGGGCGGGCGCCTCGATTCGGTCAACATCATCGACCCCGATTGCGCCATCATCACCAGCATCGACCTGGACCACACCGAACTGCTGGGCCCGGACCGTGAGCACATCGGCCTGGAGAAGGCCGGCATCATGCGCGCCGGCAGGCCCGTCATCGTCAGCGACCCTGTGCCGCCGCAAAGCGTGCTCGACCATGCGGCGCGCATCGGCGCCGACCTGTGGCGCTTCGGGGTGGATTTCAACTACAGCGGCGACCCGCAACAATGGGCCTGGGCGGGCCGCGGGCGGCGCTACGCCGGCCTGGCCTATCCGGCGCTGCGCGGCGCCAACCAGTTGATGAATGCATCGGGTGCGCTGGCCGCGCTCGAAGCGCTGCGCGGCCGTATCCCGGTCACGGCGCAGGCGGTGCGCAACGGCCTGGCGCTGGTCGAGCTGCCGGGGCGCTTCCAGATCGTCCCCGGACAGCCGACCCTGGTGCTGGACGTGGCCCACAACCCGCACGCTGCAGCGGCGCTGGCGGCCAATCTCGACGCCATGGGCTTCTTCCCGACCACCCATGCCGTGTTCGGTGCCATGGCGGACAAGGATGTGGGCCTTATGCTCGCGCGCCTGCGGCCCATGGTGGACCGTTGGTATTTCACCGATCTGCCCACGCCGCGTGCCGCCAGCGCTGCCAGCCTGCAGGCCGCGTGGCAGGCTGGAGAGACGCGGCGGGACACTGCCGCCAGCATCCACGCCGACCCCGTGCAGGCCCTGAATGCCGCCATCGCCGTGGCAGACCCCGCTGATAGAATCCTGGTCTTTGGATCGTTCTACACGGTGGGCGGCGTATTGCGCGACGGCATACCCCGGCTTCACGCCAAACACCTGAGCCCCTGAGCCATGTCCTTTTTCAAGTTCCGCAAAGGTGGCGACGACCAACCTGCCACCGCCGCCCAGTCCGAGAGCGTCGAAGTCATGCGCCGGCGCGCCCGGCACCGGCTGATCGGCGCGGTGGTCCTGGTTGTGATCGCGGTGATCGGCTTTCCCCTGCTGTTCGACACCCAGCCGCGGCCGATTCCCGTGGACATCCCGATCGACATTCCGGACAAAAACAAAGTCAAGCCGTTGACCATGCCCGGCAGCCCCGTAGCCTCGGGCACGGTCGTGGCGGCATCGTCGGCCGTGGCGCAGATTGCGCCGGCGCCCGCCCCAAAATCTGCACCCGCGTCTGCACCAGCGCCTGCGCCGGCTCAGCCTGCGACTCCCCCGCCTGCCGCCGCCGCTGCCGTCACAGCGCCCGCGCCCAAGGCCGCAGCCCCCTCCAACGGACTGGGCCCCAAGGAGGAAATCGTCGCCTCCGGCGCGGCTTCCAAGGCCACAGCGTCGAGCGCGAAAGCCGCCCCCAGCGCGCCAGCCGCTGAGGCTCGCTTCGTGGTCCAGGTCGGCGCCTTTGCCGATGCCGGCAAGGCCCGCGAGGCCCGCGCCAAACTGGAGCGCGCCGGCCTGAAAACCTATACCCATGTTGCCGACACCCCCGATGGCAAGCGGACCCGGGTGCGGCTGGGGCCTTTCAGCACCCGCGCCGAGGCCGACAAGGCCGCGGCCCAGGCCAAGGGGCTTGGATTGCCCGCAAACATCCTTACCTTGTAGGCGAGGGCGCATGGCATCGCTCGACTGGATTTTTCTCGCGGTGCTGGTGGTGTCCCTGGTGCTGGGTGTCTGGCGCGGCCTGGTCTACGAAGTCCTGTCGGTGCTGGGCTGGATAGCCGCTTTTGTGGTGGCGCAGTGGCTGGCCCCTGATGTCGCGGCCTGGTTGCCCATGGGGCCGGCCGCGGATTCACTGCGCTACGCGGCGGGGTTTGTGTTGGTGTTCATCGTCGTCGCCTTTCTGGGTGGCCTGAGCGCCTGGGGCTTGAAAACCCTGGTCGACGCCGTCGGCATGCGGCCGGTGGACCGCACCCTGGGCGGCGCCTTCGGCCTGGTGCGCGGCGTGGTGCTGCTGCTGGCCGCCGCCGTGGTGATGAACATGACCGCGCTCAATGGCAGCGTGTGGTGGATGGAATCGAGAGGCGCCGGCGTGCTGTCGGCGGCCCTCAAAGGATTGAAGCCGGTGCTGCCTGCCGAATTCGGCCAGTACCTGCCCGGTTAACGAAGTCTGGAGCCCTATGTGCGGAATCGTCGGCGTCGTCAGTGACGCCCCAGTCAACCAGCTCATCTATGACGCGCTGCTGCTGCTGCAGCACCGCGGCCAGGATGCGGCCGGCATCGTCACGCAACAGGAGCGCAAGTTCTTCATGCACAAAGCCAAGGGCATGGTGCGCGATGTCTTTCGCACCCGCAACATGCGTGCGCTGCCCGGCAACTGCGGTCTCGGCCAGGTGCGCTACCCCACGGCCGGCAACGCCTACAGCGAGGAAGAGGCGCAGCCCTTCTATGTCAATGCGCCTTTCGGCATCGTGCTGGTGCACAACGGCAACCTCACCAACGCCCATGCGCTGAAGGCCGAGCTGTTCTCTACCGATCACCGCCACATCAACACCGAGAGCGACTCCGAAGTCCTGCTCAATGTGCTGGCCCATGAGCTCGAGAAGTCCACCCGCGGCTTGCCGCTCAGGCCCGAAGATGTGTTCACTGCAGTGCGCAACGTCCACCGCCGTGTGCGCGGCTCGTATGCCGTGGTGGCGCTCATCGCAGGCCACGGCATGGTGGCTTTTCGCGATCCCTTCGGCATCCGTCCGCTGTGCCTGGGCCGCAGCCCCGGCACCGTGGTCGTGGCCAGCGAGTCCGTGGCGCTGGAGGGCACGGCCCACCACTTCGACCGCAACCTCGACCCCGGCGAAGCCGTGTTCGTCGACCTGCAGGGCAATGTGCACGCACAGCAGTGCGCCGAGCACCCGCAGCTCTTCCCCTGCATCTTCGAATACGTCTACCTGGCGCGCCCCGACTCCGTGCTCGACGGCATCTCCGTCTATCAGGCCCGCCTGAACCTGGGCGAGACCCTGGCCAAGCGCGTGGTGTCCACCGTGCCGCCCAACGAGATCGACGTCGTCATTCCCATCCCCGAATCGAGCCGCCCGAGCGCCACCCAGCTGGCCCACCTGCTGGGCATTCCTTACCGCGAGGGTTTCGTCAAGAACCGCTACGTAGGCCGCACCTTCATCATGCCGGGCCAGGAAGTGCGCAAAAAATCCGTGCGCCAGAAGCTCAACGTCATCGCCAGCGAGTTCAAGGGCCGCAACGTGCTGTTGGTGGACGACTCCATCGTGCGCGGCACCACCAGCCGCGAGATCGTGCAGATGGCGCGCGATGCGGGCGCGCGCAAGGTCTACCTGGCCAGCGCCGCGCCGCCGGTGCGCTACCCCAACGTCTACGGCATCGACATGCCCACCAGCACCGAGCTGGTCGCGCACAACCGCAGCATCGAGGAAATCCGCCAGATCATCGGCTGCGACGCGCTGATCTACCAGGATGTGGACGGCATGAAGCGCGCCATCGGCTCGCTCAACCCCAAGCTGGCCGGTTTCGATGCCTCCTGCTTCGACGGCGTCTACGTGACCGGCGACATCACCCCCAGCGACATCGAGCGCCTCAATGAAAGCCGTGTGGACGCCAAAGAGCCGGAAGAAGACACCTCGCGCCTGGCCCTGCCCAACCACGTCGATTGACCCGACCCGACCATGACACAGAAAAAACTCCCCGACGATCTGCAACTCGAAACCCTGGCCGTTCGCGTGGCCGTCGACAAAAGCCCCTATGGCGAAAACTCCGAAGCCCTGTACCTGACCAGCAGCTTCGTGCAGCCCGACGCAGCCTCGGCCGCGCGCCGCTTTGCCGGCGAAGAGCAGGGCTACACCTACTCGCGCTTCACCAACCCCACCGTCACCAGCATGGAGCAGCGCCTGGCCGCGCTCGAAGGCACCGAAGCCTGCCTGGCCGCCAGCACCGGCATGGGCGCCATCCTGATGCTGTGCATGGGCCTGCTCAAGGCCGGCGACCACGTCATCTGCTCGCAGTCCGTGTTCGGCTCCACCATCAAACTCATCGGCGGCGAGTTCGGCAAGTTTGGTGTCGAGACCACCTTCGTCTCCCAGACCGACCTGGCCCAGTGGAAGGCAGCGGTGCGCCCCAACACCAAACTGCTGTTTGCAGAAACGCCCACCAACCCGCTGACCGACATCTGCGACATCCGCGCCCTGGCCGACATCGCCCACAACGCCGGCGCCGTGCTGGCCGTGGACAACTGCTTTTGCTCGCCCGCACTGCAGCAGCCCATCAAATACGGCGCCGACCTCATCATCCATTCCGGCACCAAATACCTCGATGGACAGGGCCGCGTCATGGCCGGCGCCATCTGCGGCTCCAGGGAAATGATCGATGGCAAATTCGTGCCCGTGCTGCGCAGCGCCGGCATGACCCTGTCGCCCTTCAACGCCTGGGTCGTGCTCAAGGGCATGGAGACCCTGGGCATCCGCATGCAGGCGCATTGTGCCGCCGCGCTCGAACTCGCCACCTGGCTGTCCAAGCACCCCAAGGTCGGGCGCGTCTACTACCCCGGGCTGAGCTCGCACCCGCAGCACGAACTGGCCATGCGCCAGCAATCGGGCCTGGGTGGCGCAGTCGTGTCCTTCGACGTCAAAGGCGCCGATCCGGCAGAGCTGCGCAAGAACGCCTTCCACACCATCGACCAGACCCTGGTGTGCAGCATCACCGCCAACCTGGGCGACACCAAGACCACCATCACCCACCCGGCCAGCACATCGCACGGGCGCCTGACCGAAGAACAGCGCCAGGCCGCCGGCATCGGCCAGGGCCTGATCCGCGTGGCCGTGGGCCTGGACGCCGTGGTCGACATCCAGAACGACCTGCTGCGCGGACTGGACACCCTGTGATGACCCGCACCCGATTTGCCCCGTCGCCGACGGGCTTCATCCATTTGGGCAACATCCGCTCGGCCCTGTACCCCTGGGCCTTTGCGCGCTCCACCGGCGGCGTGTTCATCCTGCGCATCGAAGACACCGACCTGGAGCGCTCTAGCCAGGCCGCGGTGGACGTCATCCTCGACGGCATGAAATGGCTGGGCCTGGACCCCGACGAGGGGCCCTTCTACCAGATGCAGCGCATGGACCGCTACAAGGCCGTGCTGGCCGAGATGCAGGCCAAAGACCTGGTCTACCCCTGCTACATGAGCATGGCCGAACTCGACGCCCTGCGCGAACGCCAGATGGCCGCCAAAGAGAAACCCCGCTACGACGGCACCTGGCGCCCCGAGCCCGGCAAGACCTTGCCGCCGGTGCCTGCTGGCGTGCAACCCGTGCTGCGGTTCCGCAACCCGCAAGGCGGCGTCGTCGCCTGGGACGACAAAGTCAAAGGCCGCATCGAGATCCGCAACGACGAACTCGACGACCTCGTCATTGCGCGGCCCGACGGCACGCCCACCTACAACCTCTGCGTGGTGGTCGACGACATCGACATGGCCATCACCCACGTGATCCGCGGCGACGACCACGTCAACAACACGCCGCGCCAGATCAACATCTTCAAAGCCCTGGGCCAGGAGCCCCCGGTATACGCCCACCTGCCCACCGTGCTCAACGAGCAGGGCGAGAAAATGAGCAAGCGCAACGGCGCCAAACCCGTGACCCAGTACCGCGACGAAGGCTACCTGCCCGACGCCATGGTCAACTACCTGGCGCGCCTGGGCTGGAGCCATGGCGACGACGAAATCTTCAGCCGCGAACAGTTCCTGCAGTGGTTCAACCTTGACCACCTGGGCAAGAGCGCGGCCCAGTTCGACGAAGCCAAACTGCGCTGGGTCAATGCGCAACACCTCAAAGCCATGCCCGGCAGCGCCCTGGCGCCCCTGGTGGCCGAACAACTGACCCGCCTGGGCGTGAGCGTGCCGGCAGGGCGGCTGCAGAGCCACCTGCCCCAGGTCTGCGACCTGTTCAAGGACCGCTGCGACACCACCGTGGCCCTGGCCCGCTGGGCGGCGGCCTTTTACAGCGACGTCACCCCCGCCGCCGAGGAAATGGCGCAGCACGTGACCGAAGCCGTCCAGCCCGCCTTGAAACTGCTGGCAGCCACACTGGCCGGGTGCGCCACCTGGGACAAAGCCACCATCGCCGTCGCCATCAAGGAAGTACTCACTGCCCAAGGCCTCAAAATGCCGCAACTGGCCATGCCCGTGCGCGTGCTCGTCATGGGCACGGCCCAGACCCCCTCCCTGGACGCCGTGCTGGCCCTGCTGGAGCGCGAGACTGTCCTGGCTCGCCTGCCAAAGCCCTGAGAAATCACGCTATAATGCAAGGCTTGGAAATTGACGCAGCGGCAAGAGCCGGTTCGCCAATTTGGGGGTATAGCTCAGCTGGGAGAGCGCTTGCATGGCATGCAAGAGGTCATCGGTTCGATCCCGTTTACCTCCACCAAAATGGTTTTGACCCTATCGTCTAGAGGCCTAGGACATTACCCTTTCACGGTAAGTACCGGGGTTCGAATCCCCGTAGGGTCGCCAGTTCATCTCCGCAAGGATTGACCGGGCAACAAGTGGCAACACTTGGCTCGCAAGAGCAAAAGTTGTCTACCAGGAGTGGTAGTTCAGTTGGTTAGAATACCGGCCTGTCACGCCGGGGGTCGCGGGTTCGAGTCCCGTCCACTCCGCCAGGATTCAGGAAGCCATCAGTCGAGAGATTGGTGGCTTTTTCTTTTTCGCTGGCGTGATGTGAAACTCGCCTTCGAGTAATACAATAAACGTTAATAAATACGTTAAGGGTCAAGGCATGATTTTGCGCGCCAGTGACATTATTCCCATCAGCGAAGCACGAGCCCGTCTCACCGAATTGGCCGAAGACGTGGTTGGTAGCGGGGCTGAGAAAGTGCTCACCAAGAACGGCTCCAGTTATGTTGCTTTGGTGGATGCGAAAAAGCTCGATTACTACCACGCTCTGGAGCTGGAGCATGCGGGCCTGGTTCTTCTGACCGAGGCCGAAACCGCTCTGGGCGAGGTGATTGCCGGTAAACGCATGTCATCGGCAGAACTCGATCAGTTGCTCGCAGACTGATGCCACCGGCCGTGAAAAGGCGAGTCAGCGCACGGGTCAGCGCCGCCCCGCACTTTGCGGATTGCCTGCTGGCAGTCCATGCTTTTATGGTGGAGCAAGACGCTGCCAGCGCGCCAGCGCGGCTTGCACAGATCAAACGTGATTTGCGGGAGATGAAAACGCTGCTGGCCTGGTCTCCTGCCAGTGGTCGCCCTGCGCGTTTCTTGCGCCCGAATTCTGCGCAAGCCAGTCTGCGCCTGGCAGCGGTGCAGCAGTTGGCACAGTCGGCGGGCTTGCCCCATCTGCGTGAATACGTGATTGGATCGCACGTCGTGCTCTACGCCCATTCAGACAGTGAAGTCGTTCTGCTTTCCGTCAAGCATCATCGGCAGCTCACTTACATTGCGCGCAGATGAATAACGCAACTGAATCGCCCCGGGGCGATTCACCAACTCGTCTGCAAGATCGGCACATTCAGCATTTGCCAATACCCCAGACGCGGCGCGTCCTGCGGTAATGTGAAGTCATTGTGTCGGGCGCCAACCTGCCCAGGAGGGATGACTACTTGGCGTCCTGACGCCAGGGCGAGTAACCGTCCACCTTGGCGTCCGGACGCATGGTCCAGTAACCGCCCACCACATCCTTCAGCTCGGTCGACTTCGAGAACGCGACAACCTGGAAGTAATACTCGAATCCAGCCTTGAGCACACCCGGAGGCACACGCCAAGTCTTGCGACCATCCTTGGTCTTTCCGATTTCCGCATCGGCAAGCCGGTCCTTCTCATATACCGTCTTCATGTTCTCCTTGGTGCTGTAGATCCCGACCGCGTAATAGTTCACGGGCTCTTTGAGGCCGCTGAGGTCCCACAGGAGGATGGGCGTCAGGCTGAGGCTTGGCCCTGACAGCACAGTTTTTGCCTGGCTGTCCCGTTGTTTCAAGATGTCAGGATGGGCCGCCATCCATTCCTTCATGGTGCTGACCTTGACAATCTTGGCATCGGAACCGTCCGGGTTCTTGAGTGTTTTGGGATTCACTTCCGGATGTGCCTTGAGCCAGGCCTGCTTATCGCCGACGTGGACAACAAACCCAATAGCCACGGCACACTGGGACCATAAGGCCAGCCACAAGCTGGCGAAGAGCGTCGAAAGAAAACGGCGGTATTTCATGATCGTTCCTTCTTTACAGGTTGTTCGGCAAGGCCTTCCCAAGCGCCAGGCACCCGGACGCCGAGCGATGGTACGACCAAAAAAGTGGAACGGAATTGACTTAGCGCAAACCCGGCATCATGCCCTCGGCGAGGCATGCGGCAAGAACCGTGTCAGCCGGTTGATGCAGGTAGCCAAGTGCAGGCCGGGCACGAGCGCCGCAGGCTGCCTGAGGACACCGCCAGCCGGCAGGAGAGCCACATCGCTCCGAATCATCTACAGCGGGACTTCCAGGCCGACGCCCCGAACCAGAAATGGGTAGCCGACTTCACCTATATCCAGCGAGGACTTCCAGCAGTTGCTCAAGGCTCAGGGAATCACCTGCAGCATGGGCCGCCGCGGTGAGTGCTGGGACAACGCAGCGATGGAAAGCTACTTCTCATCGTTGAAGACGGAGCGACTGAGTGAGTCGCCCCGGGTGTGAACTGGCCCCTTGACGTTTGTCCAACTTCTGGGAGGCAGTTCACCTCGAATGGGATGGATTGGCCACCGCATTGGCGGCATCAGTTCCCGCAATCCAACCCAGTCCAATCGCATGCAGCAGTCCGCTACCCGATGCATAGCCAACGCCCCCACTGCGTCCGGAGATACTTGCGACTGCGCCACCGGCGGCATACAGGTTGGGAATCGTCCGGTCGGTCTTGTCCAATACCCGCGCGTGCTGATCGATCATCAGGCCGCCCTGGGTACTCAACAGCCCGCCCACCACCTGCGTGTACCAATAGGGCGCTTGCAGTGGGGCGATACCGATATCCTTTCTGCCGAACTCGTCGCTGCCTTGACCGTATGCCGACAAGGTTTTCTGCAACGCGGCGGGATCCACCGCCAGCTTTGACGCCAGATCGGGGACATCGATGGCCTTCTTGGCACCGCCCATGTCCAGTATTTCCTTGAACCACGGCTCCTTGGCCGCAATGTCGCGGATGCGCTGGTCGAATATGGCGTGGACTTTGCCGCTTTGTGCAATCACTGGCGCGGCAAAGCCCGAATATCCGATGGATTCATCGCCGAACCGCAGGCCCTTGTCGTTGACGAGCACGCCGCCTTTTTCAATGGTGGTCCATGAGAGCAGCTCGCCGTGCGGGTACATGAGTGTTGCATACCCTTGGTAGCTGGCCATGTTTCCCAGTCGCGCGTTGAGCTGCGCTCCCCAGCGGATGGCTTCACCTTCACTGCCCTTGGCACCGCTGTACATCGCGCCGGCGATTTCCGGGCAGTACTGCGCGAGCATTTGCTGGGAGGCGCCAAATCCGTTCACGCACAGAATGGTTTTTCCGGCACCAATCCGCGACACGGCGTTCTGCGCGGTCCGCGTGGTGGCGCCGATCACCTCTCCGTTCTTGCCGAGAATGAGATCGACAACCGGGTTGGACAACACAATGGGAACGCCTCTGCGCTCTACGGCGGCCACCAGGTCGTGCACGAGGTCGGCACCCTTTCGGGACGCCGGGGCATGCAATCTGGGGACCGAGTGGGCTACGTGTTTGTAGTCTTTGATGATGTCCAGACGTATGTGTGCCTTGTCGACCAGCCATTCAACAAGCTCAGCAGACCGTTCAGACAGCATGCGTGTCAAGTCGGTGGCGTCGTGATCGCCGCTGAGTCCCAGCAGGTCGGCGGTCATTTTTTGAGGGTTGTCGTCGATGCCGGCCAGGCGTTGAAAACGCGTGCCCGCACCGGGGATCGAACCTGTGCTGAGACCGGTGTTGCCGCCTGGGCGCGGCAGCTTCTCGACCACGGCCACGGAAGCTCCAAGATCACTTGCGGCAATCGCCGCAGCCAGACCTGCGCCGCCCGCACCAATCACCAATACGTCTACCTGGGTATCGAAATCAGCCATTGCCTCATGCCTTCCTGAAGAATAAGCCTGCATTGAAAATGCACCGGTCGATGACGTGCATTTTTAGGTGCCCCGTGAAAGCGGCGCGAACACTTCGCGAATATCGCTGGCGCTTTCAAGGGCCAGAATTCGTTCCAGCGTTTCGGCGGCTGCGCCGGCGCTCATGATGCCCTCGGTGTTGTGAAGGAACTTGTCGATCAGCTCCTTGGTGGTCATGGGGTTGCGCGGGCTGCCGCGCATGTCTTCCACCCTGTGCCTGAGGGTTTGGCCGGAGCGGAGAACGACGCGCACTTCGCCGCTCCATCGCGTCCGATCGGGGGCTGACTTGTCGATTTCGTATCTGATCTTGCGCATCAACGCGAGATAGCGCTCGTCCACAAGGTCTCTTTCCGCCAGACTGTATTTGGTAAAGCTCCCTTTGAGCAGGCATTCGGCCACGCAAAACGGAAGACTGTAGCGTGCATGCCAGGAGGTGGTCGGATGAAGCTTCTCCTCGACCGGTTCACAAATCAGCGGAACCATATAGTCGGCGACGCTGCAGACCACTTCGGATATGTCGGCGGCGTCAATCCTGGCGCCGGCGCAGGCCTGGAGCGTGGCGTCGATGAAGGGCTGGATGTAGTGGCCGCAGGCGAATTCGCGCGGGGCGATGTTGAGAACTTCCCACACCTGGCCGAGATCCTTCTCGATGGCATCGTAGGCGATGGGGATCGGCTCCGCGCGCAGGTGCGAGGGAAAGAATCCAAAACGGCCCTCAAACACTTTGGAAGGGCCGGTCACCCCGCACAAGGCCAGGTTGACGGCTTGAACACCGGCCGAAGCCGCCCAGCCCGCATGCAGCGACTTCGCGTCGGTGCCATCTTCCCAGGAAGCCATGATGCCCGACGATAGGCTGCCGCTGATGCCGATCGCATTGGCGACCTGCCCGGCATTCAAACCCGACATGCGTGCCACCGCATAGCATGCGCCGAAGACACCGAGAACTGCCGTTGGGTGGAAGCCCGCACGATGGAACGCACCCGGCGCCGCCAGTGCAATGCGGCAGCTGAGCTCGTTGCCGACCAGCACCGCTTCGAGCAAGGAGCGCCCCGTCACTCCCGATTGCTGCCCTTTGGCAAGGGCAGCCGCCACCACCGGTGTGCTGGAGTGGATGCTCGCGAGGATGTGCGTGTCGTCATATTCCATCACGCAGCCCATGGTCCCCTGCAGCAGCGCTGCGGCGGCAGTTCCGGTTTGCTGTGCGCGTCCGATGGCTGGTGTGCCGCTCCCGTGCTCAGGCCCCGAAATGGCCTTGGAAACCTGCGCGGCGAGCACGGTCTGGCTGCCGCCCAGCATCGCGCCGACCAGGTCCAGAACGCGGAACTTGGTCTGCGTGATGACCTCTTCAGGAATTTCGTCCGCCTTCAGTTCCACCATCCAGCGCGCCAGCCGATGATTGATCGTATTCGTCATTCAGACTCTCTCTTCACGTTGATCGAAGCGGATGCCGGTCCGCCAACTTGCAAAGAGGCCGCCCCATTACGTGAGCGGCGAAAGGCGTTAATGCCTGCAACCCTGCCGAAGAACGCAGCCTTTCCCAGGGATGTTCCGGTCATGTACGTCTGGCCGTGAAAGCCGCCTGTGATCTCGCCGGCGGCGTAGAGTCCCTCTATGGGCTCGCCGTAGACATCACGCACGCGTGCCAGCGCATCCACATGCAGGCCGCAGTAAGTAGCGAGAAGGGCGGTGGTCGACAGGTAGGCATAGAACGGGGGCTGGTCGAGTCTGCACAGTGCGCCTGCGTGGTGGCACAAGCCGTCGCGCCCATAGTCCTGATCGAATCCGGCATCGACGCCGGCGTTGTAGCGCTCGACGCAAGCGCGCAGCACCTTGGCGTCCATCCCGCACCGCGCTGCCAGTTCCTCCAGGCTGTCCGCCTTGACAAGCAGGCCGCGCTCCAATGCTGGCTGGAAGTCGAAGAGCGGGACACCCGGGCTCGATTTGTCCATCACCCGCTGGTCGAAGATCTGGAAGGCGCGCTGCTGTGGCTGGGCCAGGCAGGCATCGCCCAGGACTTTGTAGGATTGGGATTCGTCGACGAACCGTCGTCCCTCGAGGTTGACGATGATCGCGCCCAGATAAAAGGCCAAAAGGATTTCATGCTGTTCGGCGGTGCAGTCCGGATGGGTGCCGAAGGTGCCTCGGATCTGTGCCATGTCCCGCACGCCGGCGCCGAGCTTCCAGGCAAGCCACAAGCCATCGCCCGTGTTGCCTGCCCCCCCAATCCGAACCGCCTGCGCCTGGGCCGGAGCGAACAGCCGAAGCAATGCTTCTGACCGGGAAAATCCGCCGCTGGCGAGAACAACCCCACCCAGGCAACGGATGCGCTCCACCGAGCCACCGCGTTCGACTTCGACGGATGCCACCGGACCATCGAGTTCAGTGCGAATCAGCGCCATAGCGCGGGAGTCAGTGCATATTTTCGCTTGCGGATACTTCCTGATCTGCCCGGTCAGTTTTTCCAGCATCTCTCTGGCATCGGTCTGGTGACTGCGGGCAACAGATTGGCCAGAGCTTTGCTCAAGCCCCGCATACCGCACCCCTTTGCTCAGCAGCCATTCATGGAGTTGGGCCTGGCCATTTGCGTAAGCGCGAAGCAGTTCCTCATCAGCGTCCGGCCCCGCCACCGCCCGCAGGTCCTGCAGCAGCAGTTCATTGCTGTCGAGCACATGGGCCTCGCGCTGCATCGGCGTGTCCGCGAAAGCCATGAATCCGCCGCTCAGCACCGTGCTGCCGCCCAGGGCCGGCATTTTTTCAAGCAGGACGACCCGTCCGCCCAGTTCGGCTGCTGCCAGCGTGGCGCAGAGCCCGGCCAACCCACCGCCGACCACCACAACGTCGAAGGGTTCCGTACCCAGTGAGCCAATAGACACAGCTGATTCCGATCAAACGGCAGACATCTGATTTACGCTGCAGGTTTTCCGGCAGACGCGCCCAGTACCAATTCGACGAGCGCCCGATCGGCCTGCGCATAGGCTCCGACATTGCTCACGGTCGTGCCGAAAAGCCTGCGAAGCCGGACGAGCATCTGCGCGTACAGCCAGGTCGCCCCAAAGACGTCGATCACCGGCGCCCCACCGACTTCTGTCACGTTGTTGGCGCTCAGGACCGCGCACAGCACGCCTTCGGCCGGGATGATGACCTCCGCGCCGCCATCCACCAGCTTTTGCGCAGTCTCGCGAAATGCCGCAATGAGCTTCGCTGGATCATGGATGGCTGCCGCCAACTCTGGCTCATGCCACGGCGGGGAAAGTGTCGCCGCCGGCTGGATCCGTTCCCTGAGGCCGTGTTTTTCGGCAGCGCTGTTGACGAGTGCCTCGAGCTCCCGCCCGTTGGCCAGGGGAACGATTTTCTTTCCCAGCGAGCAACTGATCAAAAGAGAGCTTTCGAGTATCGAGACGACCGGAATGCGGACGAGCGAGCGGAGTTCGCGCAGGAAAGGCTCACTGAATGAACCGACGATGAACGCATCGAAGCCGGACTTCTCGGCCGTATAGGCGTTATCGATGACGTGGTCCAGGATGCGGTGGTAGGTAAACGCGTTCCCCAGGGCCGGCGTCGGTGCGCGGCCGTGGTATGAACCTGGCTTCACCCCATGCACGGTGATCGAGACGCTGTCTCCAAGCACCTTGCGAGCATGTGACTCGAGGTATTCGCGGTAGGGTCCGAGAAGCTGAAGCTCCGTCATCGACTGGTGCCAGAACTTGATGGGGCCGCCTTGGGCAGCATTGCTTTGCGACATGGGAATTGCCTCCGGAGTTGGAACTACTTCGTGTAGCCGAGAATTGCGGATATCTCGGCTGCTGCATCTCGAGCCAGCTGCTCGAACTTCCTGAAATTCTTGACGGCATGGGCATTTGGCGCAGATATGGAAAGGGCGGCATGCACGGTGCCGTCCGCTTGACGGATGGGCGCCGCGAATGAGTGCACGCCTTCCACCATGCCATCCGCGCTGATCACGATGCCATCCGTTCGGATTTCCTCCAGGCGCCGCTTCAGCTCCATCGTGCTCATGATGGTCTTTGTTGCCAGGCGCTTGAACTTGACTGACTTGATGTAAGCGCTCTGGTCTGCCGGTGCGGAGTGGGCGAGCACCGCCAAGCCGCAGGCTGAACCATAAAGCGGATGCTTGCTTCCTACCGTGGCGCTGAACCGCAATGGATGTGTGCCATCTATAACCGCAGCGTAGAGGATCTCTTTTTTTGTGCTGGCGAGCACGCCCAGAATGACGGTTTCTCTGCATTTCTGTGCCAGCGCTTGCAGCGTCGTGCTTGCACATCGAGGAAACTCGCGCGTGTTTGTAATAGCAAAGCCCAATTCCAAGGCGGCCGGCCCGAGCTGGTGCTCCCCGCTGGCCGATATGACGTATTTTCCGGCTTCCAGGGAGCGAAGCAGACGAAACAGGCTTGTCTTGGGACACTGAAGCTTTGCGGCCAGCGCAGCGAGGGAAACGCCGGCCCCCTCGTGCCGAGCCAGCTCGCGAAGCACTTCCACCGTGCGCAATGGGGAGCGCGGCCCGACATCGTATTCAGATACCCCAGTGCTCAATTTTCCTGACTTCATGGTTGCGGCAACCGTGAATGCGTCATTGCGAATCAATTTTCTGAACAAACCTGGCGACTTTGGGGGCGACGGTGTCGACATCGAAGAAGTTGAAAAAAGTGCGCCCCTTCACGTCGTCATGGACGATGAGTTCGGCGTGGGGAACCAGTTTCAGCAAACTCTCCTGTTGCTCCTTGCTGGTGGTGTAGGAGTAGCGGCCTGAGGTGTGGAACTGCGTCGGCATGCTCAGCTTTTTCAGAGAATCGGAGAGGTCGAAGCTTCTGGCCAGGTCGGCGAGGGCCACCGCCACATGGACCGGTGTCCGCGCAGCCTCACGCGCCGTATAGGCATCGGCCTTGGGGTTTCCTGTGAGGTCACCAGTGGCTCCACGGGCTTGCAGCCACCACTTTTCAACGCCAAGATCTGTAATGGCGTTGCGCCACGAGGAATGGCCTACCGCTTGCGCCTGACCTGCATCGGGCCCCACACTGACTGGCGTATGGTGCAGCGAGAGGCTCTTGAATCTGTGCGGATGCCGGGCTGCCGCCGACACTCCGATGACGGATCCAAATGATTCAGCAATATAGTGAACTGCGTCGATTTCCAGGGCATCGAGAACGCCGATGAGATCCGCGATCAGATCATCCAGGGTGAGCCTGTAGTCAGGTCCGGGATCGCTGCTTTGGCCATGGCCACGCAGGTCTGGTCGGACAATGCGGAACTTGCGTGCAAAGTAGGGCACCCATGTCGACCAGAACTCGCCGTTGCGGCAGAACCCGTGCTGCATGAGGACGGTGCTGTGGTCAAGCCATGGCTCCACGAAGTCGTCGTCCTCGACGTGGATGCGTACGCCGTTCATCGGGTAGTTGTTGCTTCGATTCATTGGAGTTGAGTTGGCGTTGCTGGTTGCGGATCAGATGACACCGGGTGCGGCTCACTGCTTGGTAATGCCCTTGTAGTACTGAGCCCAGCGCTCGACTTCCTGCCTCAGGAATCTGGTGTGGAATTCAGGCGTGGCCCGTTCTGCCTCGACGGTTTCCACGCTGTATTTGGACCGCAGAACCTCCTTGACCTTTTCCTGCCGGATGGCGCTGCGCAAAGCGGCCGAGAGCGCCCTCACGGCTTCCGGTGGCGTTTTTGCGGGCGCGTACATGCCTTGCCAGATGGAAAAGACATACGGCAAGCCCCCCTCGGTCATTGTGGGGACATCCGGGAGAATGGCGAGTCGCTCTTTCGATGCAGTGCCATAGATCTTGATGCGGCCGGCTTTGATCTGTGATGCTGCGCTGGTTGTCTGGTCGCACATCAGGTCGATGCGCCCACCAATCATGTCCGTGAGTGCGGGCGAAGAACCTTTGTACGGGACAAGCGTGAATTGGGTCCCCATCTGCTGCTGCAGAACGGTTCCGCACAAGTCCGAGGCGCTACCTGGTCCGGACGTCGCCAACGTCATCTTTTTTCCTTCCCTCTTGGCATAGGCGACCAGTTCAGCCACACTTTTTGGTGGAAGATCATTCTTTGCGACAACGACGATGGGTACTTCGCTCGTCAGTCCCAGCGGCTGCAGATCGTTGAATACGTCGTATTGCAGCTTGTTGTAGAGCGACGGTGCAACGGACAAACCGACGTTGTGAAACAGGATCGTATAGCCATCCGGCCGCGATTGAGCCAACCGAATCGTGCCCAGTGTGGCGCCCGCACCTTCGACATTGACGGGCAGGATACTTTGGCCCAGAGTGGCCGACATGGCATCCCCAATGACCCGGGCGACATTGTCTATGGCGCTCCCGGCTGGCCCGGGCACGATCATTGAAATCGGCTTTGTGGGATAGGCGCCCTGCGCATGCGCCGCAGCACACAAACCCAGCGTGAGTACAGAAACCAGAAGCTTGAACTTTTTCATGGTGTCTCCGTTGCTGTGCCAATGAACCAGTTACTATTCTTCCGTTCCAATATAGGAACGTAGTTTCATTTTTGAATTGGTGTCGGGATGATATCCGTCCTGGTCAAGGCATCATGCTGGGGCAAACCCTGCGCCCCGCCCCCCGGGGCATTTTTTCCGTTAGGCCCAGGCGACGATGCCGAGGCGATCGTAGGCGTCTGACCATCGGTGAAGGCGGCATTTTCCATCTTCGAGGTCCGCTTCAAACTTTCAGTCGATAAGTGAAGCATTGAGCGGATTGATTGCCCATCAATCCGGAAATCTCACCATATCGAGGATCCACTCATGCGGATGCCTGAACTTCATGGGCAGACGGGTCCGTATGTGCTTGCTGAAGATGACGGCGATCTTGGCGGCGACATCGGCCAGGTCGGAGTTCGACGCAAGCGAATACAGCTCTCTGTAAGGCGCATCCGTGCCGAGCGGTGCGATACAAATTTCACTCGGATCGACGCGGCTTTCGACAATGCACAGCGGTGTCGTCAGGGCCCACCCGATGCCTTCGGCCACGAGGGGAAAGAAAAAGGCGGAAGAATCAAATTCAAGTCTTCTCGAGACCTTGAGGCCGCGATGCCGCATGAACTGGTCAATCATTACGCCCAGCCTGGAACGCGCTGTGTAATGGACCATTGGCAGGCGCGACGACAGCCTTTCAAGATCGACTGGCGATTCAAAGGCGAGGCTCCTGGGGTACACAACCACCAGTGGTTCGCGAACGATCAGGTGTCGATCGACCCCAGTAAGTTCGCTCATGGGGTCTGTGGATACAAGAATATCAATCGTTCCAGAGCGAAGCGCCGCTGACAATTCGGGCGTCAATCCAGAGGAAGACACCCGAAGTTCCTTTGCAAGGCCTTGCATTTCCTCAATCGCTATGGCGCCCGCCGAGGTGGCGGAGGAAATCAGCCCCACATTGAGTGAGGGCAGCATCATGGAGCCAGACGTTTCAACTGCGGATCTCAGCCCGTCGAGCTCTGCGAGAACTTTTCTGGATTTTTCCAACAGCATGCGACCGGCGGTTGTAGGGCGTAGCGGTCTATAGGTCCGGTCAAGCAGTGTTCGGTTGAGCATCTGCTCCAGCTCGCCGATCGCCATGGAAACTGCCGGCTGGGTCAAATTCAGCATTCGTGCTGCAACAGTCATGCTGCCTGTTTCAATGACAGCGACAAAAAGCTGCAGATTTCGCACCGGCAGCAAGTCTTGAGGGTCCTTTCTTTTGGCAACCTTTTTCATTTCCCGTCCCATTTCTCCGTCCAGGCCGACGGTGTACGCTGCGGCAAAGGCCTTCTGCAGCGGCAAGGAGTATCAACATATATTGATGGTGCAGGCGACCCTGACACGCAGGGGCGAACACGCCCGCTCCGTGAGTATGGGATATTTTGCAAGCTGGGAAAGCGATTCATAGTCAATGCGGCTTATTTTAATCATCAGAAAATTTGATGATGATTCGGCCATCAGTGATATGCACATAGCATTCTGCCTACCTGCGGGGTTGTCCTGACAGGCCGATAAAGATTATTCAAAGATCGGGAGACAAATGCCGAAAATTTCTCGCCGCCAGTCATTACAGCTCCTTGGGTCAGGTCTGTTGGCCAGCACGCTAGGCGCCAATGCGCAAGACTACCCAGCCAAGCCTGTCACCCTTGTCGTTCCATTTGCTGCCGGCAGCGTCACCGATGCCTCGGCACGCTTGTTTGCGAAGGAATTCACACGCCAGCTAGGCCAGTCGTTCATTGTGGAGAACCGCCCGGGATTGGTTGGCATGCGCCTGGTCAAGGCCGCGCCAGCAGACGGGCTGACGTTGCTGTGGCACTCTGGCGCTGCGACGGTGGCCCAAACCATGCTGTCGAAGCCTGACTTTGACATCAGGCGCGACTTCAGCCCGATCGGATGTGCGTTTCAGCTCACGCTGGGATTGCATGTCAGATCGGACTTGAACATAAGTACCTATAAGCAGTTCATCGAATACGCCAAGAAAAACCCGGGCAAGCTCAACTACAGCACAGCTGGAATCGGTTCGGTTCCGCACCTGGCCGTCGAGATGCTTCGCAGCAAGGCCGGCATCGAGGTGGTGCACATTCCCTACAAAGGGGGTTCCAGCGTACCGGCATCCATCCTCTCCGGCGAAGCGGACTTTCTGGCATGGGACCCTGCTGTTCGCAGCCTGTTCAAGGACAAGGCCCGTACCTTGGCATTGTTCTCCAAAGTCCGTTCACCTGCCTATCCAGAAATACCAACAATGGTGGAAGAAGGCGGCCCACTCATCGAAGCTGCAGTCTGGTATGCCCTGTTTGCGCCGGCAAACACTCCAACGACCATCGTCACGAAGATGAACCTGGCAATGAAGCAAGCCCTGGAATCGCCCGATATCGTGAATTTCATGAAGACGAACGGATACGTATCGACATGGGCCCCGGCGGAAGAATTCAGAAAGCAGATTGCTAATGAAGTGACTCAATGGACAGAGGCCGTGCGCGTTGCGAAGGTTCCTTTGCAATAGGTTTTCACACCATGGCTTCCATGTCACCCAGTCAGATCAAGGGCATGACGATAGGCGAGTTTGTGAGAAGCCGCGCCCAGACCCATGGGCGTGACATTGCGCTCGATTACTTGACCGACGGAAGAAGGTTCACGTACAAGGATATTCAGGACAAGAGCGACCAGTATGCGGGCGCGCTGCAGACTTTGGGCATAGGCCGCGCGACCCATGTCGCCTTGATGCTCGAAAATTCGCCAGAATTTTTGCTGCTTCTGATTGCCATTGCAAAGATCGGTGCGGTGGCCGTTCCGCTCACGCCCTCATTGAGAGGCTCTTTGCTGAAGCATTTCATCGGTCATTCCGACGCCGAGGTTCTGATCGTCGAAGAAGCGCCTGAAGAGATGCTCAATAGCCAAATATTGCAGGATACAGCGCTGAAATCCGTCCTTGTCGTGAATGGTGGTGTGACAACGGGCGCTGCACGCGGGTCGATCGGCATACAGACTCATGACTTGGGCCAGCTGGTGCGAAATGCCACGGTGTTCGCCTGCGAGGAGGTCTCATACAAAGACCTGGCCATGCTCATGTATACGTCGGGAACAACGGGCCCCTCAAAGGCCAATATGTTCACGCAAACACACGTTCTACAGTACGCCTTTCAGCAGGCGCAGGCATACGGTTATCTGGAAGAAGATGTGGTCTATACGTGCCTGCCGATTTCGCATGCCAATGGACTTCTTTCCTCGACATATGGAGCGTTTGCTGCCGGCGCCCGTGTAGCGCTAGTGCGGAAATTTTCAGTCAGCAGATTCTGGGAAGAGGTTCGAACATCGGGGTCCACCGTGGTTGGTCTGTTGGGTTCGATGACAGATTTCCTATGGAATGCGCCTCGGTCATCGGAAGATGGAAAAAATCCTCTGCGAACTGTGATCATGATTCCCGTTCCCCACTATGGAAAAGCATTCGCTGAGCGATTTGGGATTTCAATCATCAGCAGCTACGGTCTGACGGACTATGCCCTGGCCACCATATTTACGCCTGCTGACCCACAAGAAAAGATCGGCTCAGCAGGACGCTGCCGCCCGGGAATGCAGGTCCGCATTGTTGACGATGATGACTTCGATATGCCCACCGGCAGCGTGGGGGAGATTCTGTTGCGCAGTGACAATATGTGGGGTGTCGCGTCGGGCTATTACAAGATGCCAGCAGAGACTCTGGCGTGCCTGCGAAATCTCTGGTTTCATACCGGCGACCGTGGATACCTTGACGAAGACGGGTATCTTTTCTTTACGGACCGAAAAAAGGATTCCATAAGAAGACGCGGCGAAAACGTATCCGCATTCGAAGTCGAGAATGCAATCTTGACGCATGAACAGGTCAATGAGGCTGCCGTTTTCGCCGTCAAGGCGGAGCAAAGCGAGGACGAAATTGCAGCTTGCGTCGTGGTCGCCACAGGCTGTGGGCTGACCCCCGAAGAATTGGCTGCCCATTGCGCCGCAGATTTGGCGTCGTTCATGGTTCCGCGCTACCTTCTTTTTGTCGATGAGCTACCGAAAACACAGAACCAGAAGATTGAAAAATACAAACTTCGCGTGCATGCGGAGGGCAACCTCCATGAATACTGGGACCGCTTGAGTCCCGCAACAGTCACCCCGACTTGAGATTTCTACGCCACCGCAAGGCAACCACTTCCTCACTTGAACCATCCAAACCCATGAAATCGCACTCCAATCCAAATTTATCTGCTTTTCGTAGCCGCATGTGGTTAATCGCATTCATGCTGCTCGCGCTAATTGGCATGCGCAGTGCCTGGGCAGTAGACAAGCCTATTCGACTGGTGGTTCCCTTCCCTGCAGGCAGCGCAACTGACGCACTCGGGAGGATTTTGGGACAAGAGCTTTCAACGATACTGAAACTGCCTGTGGTTGTGGAGAACAGGCCTGGTGCCGGTGGAATCATTGGTGCTGACTCAGTCAAGAATTCTCCCGCAGATGGAAGCGTGTTGCTTCTTACGACAAATACGACACAGGCAGCCAACAAAAGCCTGTTCAAGCAGCTTCCCTACGACCCCATTCGCGACTTTACGCCCGTGGGAAAGGTCGGTACGAGCGGCATGGTGTTGATGGTGCGCCCTGATTTTCCTGCGCAGTCACTGGACGCCTTCATTGCGCAAGCCAAGGCGTCCCAAAAGGGCTTTTCATACGGTCACGGCTCTGCAGCGTCTCAAGTGTCTGCCGCCCTGTTCCTGAGGCGCATCGGCGCCCGGGCTACGGCAATCGCATACAAAGGCATACCCAACGCCGTCGTCGATCTGATGGGTGGGCACATCGACTTTGTGTTCGTTGACCTCTCCAATGCGCTCAACCATATCCAGTCAGGAAAATTGAAGGCGCTGGTCGTCACTACAGAGCGCCGCGCGGCGCGTGCGCCTTCGGTGCCAACAATGACGGAGACGGCGGCGCTATCAGGCATGGTGGTTCCGGGCTGGTTTGCGATCATGGCGCCAGCCGCGACGCCTGCGCCCATCGTCGCCCGGCTCAATGAGGCCACCGGTACGGCCGTCAACAATCCGGAGGTTCGGGAGCGAATGTCTGCGATAGGTATAGCGCCGGACTTTCAGTCCCCTGCGGTTCTTCGAGACTTGATCGCCAGCGAGATCAATCGCTGGGCCGGATGGGTCAGCGCTGCCCAGATCGTGCCAGAGTAAGCATGGAGCAGTTGCTTTTTTCTCCACTGAAAATTCGCGATCTCACGCTGAAAAATCGCATCGCTATTTCGCCCATGTCGCAGCACATGGCGACTGGCGGTGTTCCCACCAACTGGCATCTTGTCCATGTCGGGCAGTTCGCGCTGGGCGGCGCGGCATTGGTTCTCATGGAAAGCACGGCTGTGTCGGCGGAAGGCATGAGCGGGCACGATGACATCGGACTATGGACCGATGAGCAGGAGAATGCGTTCAAGCCGATAGTCGCCTTCTGTCATTCACAGCAAACAGCGATTGGAATCCAGCTTTCCCATGCAGGACGCAAAGCCGGAAAGCACGCCTTGTGGAAGGGCGACAAGCCATTGACACTGGAGGAAATGCAGGCCGTCTCTGGGAGTTGGCGGCGGGTTGCGCCTTCGGCGACTGCAATGGAGGGGGCGTGGACGGTGCCTCATCCGCTCACAAAAGATGAAATTCTGGAAGTCGTCGGCTCGTTTGCTTATGCCGCAAGGCGCGCGGATCGCGCCGGGTTTGATGTTCTTGAGCTTCACTTTGCACACGGATACCTCGTGGCTCAGTTCTTATCACCGCTCACTAACTTGCGAGGCGACGAATATGGCGGGAGTATCGAGAACAGAATGCGCCTCGCAATAGAGATTGTTTCAGCGGTGCGCAGGCATTGGCCAGCCTCCAAACCGCTGATTTGTCGCATTTCTGCCGTCGATGGTGGTGGGGCGCAGGGCTGGACTCTGGAAGACTCGGTCTTGTTCGCCCGTGTTCTCAAGCAGCATGGCGTTGATGTCATTGACTGTTCATCTGGCGGCATAGCTCAGAGCCCCACGGCCAGTGCGCGTGGACTTGGCTTTCAAGTGCCGTATGCATCGCGCATACGCCTGGGGGCGGACATTTGTGTGCAAGCTGTAGGTTTCATCATCGATCCGGAGCAGGCAGAAGAGATATTGCGTAATGGCGACGCCGACCTGGTCGCCATCGGGAGAGAAGCTCTATTCGATCCGTATTGGCCCAATCACACCAAAGCCGCAATGGACAAGAAGTCGCAGTTCGTGGGCTGGCCAGAGCCTTACCGGATGTGGCTTCAGAAGCGCGCTCCGGTTTTGGCAGATGCCTTGGCTAGCGTCCGCGAAGATGGCGCAAGGAAGGCGCTGGCATGAAGCAGCCTCTGGCAGGGCTGCTTGTGGTTGAGGTCAGCAGCTCCGTATCAGCTTCTTTTGCCGCCGCATTACTTGCTGATTTTGGAGCCACCGTATACGTCATTGAACTACTTCCGTTGGGCACCCAAGTACGGCGCCTGACGCCACCGTCCGTGCAGTCCGTTTGGTGGAGTTCCATTGCGCGAAATAAGCGCTCTGTGGCAATCGACCCTGAAAATCCCGAAGACCTGCTGATGTGGACTGGACTTCTCGAACGCGTTGACGTGGTCCTGACCGATGTTGTTGAAGGGGATCGCACAAGCCACCCTTTGCTGGTGAAGCATTCGAAACTCGCCAAACCACCGTTTATCGTAGATATATTTCCCACCGGCGCGGACAACCCGGAGCTATGGGGACAGGGGATCGCGCCGACGCTGACCACTGCGCACACCGGGATGGCGGCCCTCACAGGTTGGGCGGACGGAGCGCCGGTGGTGGTCGAGGCGCCGCTGGCAGAGTGTTTGGCCGGGGCTATGGGTGCAATGGCATTGATGGCGGAGCTTTGCGCACTCAAGAATTCCGCACGGACTGCGCAATCGCTTTCCATCGGGATGCACGAAGCCGTTCAGCGCATGATTGAATGGCAGCTGCCCGTTGCAAGTCTGATGGGCAAGCCCGAGCTGCGCAATGGAAATGCCTTTCCTCTCAATGCCGGAATTTCCAATATGCACCGTACCGCCGATGGCAAGCATGTTGCAATTTCTGCCGCGAATCAGGCAGTGGCAGTTCGTCTCATGCGACTGGTCGGCGGCGAAGAAATGGTGGCGGATGAGCGATTCGCAACCCCTGCGGCTCGCGCCGTCAACATGGCGGCCATATATGCCGCCATAGATCAATGGGTGGGCGAGCGCTCGCTAACCGCAGTCATGGAGGCAGGTAGCCATGCCGATGTTGTCATCGGCCCTGTCTATGACGTGTTCGAAATTCTCGCGGACGAGCAGATTCGCGCGCGTGGAAATCTGACCTCACAAGAGATGGCCGACAAGGTTGAACGCAGGTCGGCAAACATCATTCCACGGATATTCGAATCTTCCAATCCAATCGCCGCCGCCCCTGTGATGGGCCAACATAGAGCTGAAGTGGCTGTCCTTGTGGCGAGCGCTGCGACACCCGGCGTGGAGCGCGGTATGTCAGTTTCTACACGCGCTACTTCCCCTCAAAATCTACCTTTGGCGGGAGCGATTGTTCTGGAGCTCGGCACAATCATCGCCGGCCCATTTGCCGGTAGCCTCATGGCGGATTTGGGCGCCACCGTAATAAAAATTGAGTCGCCCCGTAGTGGGGACGGCTTGCGCCATATGGGGCCGTGTGTCAAGGGGATACCGATCTGGTGGGCAGTTTCCGTGCGCGGAAAAAAATGCATCAGCCTTGATTTGAAAAGCGATGGCGGTCGTGCGACTTTCGAGAAGCTGGTAGCCAAGGCGGACGTTCTTATTGAGAACTTCCGCCCTGGAGTGCTTGATCGACTCAAACTTTCGGTATCTCATCTTCACGAACTGAACCCTTCGTTGGTGGTTTTGAGCATCTCTGGCTTTGGGCAAACCGGGCCCTACGCGCAGCGGGCCGGCTTCGGGAAGATTGCAGAGGGCATGAGCGGAGTGGTTCCTCTGACAGGGGCAAAAACCGATTTGCCAATGTTCGTGGGATTTTCGCTTGCCGATACGAGCGCAGGTCTGTTTGGTGCCTTGGCAGTCAATGTTGCTTTGTTTGCCCGTGGCTCTGGCAAGGGGGTGCATATCGACTTGGCTCTTTACGAGCCTTTGCTTCGAATCCTCGATGCTCAATTTTCGCCTGATCCTGCTGGAACAGCCCCTTCTCGACAAGGAACCAATGATCCCTATGGATGGGGGGCGGAAGATGGCCGTCACAGCGCCATGTTGCGATGCCTGGACGGCCAGTGGGTTCACGCAATATTGCCGGCACAAGGCGACGATTTGCCTGTCCGCCAACTCGTTGAAGGGGCACGGGATACGGAATTGACGGACTCGCTTCGTTCTTGGACGGCGACACTGAATTCCGGAGACGTAAAGTCCGGCCTCTCTGGGGCTGGGGTTCTTGCGGCGAACGTCCAGGATGGCGGTGGCATTGGAGCCAACCGTTACTTTCTTTCCCGTGGGGACGTGCAAACTGCGGTCGATCCGAACTTGGGTGAGTTTTGCGTGCCTGGATTTTTTCCATCGTCTCGCGCAGCGGCCGGGCGTGTCGTCTTTCGCAATGCACATATGGGGCAGGACACCCGGGAGGTTTTGCGAGAGATGTTGGGGATGACGACAGCCGAGATGGAAGAACTTGTTTCCACTGGTGCCACGGGATCGCTATAGAAACGCAGCGGTAGGCAGCTAGAATCAAAATGCCCACTGCCCCCGCAAGTGGATCAGCAACCCTCCAATGGCAAGCATCCCAACCAAGACCCCTGCGGCAACCAAGACGCCTCGCTTGACTCGGACAGGTAGGTCGGCTGCGCCAACTGGCCGGCCGGAAGAGCGCACCGGCGGCGGCATGCGCGAAGAAGTTGCCGCTTACAGGCGGGATTTGATCCTCAACGCCGCCATCACGATCTTCTACGAGCACGGCTACCACGAATCCACGGTCGATATGCTGGCAGAGCAGCTGTCGGGCTCCAAGGCGATCGTCTATTACCACTTCCCCGACAAGCAGGCGATCCTCGAGGAAATTTTCCGCAGAGCATTGACGGCCGCACAAGCGCTCATCCAGCGCGCGATCGACACGCCGGGTGCACCGCCGGACAGGCTGATCGCCTTTGCGCGGAATTACGCGGAGTGGGTCATCGACAATCAGTTGACGGTAGGAATCTTCTGGCGCGAGGAGCGTTCGCTATCGAAAAGCGCGCGTGCCGCCGTGGCGGTCGAACAAAAGAAGATGGACGACATGGTCGCACGGATCATCCGGGAAGGGGTGGCATCGGGGCACTTCACCGTGATCGACATCAATGCCACAGCCCGTTCGATCTCCGGCGTGATTTCTTTCCTGTACACCTGGTGGCGCCCCGAGAAGCGGTTGAGCCGCACGGCCGCCGGCGACTATTACGCGGACCTGGCCCTGCGAATGGCGGGCATGCCGGTGGTTCCCGACAAGTAAAGAACGTCGCGCCGGACCAGGCTAGAGCGTGGATGGGAAGGTGGCGGGACGTTTTTCGCGCATGGCCGCCACGCCCTCCCTTGCGTCGCCGCTGAGAAAGCAGATATGCTCTTCCGCAACCGAGCGATCGAAGATGGGTGCGACCAGTTTCATCCAGCCGTTCATGATTCTCTTGTTTGCGCGTATGGCCATTTGGCTGCCGTTGGCCAGTTTCATGGCCATGGCCATGGCCCTGTCCTGAAGTTCCTCTGCCGGCACGCTGAGGCTGACCAAGCCGATGCGCTCGGCCTCCTTGCCGTCTACGAAGTCGCCGGTCAGGAGCAGGTATTTTGCCTTTGCCATTCCGCACAGCAGGGGCCAGATGATGGCCGCGTGATCACCTGCGGCTACGCCCAGGTTCACGTGAGGATCGGCCAGGCGGGCACTGTGGGACATGATGGAAACGTCAGCGAGCAGCGCGACGGCCAGCCCGGCCCCGACCGCCACGCCATTGATGGCCGAGATGATGGGCTTGCTGCACTCCAGCATGCCGTAGACGATGTCAGAAGCTTCAGCCATGCCGGCGGCAGCGAGTTCACCATCGGCGAGCAGGGTGGCGACCCAGTCGAGGTCGCCGCCGGTGGAGAACGCCTTGGTGCCCGCCCCGGTGATGATCACGACCCTTACATTGGGATCGGCGTGAAGCACGCCCCAGACCTTGGAGACCTCCCAATGCAGGCGGCCGTTCATGGCGTTCATCACCTCGGGTCTGTTGATGGTGACCAGCATGACGCCCGGAGGCGTCAGATCAAATTTGAGAAACTGAAAATCGGCGTAGTTCATGGATTTTTCTTTTCGACAACGAGGGGCGCCTGATCACATCGTCGTGCCGGTCGCCTTGACCACCGGCGCCCACTTGGCGATCTCGCTGGAGATGAATGACGCCGCGTATTCGGGCGAAGAGTCCGTCGAGGCCTCCATGCTCAGCGCGTCGAGTTCGGCCATGAAGGCGGGATCCTTGACCATCTTGGCAACCGCTTGATGCAGTGTCTCGATGATGGCGCGGGGCGTGCGCGCAGGCGCCAGCAGCAAGCCGCAGGTCGAGGTCACGAGCCCGGGGACGGTTTCCGTGCCGGCCGGAATATCGGGCGCCAGGCGCGCGCGGCGCTCGCCCGTCATGGCAATCACGCGCAGCGTCTTCATCCTGTGCTGTGGCAGCGTGCTGCTGAAGGTGTCGGACAGGATCGGGACATGTCCCGCGACCACATCCTGCAGGGCGGGCGCGCCGCCCTTGTAGGGAATATGAGGCGCGTCCAGGCCGCCCACCAGGGTCTTGAGGAGCTCGAACGAGAGATGCGCGATGCCGCCGTTGCCGGCCGAGCCGTAGCTGTACTTGCCGGGCTGGGCGCGGATCAGGGCGATCAGTTCGGCCAATGTGTTGGCGGGAACCTTGGGGTTGACGGCAATCGATATCGGCTGCGTGCCCAGCAAGGTGATGGGCGCGAAGTCCCGCACGGCATCGTAGGCCGGCCGGACCATGGAGCTGGGGTTGACCGCATGGGTGCCGGTGGTCCCCATGAGCAGGGTGTAGCCGTCAGGCGCGGCACGGGCACCCTCGACGCAGCCCAGCACCCCGGCCGCACCGGCCTTGTTGTCGACCACGACCGGCTGTCCCAGGATCTGGCCCAGGCGCAAGGCAGTCTTGCGGCCCAGCACATCGGTGGAGCCGCCGGGCGCGAACGGGATGATCAGGCGCAGGGGGCGATTGGGGTACTGGCTCTGAGCCCATGATGAGTGCGCCGCCGAAAGGCTTGCGGCGCCGAGAGTGGCCTTGATGAGCTGACGACGGTCCATTGCAACTACCCCTTTGAATCAAATATGAATGAACGTTCAGACTATTATTCAAAGCGGCATCCGTCAAGGCGCACGCCTACGGATATACCCTCAACGGGCCTGGTCCTTTACGTGCTCTTTGCGGGCAGCAGCGTCCCCGCACACTCGCCAAACCCGATCCGTGCGGTGCCCTCGCGGCTGCAATGCCCGCGCAGCGCCACGGTGTCGCCGTCTTGCAGATAGGTGCGCGTCTCGCCGTTGGGCAGGGCGATGGGGTTCTTGCCGCCGGCAGAGAGCTCCATCAGGGCGCCGGCCTGGTCCAGCGTCGGCCCTGAGAGGGTGCCGCTGCCCAGCAGGTCGCCGGGTTGCAGGTTGCAGCCGTTGACGGTGTGGTGTGTGACGAGCTGCGCCAGCGTCCAGTAGGCGTGGCGGTAGCTGGTCTGCACCAGTCGGTGCGGCGACAGGCCGTCTTTTTTCATTTGGGCGGTCTGGATCAGTACTTCGAGCTGGATGTCCAGTGCGCCGCTTTCGCGATTCTGCGGCGTGTCCAGGTAGGGCAGTGGCTGCGGGTCTTCAGCAGGCCGGAAGGGCGCTGTGCGGTACGGGGCCAGCGCTTCCAGAGTCACCACCCAGGGCGAGACGGTAGAGGCGAAGTTCTTGGCCAGAAAAGGCCCCAGCGGTTGATATTCCCAGGCCTGGATGTCGCGGGCCGACCAGTCGTTGAGCAGGCACAGGCCAAAGACATGGTCTTCGGCCTCGCTCATCGGGATGGACTCGCCCAGCGTGTTGCCCTGGCCGACGAAGATGCCCAGTTCGAGTTCGATGTCCAGCCGCTGGCTGGTGCCCAGCACGGGCGCGGCCGCCCCCGGCGCCATCAACTGGCCTTTGGGGCGGTGAAAGCTCTGGCCCGAGACGACGATGCTGGAGCTGCGGCCGTGATAGCCGATGGGCACCCATTTGTAGTTGGGCAACAGGGGGTTGTCAGGGCGGAACTGTTTGCCGACGTTGGTCGCGTGGTAGATGGAGGTATAGAAGTCGGTGTAGTCGCCGATGCGCGCGGGCAGGCTGTATTCGACCTGCGACTGCGGCAACAGCGCCGCCTGCAGCGCGGCCTGCGCTGGCGATGCCTCGCGCAAGGCCCGGGACAGGGCCAGACGCAGCGCCGACCAGACCGCGTGCCCCAGCGCCATCAGGGCATTCAATCCCGGCTGCGCCAGCGCTGCGGCCACGCGCGGTTCGCACTTCAGTGCCGCGGCCACCCCGGGCGCGCCAAGGTCCAGCACCTGGTCGCCGATAGCCACGCCTACGCGAAAGGCCTCCTGGCTGCCCTGGCGCCTGAAACTGGCAAACGGCAGGTTCTGGAGGGGAAAGTCGCAGCCTGGCGCATTGGCCGATGCGACCCAGCTGCGCAAGGCCGGGTTGTGGGTCTCGTTGATCATGACTTGGTGTCTTCCAGTTCCAGGGAGTGCATCCAGGCTGCATGCTTGGGCGCGCGCTTGGTCTTGCTCCATTCTTCGAGCATTTCCCATTTGACGGATGCCGCCCGTGCGGCCAATGCCGGCGTGCTGGTGTCCACCGCCAGTTCCAGGCGATGGCCATTGGGGTCGAAGAAGTAGATCGACTTGAACAGGGTGTGGTCCGTGATGCCGACCACCGGAATGTCGTCGGCCTGCAGCCTGGCCTTGACTTCGTCCAGCACGCTCAGCGATTCGACTTCGAACGCAATGTGTTGCACCCATTCGGGCGTGTTGGTGTCGCGTCCCATGGGCGGCTGCGTGGGCAGCTCGAAGAAGGCCAGCACATTGCCGCCGCCAGCATCCAGAAAAATGTGCATATAGGGATCGTGCGCCTTGGTGGAAGGAACCTGGTCTTCCGCAAAAGCGAGCTGGAAGTCCATGTTCAGGTACTTGGCGTACCACTCGACGGTCTGCCGGGCGTCCTTGCAGCGGTAGGCCACGTGATGAATTTTCGAGATCTTCATGGGTTCTCCAGGAGTGATGAAGGGGTGTGCTTCACAGATCGCGAAGCGCGGAATGAACGTGCATGCTGAACACATCTGCATCGCCCAGGGCATTTGCGTTGAGCAAGGCCAGCTTCACGAGAAAGAGTTCGGCCTTGTCGGGGCCGGCCTGGTCGATGGCAGCGGCGAGCTGGTCGTACACGGCTTCGAGGCCGGGAACACTGAGGGGTTGCTGTGGGGTCATGGTTGTTTCCTCATTGGGGCAGTGCCGCGCCGAATGCTGATTTCAGGCGTGCGGCGTCCAGGGTGATCCAGCGCGCGCAGATGTGCTGGTCGGGCCGCAGCAGATAGGCGCCTCCACTGGCCTGAATGCCGTAACGCAGCCTGAAGTGGCCCTGCGGATCGGCGAGGGTCAGTTCTGCGCCCTGCACGGGCCGGTCGGCGCCAACAGCAACGACCCGCACCGCAACGCCCCTGGCGCGGACTTCGCCCACCACCGACAGGATCGATTCTGGCACGGACTGCGCTTGCGTGAAATACAGCAGATCGAAGCCGCCTCCGAGGTGATCGAGCAGGAAATCGTCGGCGCCCAGGCGGACGTTCTGCGGGGGCGCACCGTGCGCCGGGCCTGCAGTGAACAAGGCGTTGTCGTCGCCGCTGCTGTTGAGTGCGGAATGCGTGTATTCATGGGGGCGCGAGGTGCGCCAGTGGTACAGCGGGCGCACGAACTCCTCCGTGAGCGACAGCGACAGCACGGCGTCGCGCAGCAGCCGGAAGCCCCGGCTGGGCGGCGCCATGAAGCGGGTGCTCTTGCCGGCTTCGTCGATGATCTCGCGTGCTGCACCAACGCGCTCCTGGCTGTGGTTGGCGAGCAGTTTCTCGTGTGCCAGGCCCTTGACCACAAAGGCCAGATGCCAGGCCAGCGACTGAGCGTCCTGGAAGGCCGTGTTGGCGCCGCGCACGCCGAAGATCGGCAGCAGGTGGGCGGCGTCGCCGGTGAAGATCACGCGGCCCTGCACGTAGTCCGGCAGGGTGAGCGTGCGCGCCGAGTAGACGGAGCTCCAGTCCATCTCCCAGGGGACGCCTGCGTGGCCGATCATGGCCAGTTGGGCGTCGATGCGTTGCTTGAGGGATTCGGCCTTGAGCGCCTGTTCGGGGGTCTCGCCAGGCGGCAACTGGTAGTCGACGCGCCAGATGCCGTGGGGCTCGCGGTGCATCAGGATGGTGTTGCCCGGATTCCAGTCCGGATCGAAGAAGGCCAGGCGCTCGGTGGGCAGCGGCAGATCGATGCGGATGTCGGCGATGACGAAAAACCCTTCGTAGGAGGCGCCTTCCATCTGCAGCCCCATGGCCGCGCGGATCTCGGAGCGCCCGCCGTCGGCGGCCACCACCCAGTCCGACTCCAGTGTGTAGGGGCCTTCGGGCGTATCGACCTGCAGCCTCACAGAGCCCGACAGCTGTTCTGTTCGCACGACTTTGTTGCCCCAGCGAAAATCGATCAGGGCGTTGGCCCGGCAGGCGTCCAGAAGGTATTCCTCCATGTACTGCTGCTGGATGTTCAGCATCGGAAAAAAGCGGTCATCGGGGTCGTGCGGCGCTTCCATGCGAAAGACCTGCTGGCCGCGGTAGTAGGAGTTGCCGCAGCGCCAGGGCAGACCGGTCTGGCTCATGCGATCGGCCACACCGACCTGCTGGAGGATTTCCATGGAGCGGCGCGTGAACACGATGGCGCGGCTGCCTTGCGAGACTTGCAGCTCGGACTCCAGGATCACGCTGGCGACGCCGTGGCGCGCCAGTTCGAGCGCGGCGACCATGCCCGCAGGGCCGGAGCCCACGATGACGACCTTCTTGCGCTCCTGCGGGCCGTGCGCGCCGGGCAGCCAGGGCGTGAACACCTTGTAGTCGTAGTAGATCGAGGAGCGGGGCGTGGCTGTAGGCTGGTGCATGGTGGTGACTCTGCGATGCGGTCTCAGATTTTTTCGTTGTGCCTGATGAGGCGGTCGAGAAAGGCTCCCAGCTGCCGCTGCTCTGCCGCAGTCAGACAGCCGAAGATCTCCTGATTGCGGCGATGAACCATGGCCATGGTCTTGACCCAGACCTTGCGGCCGGCGGGCGACAGTGTCAGGGTGACGCCGCGGCCATCCTCGGCGTCGCCCTGCTTGCGGACCAGACCTTGCTCGACCAGGGCCTGGGCGGCCCGGCTGGCCTGGCCCTTGTTCAGATTGGCGTAGCGCGCCAGTGTGTTGACCGACAGCGGCTCGAAGGTGCCGATGGTCGTGAGGCAGCGTCCGTCGCTCATGGACAGCCCGGCGTCCTTGACGTAGGCCTGCTGGCTCTCCTGGTCGCTGAGCTTGTGCAGCAGGTGCAGCCGATAGGTCAATGTCCTGTCAAGAGGGAGGTCCGCTGCAGTGGGGGTGTCGGGTTTTGCCATTTCGGGCCGCGCGGGTTCAGTCGACCTTGATCCCGCTCTTGCGGATCACCTGGCCCCACTTGGCGCGCTCGTCGGCGGCGTACTTGCTCATCTGGGCCGGGCTGCCGGGGATGGCTTCAAGGCCGAGGATCTGCAGCCGGGCTTTGACGGCGGTGGAATCCAGCGCTGTGAGCAGTGCGCCGTTGAGCTTGGCAATCACGTCCTGAGGGGTGCCGGCGGGAACGACCAGACCTTGCCAGGCATAGGCCTCAAAGCCCGCCAGACCTTGCTCGCTCAGCGTCGGGATGTTCTCGAAACCCTTGACGCGTTTGGGGCTGGCCACGCCCAGCGCGCGCAGCTTGCCGCTGGCGATGAACTGGTAGCCGCTGGCGGTGTCGACGAACATGAACGGCACCTGGCCGGCGACGACGTCCTGCACGGCCGGAGCCGCGCCGCGGTAGGGAACGTGCGTCAGCGAAAGACGGGCCTGT
>JAURZS010000028.1 GCA_030653255.1 Burkholderiaceae bacterium | reverse complement strand
ATACCCGCATGGATTGGTTGAAAGAAGTCAGATGGGATGCCCAAGGTCTCGTGCCGGTCATTGCCCAGGAGCACGGCAGCAATGACGTGCTCATGTTCGCCTGGATGGACCGCGAGGCCCTGCGCCTGACGGCCGAGACCGGCCGCGCCGTGTACTACAGCCGTTCGCGCGGCAAACTCTGGCACAAGGGCGAGGAATCCGGCCATGTGCAGACCGTGCATGAAATCCGCCTGGATTGCGACAACGACGTGGTCTTGCTCAAGGTCACGCAGCAGGGGCACGAACCCGGCATCGCCTGCCATACGGGGCGCCATAGCTGCTTTTTCCAGATCTTGCGCGATGGCGCCTGGCGGGCGATCGAACCTGTCCTGAAGGACCCCGCGTCCATCTACAAAAAATGAAAACCATGTCCTCCAACGATTCTCTGGCCCGACTGGCCGCCGTCATCGAAAGCCGCAAGCCCGAGCGGGGCGGCGATCCTGCGGCGAGTTACGTCGCGCGCCTGTTGCACAAGGGGCCGGACGCCTTCCTCAAGAAAATCGGCGAAGAGGCCACCGAGATGGTCATGGCGGCCAAGGATGCGGACCACGGCGGCGATGTCAGCCGCATCGTTGGCGAAACCGCCGACCTGTGGTTCCATTGCATGATTGCGCTGGCGCACTACGGCCTCGCGCCGGCCGATGTGCTGGCCGAACTCGAGCGCCGCGAAGGCACCAGCGGCATCGAGGAAAAAGCCCTGCGCAAACTGCAACAACGTGAAGGAACCGGCGAATGAGTTTCGAGATCAAGCCCCAGGACCCGCCGGTGGCCAAGCTGCCGAGTGATCGCCTCACCATGAACGTGCTCTATGGCATGCACACCTTTGCCTGGTTCAGCGGCGGGACACTGGCTGTGGTGGCGATGGTCGTCAACTACATCAAGCGCGCCGACGAGACCGACCCCCTGTACCGGGCGCACCACGACTACCTGTTCCGCTCATTCTGGTGGACTGCGTTGTGGCTGCTGCTCAGCGCGCCGCTGTTCCTGCTGTTTTTCTTTCCCGGCTGGCTGGCCTGGCTGGCCGTGAGCCTGTGGTACCTTTACCGCTGCATACGCGGCTGGCTGTGCTTCGTGGACGGCAAGATGCCCCCTGTTTCACATGACATCTGAGGATGAACGGATGAGCACCGACCCCGACTGCCTGTTCTGCAAGATCGTCGCAGGCAAGATTCCCTCGCGCAAGGTCTACGAGGACGACGAAATCCTGGCTTTCCACGACATCAATCCGTGGGCGCCCGTGCATTTCCTCATGATCCCCAAGGCCCACATCCCGTCGATGGCCCAGCTCGCCCCGGAACACGAGGCGCTCATGGGCCGCATGATGCTGCTGGCGCCCCGACTGGCCTTGCAGGAAGGCTGCAGACCCTATCCCGAGGGCGGTTTCCGGCTCTTCACCAACACCGGCGCTGACAGCCGGCAGGAAGTGCACCACCTGCACATCCACGTGACTGGTGGCCCCCGTCCCTGGCTGAGGGGTTAATCCCGACCCCCTTGCAAGGGGGGCTCCATCGCAGACTAAAATCCTTTATTCCTCAGGAGTTAATCATGGGTTCTCTTTCCATCTGGCACTGGCTCATCGTGCTGCTGATCGTCGTCATGGTGTTCGGCACCAAGAAGCTCAAGAACATGGGCGGTGATCTGGGCAGCGCCGTCAAGGGTTTCAAGGACGGCATGAAGGACGGCTCGGCCCCTGCCGAGGACAAACCCGCAGCCCCCGCCGGTCAGGTGACCAACGCTGCTGCGGCGCAGGACAAGACCACGATCGACGTCGAAGCCCGAACCAAGTCCTGACCATGGCTGCACGCGAGTGATCGATCTCGGCATTTCCAAGATTGCGCTGATCGGCGCGGTGGCATTGATTGTCATCGGCCCCGAGAAGCTGCCCCGTGTAGCCCGTACCGTGGGCGCCTTGCTGGGCAAGGCGCAGCGTTATGTGGCCGACGTCAAGGCCGAGGTCAATCGCTCCATGGAGCTCGATGAGCTTCGCAAGATGAAGGACACCGTCGAAACCGCCGCCCGCGACGTCGAAGGCACCATACAGACCGGCACGGCTGACTTCGAGAAACAGTGGGCCGAGACCACCGGCCTGGCGGGCAGCGAATCCATGTCCACGCCCGCCTACCCCGAATACAAGCGGCCCAAGAAGAACTGGCGTCTCAAGCAAGGCGCCATGCCGCAGTGGTACAAGGCGCGCGCCGGCGTGCGGACCAAGGCGCTGTCTGGCGCAGCGCGGGTGGCACGGTTCCGGCCACACAAAGTCGACTGATGACCGAACCCGACAAAAAAGAAGACGAGCTCGCTGGCACCGAACAGCCATTCGTCCAGCATCTGGTGGAACTGCGCGACCGGCTGATCCGCAGCGCGATCGCCGTGGGCGTTGCCGCTGTGTGCCTGTTCCTGTATCCCGGCCCCGGCGCGCTCTACGACATTCTTGCCGCGCCGCTGGTGGCCACCCTGCCCGCAGGCGCGACCCTCATCGCCACCTCGGTGATCTCCCCCTTTCTTGTGCCGCTCAAGATACTGCTGATGGCCGCCTTCATGCTGGCGCTGCCTGTGGTGCTGTGGCAGGTCTGGGCCTTTGTCGCGCCGGGCCTGTATTCCCACGAAAAAAAGCTCGTGCTGCCGTTGGTGATCTCCAGCACCTTGCTGTTCTTCATCGGCGTGGCTTTTGTGTACTTCTTCGTGTTCGGACAGGTTTTCAAGTTCATCCAGGAGCTGGCGCCCAAGAGCATCACCGCCGCACCTGATATCGAGGCCTACCTCGACATCGTGCTGACCATGTTCATTGCCTTCGGCCTGGCCTTCGAAGTGCCGGTGGTGGTCGTGGTGCTGGCGCGCATGGGCGTGGTGAGCATCCAGAAGCTCAAGGATTTCCGCAGCTACTTCATCGTGACGGCCTTTGTCATTGCGGCCATCATCACGCCGCCCGACGTCGCCTCCCAACTCGCGCTGGGCATCGCGATGTGCCTGCTCTACGAGGTGGGAATCTGGGCCGCGCAGATCTTCATCAAACACACCAAGGCGCCGGCCACCGAAGAAGACGCCGATGCCTCACCCAAGACCCCCTGAGGCCCGTTGGCGGCGCTCAGCGCTGTTGCTGCAGGGGTGGCCTCTGACGCGGTCTGGGCCGCACACCGGGCGTGACGCTCACCGACAGTTTTTCCTCGCGCCGCAGCAGCTCGAAACGTGCGGCCGTGCCCGGCTTGAGCGCGGCCACGCCGCTCAGCAGCTCTGCCACGGTGGACACCGGACGCTCCGCCACCTGCACGATCACGTCGCCAGGACGGATACCGGCCTGGGCGGCGGGCCCGTTCTGCAGCACGCCGGTGATCAGCACGCCGCGCCTGGCCTTGACGCCGAAGGTCTCTGCCAGTTCGGGTGACAGTTCGTTGGGCTCGACCCCGATCCAGCCGCGCGTGACCTGGCCGTCCTTGATGATCTGCTCCAGCACCTGGCGGGCCGTGGACACGGGAATGGCAAAGCCGATGCCCATGCTGCCGCCAGAGCGTGAATAGATGGCTGTGTTGATCCCCAGCAGATTGCCGCTGACATCGACCAATGCGCCGCCGGAGTTGCCCGGATTGATGGCGGCGTCGGTTTGTATGAAGTTCTCGAAGGTGTTGATGCCCAGCTGGTTGCGGCCCAGCGCGCTGACAATGCCACCAGTGACCGTCTGCCCGACGCCGAAGGGGTTGCCGATGGCCAGCACCTGATCGCCCACCTGCAGCGCATCCGAGTTGCCCAGCGTGATGACTGGCAGGCGGTTCAACTCGATCTTGATGATGGCCAGATCGGTGTCGGGGTCGGTGCCGATGACCTTGCCCTTGGCCCGCCGGCTGTCGTTGAGGATGACCTCAATGTCGTCAGCGCCCTCGACCACATGGTTGTTGGTCAGGATGTAGCCGTCGGCACTGACGATCACGCCACTGCCCAGACCCGCCTGTGGCGCCTCATTGCCGCGGTCCCCGAAGAAAAAGCGGAACCAGGGGTCGTTGGCCTGCGGGTTGCGCTCCGCGGCCTTGCTGGTGTTGATGCTGACCACGGCGGCCGCGGCCTTCTGCGCCGCAACGCGAAAGCTGCCGGCCGGGGGAATGGGAGCCACGCTGGCAGGCGCCTCGGTCAGCGCCGCAGCGCCCGACGCGCCGGAGCGCTTGCCGATCCACTCCGGCTGCAATGTGGCAACCACGAAATAGGCCGCCAGCAGCACTGTGACAGCCTGTGAAAAAAGCAACCAATAGCGACGCATGAGAAAAACCCGGTAGGTAGTGAGCAGAGAATCCGAAACCCGCCGACCTTTGCCGGCGCGAGCTTGCCGCCCAGTGTAGACCGGCTGGCCCTGCGGCTCTGTGCGGCCAGCGCCGGCGCGGCCAGGCATGAAGGACAATGGCGGCTCCACTGCCCCATATCCCCTCCATTGCCGGTATTTCAACCATGGCCAGCCAGCAACAGCTCCTAGAGGCCTTCGATGGCCTGCTCCAGCCCCAGATGTACAGGGACTACGGGCCCAACGGCCTGCAGGTCGAGGGGCGCGATCAGGTGCGCAAGATCGTCTCGGGCGTGACCGCCAGCCGGGCCCTGATCGAGGCGGCAGCAAGCGCCGGCGCCGGCGCCATCTTCGTGCACCACGGCTTGTTCTGGCGCGGCCATGACGGCCGCGTGACCGGCTGGCTGAAACAACGCCTGGCGTTGCTGCTGGCGCACGACATCAACCTGTACGCCTATCACCTGCCGCTGGACGCCCATGCCGAACTGGGCAACAACGCCCAGCTCGGCCACGCGCTGGGACTGAGCGCGCAGACGCGCTTCGGTGACCAGGACCTGGGTTTCCTGGGCCAGCGGCACGACGGCGGCGAATTCGCCGATGTGGATGCACTGGCGCACCACGTGCAAGCCGCCCTGGGCCATGCCGTGGTCCGGGTGGGCGGTGCGCCGCGCGCGCTTCGGCGCATTGCCTGGTGCAGCGGCGGCGCGCAGGGGCATTTCGAGGCGGCGATCGCCGCCGGCGCCGACGCCTTCATCACCGGAGAAATTTCCGAGCCGCAGGCGCACTATGCGCGTGAATGCGGCGTCGCCTTCCTGGCCTGCGGCCACCACGCGAGCGAGCGTTATGGCGCGCCCGCAGTGGCCGGGCATGTGGCGGCCCAGTTCGGCCTGGACCACGAATTCATCGATATCGACAACCCCGCATGAACGCAGCTGCAGCGTCCACCCAGCCCGCCGCCGGCAGCAGCAGCCTGGCCATCACGCTGGGCGACCCTGCCGGCATCGGCCCGGAAATCATCGCCAGAGCATTCCGCGAGGCGCCGGCGCTGACCCGGGGCTGCTTTGTCGCCGGCGACCTCGCCGTCATGCGGCGCGCCACGCGCCTCGTGGCGCATGCTGGATTGCCGCTGCCGGTGGCCCTGATTGACGGCCCCGATGAAGTGTTCGGTGTGCCCCCGGGGTGCATACCGGTGTTGCAGGCGGTGGCCGCGCCGATGTTGCCGCCCTTTGGCGTGATCAATGCGCGTGCCGGCGCCATGGCTGCCGAGTGCGTCCAGTGGGCAGCGCGCGCCGCTCTGCGCGGAGACATCGCGGGGCTGGTCACGGCGCCTCTGCACAAAGAGGCCCTGGCCGCGGCCGGCCTCAGCCACCCCGGGCACACCGAACTGCTGCAGGCCGAGGCCGCAGCCCACCTGGGCTGCACGCTGGCCGAACTGCCGGTCCGGATGATGCTGGCCAACGACGAGTTGCGCACCGTGCTGGTCAGCATCCACGTGTCATTGCGCGACGCCATCGAGGCAGTCACCACCGACAGCGTACTCACGACCTTGCGCATTGCCCACCGCGCACTCATGGCGGCCCTGGGCCGCCCGCCGCGTCTTGCCGTGGCCGGCCTCAACCCCCATGCGGGCGAGGGCGGCCTGTTCGGGCGCGAGGAGATCGAGCACATCGCGCCGGCCATACAGGCAGCACGGGCCGAAGACATCGATGCCTTCGGCCCCTACGCCCCCGATACCGTGTTCATGCGCACGCGCGCGGGCAAGGGGCAGGCCGGTGAATTCGACGCGGTGATTGCGATGTACCACGACCAGGGCCTGATCCCGGTCAAATACCTGGGTGTGGACAAGGGCGTCAACGTGACCCTGGGCCTGCCCCTGGTTCGCACCAGCCCCGACCACGGCACGGCCTTCGATATCGCGGGCACGGGCCGGGCCGATGCGGCCAGCCTCATCGCGGCGATCCAGGCGGCCCGGCAGCTGGCCGGGGTCTGAGTCGGCTGCCCCGTCCCGGGGGGGGCGGTCAACCCTTGCGCAGGCTGTCGCGGATTTCGCGCAGCAGCAGCACGTCCTCCGGCGTGACCGCGGGCGCGGGCGCTGCGGCCGGCGGGGCTTCGCGCTTGAGCTTGTTGATCTGCCGGATCATCAGAAAGATGATGAAGGCCAGGATCAGGAAATTCACCGCCACGGTGATGAAGTTGCCATAGGCCAGCACCGGCACGCCGGCCTTTTTCAGGGCATCCAGCGTCATGGCCGTGCCGGCAGGCACCTGGCCCAGCACCACGAACAGACTGGAAAAATCAAGTTTGCCGAAGACGGCGCCCACGACGGGCATGATCAGATCCCCCACCACTGAATCGACGATCTTGCCGAAGGCCGCGCCGATGATCACCCCGACCGCGAGGTCGATCACATTGCCCTTGACGGCGAACTCCTTGAATTCCTTCATCATCCCCATGCTGCCCTCCTCATTTGTGACCGTGCAGCGTAGGTCCCGTGCAGCAATCCTGTCAAGGGATAAGTGCGTCTCCGGCGGCGCCGCGCGCGTCACCGCCAGGAGGCGTTGAAATCGCCGACAACCCTCAGCTACAATCTCGGGTTGACCCTAGTACCAGCGACGATCATCGAGGAACCCCATGAGTGACACCCCAGACGACACCAGCAAGCGGACGTGGCTCATCGCGTCGGGCTGTGCCGGTGCCATCGGCGGCGTAGCGACCGCCATTCCCTTCGTGAGCAGCTTCCAGCCCTCGGAGAAGGCCAAGGCCGCAGGCGCCGCCGTCGAGGCCGATATTTCCCAACTCAAGCCCGGCGAGAAGATGACCGTCGAATGGCGCGGCAAGCCTGTGTGGATCGTGCGCCGCACGCCCGAGCAACTGGCCGTCCTGGGCAAGAAGGACGGCGAACTCGCCGACCCGAAGTCCGAGCGCAAGCCGGCCGAACTCACCCCCGAATACGCCCGCAACGAAGCCCGCTCCATCAAGCCTGAAGTGCTGGTGGTCGTGGGCATCTGCTCCCACCTGGGCTGCTCACCCTCGGACAAGTTCCAGCCGGGGGCCCAGCCCTCGCTGCCCGACGACTGGGCCGGCGGTTTTCTGTGCCCCTGCCATGGCTCCACCTTCGACATGGCGGGCCGCGTCTACAAGAACAAGCCGGCACCCGACAATCTCGAAGTGCCGCCGCACACGTATCTGTCGGACACCCGGCTGCTGATCGGCGAAGACAAAAAAGCCTGAAGCCAGTGGCGCGCGCACGGCCCCGATGGCCGCGCGCGGCCCCGAACGAATAGGAACAAACCATGGCGCAATACCAAGAAATTTCCCCGAACGCGACGGCCGGGGCCAAGCTGCTGAACTGGATCGACAACCGGTTTCCGGCGAGCAAGCTCTACAAAGAGCACATGAGCGAGTACTACGCGCCGAAGAACTTCAACTTCTGGTACGTGTTCGGTTCGCTGGCGATGCTGGTCCTGGTGATCCAGATTGTCACCGGCATTTTCCTGGTGATGCACTACAAGCCGGACGCCGCAATGGCCTTCGCCTCGGTCGAGTACATCATGCGCGATGTACCCTGGGGCTGGCTGATCCGTTACATGCATTCCACGGGCGCGTCGGCCTTCTTCGTCGTGGTCTACCTGCACATGTTCCGCGGACTGATCTACGGCAGCTACCGCAAGCCGCGCGAGCTGGTCTGGATCTTCGGCTGCGCGATCTTCCTGTGCCTGATGGCCGAGGCCTTCATGGGCTATCTGCTGCCTTGGGGCCAGATGAGCTATTGGGGCGCCCAGGTGATCGTCAACCTGTTTGCCGCCATTCCCTTCGTCGGCCCCGATCTGGCGCTGCTGATCCGCGGCGACTACGTGGTGTCGGACGCCACACTCAACCGCTTCTTCAGCTTCCACGTCATCGCCGTGCCCCTGGTTCTGCTGGGCCTGGTCGTGGCGCACATCATTGCGCTGCACGAAGTCGGCTCCAACAATCCCGACGGCGTCGAGATCAAGGCCAATAAAGACCCGAAGACCGGCATTCCGCTCGACGGCGTGGCCTTCCACCCTTACTACACGGTGCATGACATCTTCGCGGTCTCGGTGTTCCTGATGGCCTTCAGCGCGATCGTGTTCTTCGCGCCCGAATTCGGCGGCTACTTCCTTGAGTACAACAACTTCATTCCCGCTGACTCCCTGAAGACGCCGTTGCACATCGCGCCGGTCTGGTACTTCACGCCCTTCTATTCCATGTTGCGCGCCATCACCAGCGAAATGATGTACGTGCTCATGGCCTGCGTCGTGGCGGGCGCGGCCCTGGGCGTGCTCAAGACCCACATGTCCGGTCTGCTCAAGGCCGTCGTGGTCGTCGGCGCTCTGGTGCTGGTCGCGCTGATGGCCGCCATCGACGCCAAGTTCTGGGGCGTCCTGGTGATGGGCGGCGCGGTCATCATCCTGTTCTTCCTGCCCTGGCTGGACAACAGCCCGGTCAAGTCGATCCGCTACCGTCCCAGCTGGCACAAATACCTGTATGGCATCTTCGTGCTGGTGTTCGTGGTGCTGGCCTACCTGGGCGTGCAGCCACCGTCGCGTATCGGCGAGCGGGTCTCCCAAGTCGGTACCCTGTTCTATTTCGGCTTCTTCCTGCTTATGCCCTGGTGGAGCCGGCAGGGCACTTTCAAACCGGTCCCCGACCGCGTGACCTTTGCCGCACACTGAGCTGGAGTCAAACACGATGAAAAAAAACATACTCGGTCTCATCGCGGCGCTGGCCCTGTCTCTGGGGCTCTCCACGGGCGCTGTCGCCGCCGGAGCGGACACCATCACCTGGGACAAGGCGCCCAACAAGACCAATGACCTGCCCGCCCTGCAAAACGGCGCCAAGCTCTTCGTCAACTACTGCCTGAACTGCCACTCGGCCGCATTCATGCGCTACAACCGCCTGACCGACATCGGCCTGAGCGAGCAGCAGATCAAGGACAACCTGCTGTTCAGCAGCGCCAAGATCGGCGACACCATGAAGGCGGCGATCAACCCCGCGCAGGCTGCCGAGTGGTTCGGCGCCAATCCGCCCGATCTCACCGTGATCGCGCGCTCGCGTTCTGGCCACGGCGGCACGGGTGCAGATTACCTCTACACCTATCTGCGCAGCTACTACCGCGACGACACCAAGGCCACCGGCTGGAACAACCTCGTGTTCCCCAATGTAGGCATGCCGCACGCCCTGTGGGAATTGCAAGGCGAACGCAAACCCCTGTTCGATACGACCGTGGAGCACGGCGACAAGGTCCAGACCTTCAAGGGCTGGCAGCAGGTTTCCGCCGGCACCATGAGCCAGTTGCAGTATGACCAGGCCGTGGGCGATCTGGTCAGCTATCTGCAATGGATGGCCGAGCCCTCGCAGAACACCCGCGTGCGCGTGGGCGTCTGGGTGCTGTTGTTCCTCGGACTGTTCACTGTGATCGCTTGGCGTCTGAACGCCGCGTTCTGGAAAGACATCAAGTAATACGTTCCGTCCTCGGGCGCGGCACTTCGGTGCGGCCCGGGCTTGCAGAGTGGGTGAGCCAGAGCCGACAGGCTTGGCGTCCCCGCTCTTTTTGATTTTTAGGAGTCTTCGCCATGATGGTGCTGTATTCAGGAACCACCTGTCCCTTTTCCCATCGTTGCCGCTTCGTCCTGTTCGAAAAAGGCATGGACTTCGAGATCCGCGATGTCGATCTCTATAACAAGCCCGAAGACATCAATGTCATGAACCCGTACGGCCAGGTCCCCATCCTGGTCGAGCGCGATCTGATCCTGTACGAGTCGAACATCATCAACGAGTACATCGACGAGCGCTTTCCGCACCCCCAGCTCATGCCCGGCGACCCGGTGGACCGCGCCCGTGTGCGCCTGTTCCTGCTCAACTTCGAGAAGGAGCTCTTCGTGCATGTCAGCACGCTCGAATCCCGCGCTGCCAAGAGCAATGAAAAGGCACTGGAAAAGGCGCGCTCTCATGTGCGCGACCGGCTCACGCAGCTCGCGCCGGTGTTCCTCAAGAACAAATACATGCTGGGCGACAACTTCTCCATGCTGGACGTGGCCATTGCCCCCCTGCTGTGGCGTCTGGATTA
>JAURZS010000019.1 GCA_030653255.1 Burkholderiaceae bacterium | reverse complement strand
TGGATCACGGGCGAGGCCGCACGTGCTGACGGCCACGCCTGGCGCGCGCGCGCATGCGCCGTGCTCACCGGCGTAGGCACGGTGCTGGAAGACGATCCGCGGCTGGACGTGCGCCTGGTGGACACCGTGCGCCAGCCTGCGCTGGTGGTGGTGGACAGCCTGCTGGACACGCCGCCCGGTGCGCGCCTGTTCGAGCCTGACCGCCGCTTGCTGATCTATTCCGGCGTGCCGGACGAGCAGCGGCGCCAGCGTCTGCACGATCGCGGCGCCGACATCGTTGCCATGCCCGCGGCCCACGGCAAGGTCGACCTGGCCGCCATGCTGCGCGACCTGGGAAGGCGCCAGATCAATGAGTTGCACCTGGAGGCCGGCCACAAGCTCAACGGGTCCTTCATCCGTGAGGGCCTGGTCGACGAATTCCTGATCTATATTGCTCCGCGCCTGCTGGGCCCCGGCCTGGGCATGGCCAGCTTCGGCCCCCTGACCCATTTGCACGACGGCGTGGCGCTGACCTTCCGCTCTGTGGACCACATCGGCGCCGATCTGCGGCTGCTCGCGCGCATTCCCGGCCGCGACGAGTTCACCCAGGCAGGCACGCCGCATTGACTTGCTGAGACAATCGAGCGATGTTCACAGGCATCATCACCGGCGTGGGGCGCATCGTCGCCGTGCGCGACCTCGGAAGTTCCGCCCAACACGGCAAGCGCCTCTCGATACAAACACCCCCTGGCTACCTCGACGACGTCGGCTGCGGCGACAGCATCGCGCTGAACGGCGCCTGCATGACCGTCACCACCTTCGACGCCGCGGCGAACCGCTTCGATGTGGACATCTCGGCCGAATCGCTGGACAAGACCGCAGGCCTTGCTGCGGCGGGTTCCATCAACCTTGAAAAAGCCCTGCGCGCGCACGAGCGGCTGGACGGTCACATCGTGTCGGGCCATGTGGACGGCATCGGCACCGTCACCCGCTTCGCGCGGGTCGGCGAGAGCTGGGAGCTGCGCATCATCGCCCCGCCCTCGCTGGGCCGCTTCCTGGCCTACAAGGGCTCCATCACTGTCAATGGCGTGAGCCTGACCGTGAACCGCATCGAGGATTCAACCCAGGGCACCGAAGTCAGCATCAACCTGATCCCCCATACCGTGCAGAACACGGCCCTGGGAACCCTGGCGGCCGGCCACAAGGTGAATCTCGAAATCGATCTGATCGCGCGGTATTGCGAGAGGATGCTGAGCTATCGGAGCGTCGGCTGATGGTCAGGCGCTGATAAAGCACGATGGCCTCTTCATTTCGGCATCCCTGCGACTGGAATGGCACGAATTTACATTTCGCGCCATTTATCTTAGAATATATGGCGCAAATCTAATTACGCGCCACTTATTTGGCGCGATATCGTAGCCAACCGCACTGAGCGAGGGAAAAGTGCCAAAAATAGAACTTTCGCGAGAACTTGACGAACTCGTCGCGTTAATCACTCTAAATCATGCTGGACTTGGCATAGATGCGATCCTGCAAGCCTGCGGCCACAGAATGCCACGGCGCACCCTGCAGCGCAGACTGGCCTCACTCATCGCACAAGGCCGTATTCAGTCAAGCGGGGGAAGCCGTGCGCTGCGCTATCACCGTTCCCGGCAGACTGTCGAAGCGCTTGCTTCTGTTCATGGTGGCGCAAATGCCGTGCAGGCAACTGCCGAGGTTTACGTGCCCACTTCGCCGGCTGGTGAAGAAATCAAAGCCTACGTACGCCAGCCTCGCCAATTGCGTGCACCCGTCGGCTACAAGCTGGAATTTCTCGAACAATATCAGCCCAACCAGACTTCCTACCTGCCGCAAAACCTGCGCGACCAGATGCTCGCACTGGGGCGGTCGCCCGCCGATCAGACACCGGCCGGCACCTTTGCCAGCGACATTCTGAATCGCCTGCTGATTGATCTTTCATGGGCCTCCTCCCAACTGGAGGGCAACACCTACAGCCGTCTTGATACGCAGCGTCTGATCGAATTCGGTCAAGCAGCAGAAGGCAAGGATGCGCTGGAAACGCAGATGATCCTGAACCACAAGGATGCCATCGAATATCTGGTGCGCGATCCTGAACATGCAAGGCTGACCAAGGACACGATCATTGCACTGCACGCCTTTCTGTCTGACGGCTTGATGGCTGACCCGACTGCCTGTGGCCGTATTCGCAGTCGCGCTGTTGAGATCGCGGGCAGCGTCTATCTGCCCGTGGCTTTGCCCCAGCGGCTTGAAGAACTTTTTGGCATCGTCATCCAGATGTCTGCGGGAATTCTCGACCCGTTCGAGCAAGCATTCTTCTTGATGGTCCACTTGCCCTATCTGCAACCTTTCGAAGATGTGAACAAGCGGGTATCGCGGCTGGCAGCCAATATTCCGTTCATTCGCCACAACTTGTGTCCACTGTCATTTATCGACGTGCCTCAGCAGGCCTATGTGGATGCCATGATCAGCGTGTATGAGTTGAACCGCATCGAGCTATTGCGCGATGTATTCGTCTGGGCCTACGAACGCTCCTGTCAGCAGTACGTTGCAGTGAAGCAGAACCTTGTGCCGCCGGATATTTTCCGGCTACGCTACCGCCAGGCCCTGAGCGAAGTTGTCGCGGCTGTCGTTCGCAATGGAGAGGCCGCTACAGCCGCCGCAGTCGGCGCCAGAGCGCCGGCAACAGTAGCGCCGGCGGATATGGAACATTTCATCGAACTGGCGCTTGTTGAGTTCAAAGCACTGCATACGGGGAATGCCGTGCGCTTCGGCATCAGGCCTTTGGAATTTGCCGCGTGGCAAGAGCAGAACAACGCAACATCCGCACTCGCAGGCCCCCAGCGGAACCCGGCGATAATCCAGAGTTGAGCCGAGCCTCGCTGAATTTCCCGAAAGTCCCCTTCCATGAGTTCCCTCCCCCCCATCCCCATCTCGCCGATCGAAGACATCGTGGCCGACATGCGCGCCGGCCGCATGGTGATCCTGGTGGACGAGGAAGACCGCGAAAACGAAGGCGACCTGATCCTGGCGGCAGACCATGTATCGCCCGAGGCCATCAATTTCATGGCCCGGTTCGGCCGTGGCCTGATCTGCCTCACGCTCACGCGCGAGCGCTGCGAGCGGCTGCAGTTGCCGCCGATGGCGCTGCGCAACGGCACCAAGCATTCAACCGCCTTCACCGTGTCGATCGAGGCCGCCGAAGGCGTGACCACCGGCATTTCGGCCGCCGACCGTGCGCGCACCATCCAGGCGGCCGTCGCGCCCCAGGCGCAGGCCGACGACCTCGTCCAGCCCGGACATGTCTTTCCGCTGCAGGCGGTCGACGGCGGCGTGCTGATGCGCGCCGGCCACACCGAGGCCGGCTGCGATCTGGCGGCCATGGCCGGTTGCTCGCCCGCCGCCGTGATCTGCGAGATCATGAAGGACGACGGCACCATGGCGCGGCTGCCCGATCTGCAATTGTTCGCCGCCGAGCACGGCCTGAAGATCGGCACCATCGCCTCGCTGATCGAGCACCGCAGCCGCAATGAATCGCTGCTGGAGCCCGTGGGCAGGCGCCAGATGATGACGGCCTTCGGCGAGTTCACCGTGCGTGCCTACCGCGACAAGCCGGGCCGGGCCGTGCACCTGGCGCTGGTCATGGGCCAGATCGGCGCGGACGACACCGTGGCCGTGCGCGTGCACGAGCCCCTGTCAGTCATCGACACCCTGGAAGTCCAGCGCTCCATGCACTCCTGGAGCCTGGACCGCAGCCTGCAATACATTGCACAACAAGGCCGGGGCGTGGCCGTGCTGCTCAACTGCGGCGAAAGCGCCGAACAGTTGCTGGCCCAGTTCGAAGGCACGGCCCAGTCCAGCCATGCGCCGCAGCGCGGCCGCATGGACCTGCGCAGCTACGGCGTGGGCGCGCAGATCCTGCGCGACTGCGGCGTGCGCAAGATGAACCTCATGGGCAATCCGCGGCGCATGCCCAGCATGGCGGGCTATGGGCTGGAGATCGCCGGCTACATCCCGCATTGATGCGCCCGCCCCACACGACTTGACGCAATCACAGGAACACCATGTTTGGCGCAGAAAAAGGAAGCTCGGACCGGCTCGATGGCAAGAAACTGTACATCGGCATCGTTCAGGCCCGCTTCAACGAAAGCATCACGAATGCACTGGCCGAGGCCTGCCGGGCCGAACTGGCCGCGCTGGGCGTGGAGGAAAAACACATCGACCATGTGAAGGTGCCGGGGGCCCTTGAAGTCCCCCTGGCGTTGCAGGCCATGGCCGAGAAGGACCGTTACGACGCGCTGATCGCGCTGGGCTGCATCGTCCGCGGCGAGACCTACCATTTCGAGCTGGTGGCCAACGAGTCCGGCGCGGGCGTGACGCGCATCGCGCTGGACTATCAGCTGCCCATTGCCAACGCCATCCTGACCACAGAAAACATCAAGCAAGCCGAGGCGCGCCAGGTCGACAAAGGGCGCGACGCCGCGCGGGTGGCCGTCGAGATGGCCAATCTGCTGGACCAACTCTCATGAGCCCGACCGATATGCCCGATGCACCCGGCGCTCCCGATGCGCCCGCAATGCCTGCCGCCCCACCGATCGCCGCTCGCAAGGCGCCAGCGCGCACACCGCGCAGCCGGGCCCGCGAGTTTGCGTTGCAGGCGCTGTACCAGCACATGGTAGGACGCAACGAGGCCGGCGCCATTGACAGCTTCACCCGCGATCTGGCCGGCTTCAACAAAGCCGATGCCGTCCACTACGATGCCCTGTTGCACGGCTGCATTGCCGAGGCCGCGCAGCTCGATGCCCTGATCGTGCCGCTGCTGGACCGCAAGCTCGAAGAGATCTCGCCGATCGAGCGCGGAGTGATGTGGATCGGCGCCTATGAATTCAGCCACTGCCTGGACGTGCCCTGGCGCGTGGTACTCAATGAATGCATCGAGCTGGCCAAGGAGTTCGGAGGCACTGACGGCCACAAGTATGTGAACGCAGTGCTCAATGGCCTGGCGCCGACCCTGCGCGCCACCGAGGTCGCTGCCGACCGGCGAAGAAAGTAAGGCGCCCCCCCAACGGACTCCAGACCGGCGCCATCCCACTGTCTTTTTGCGAATACTCCGAAAGCCTCCATCCATGAACCAAGACCTGTCGATTCTGAACCTGGTGCTCCATGCCAGCTGGGTCGTCCAGGCCGTCATGCTGCTGCTCGCATGCGTGTCGGTTGCAAGCTGGGCCGCCATCTTCCGCAAGCTCTTCGCCATCAAGCGCATCCGTGCGCTCAATGACAATTTCGAAAAGGAATTCTGGTCCGGCACCAGCCTGAACGACCTGTTCGGCTCCGCGACCAAGAACGCGCGCACGGCCGGCCCCATGGAGCGCATCTTCGCCAGCGGCATGCGCGAGTTCCAGAAGCTGCGTGAACGGCGCATCACCGATGCCGGCACCTTGATGGACGGCGCGCGCCGCGCCATGCGCGCGAGTTTCCAGCGTGAAATGGATGTGGCCGAGTCGAACCTGTCTTTTCTGGCCTCGGTCGGTTCGGTGTCGCCCTATGTGGGGCTGTTCGGCACCGTGTGGGGCATCATGCATGCCTTCACCGGGCTCGCCAGCCTGCAGCAGGTAACGCTGTCCACCGTCGCGCCCGGTATCGCCGAAGCGCTGGTGGCCACCGCCATCGGCCTGTTCGCGGCCATCCCGGCCGTCGTGGCCTACAACAATTTTGCGCGCGACATCGACCGCGTGGCCATCCAGCTGGAGACCTTCATCGAAGAGTTTTCCAACATTCTTCAGCGCAACCTGGGCGCGCAATCGGCCTCGGGCCACTGAACAGGAGTCGCCCATGCCCTCCATGGTTTCACGTGGCCGCGGCCGGCGCACCATCAACGAGATCAACATGGTGCCCTTCATCGACGTGATGCTGGTGCTGCTGATCATCTTCATGGTGACAGCTCCCCTGATCACACCCAGCCTGATCGATCTGCCCAGCATCGGCAAAGCCGCCAAGCAGCCCGACCGGGTGGTGCAGATCATCATCGGCAAGGACGAGATTTTGCAGATCAAGGACGCTGACCGCGCCGCGCCGACCACGCTCAAGGACCTGACCGCCGCCGTGCGCCGGATACAGGGCGAGGCACGGGACACCGCCGTCGTGATCAGCGCGGACCGCAGCGTCAAATACGAAAGCGTGGTCAAGGTCATGGACACCTTGCAGCGCGCCGGGATCCAGCGCGTGGGCCTGTCGGTGCAGCTGGCCAACTGAAGCACCATGCCCCAGCAGGCCGTTGCCCATCGTCTGGAGTTCGCGCCGCCACCGCACGGCGGCACCGCCCGCGCGCTGGCCTTCGCCTTGCTCGCCCACCTGGTGCTGCTGGCCGCGCTGACCTGGGGTGTCCAGTGGAAGCGCCAGTCCGAAGACCGCACGGTAGAAGCTGAACTCTGGTCGGCAGTGTCCCGGGAGGCCGCACCCGCTGCGGTCGAGCCCCCGCCTGCGCCACCTGCGCCGGAGCCTCCGGCCGCAGCGGCCCCCGAGCCGCCACCCGCACCCACGCAGGCTGACATCGCCCTGGAACGTGAAAAGCGAAAGCGCGAGCAGGCCCGGCTGGACGCAGAAGCCCGCGCGCTGAAAGACAAGCAGGACCGCAGCCGCGCCGAGCAAAAGCGGCTGAATGACAAGAAGCTGGCCGACGCGAAGAAGGCCACCGATGCCCGCCGCCTGGCCGATGCCAGGAAGAAGCAGGAAGCCATCGCGAAGGAGCTGGCCCGCGAACAGGAGGACGCCCGCAAGCTCGAAGTGCAGCGGCAGCAGAACCTGATGCGTATGGCGGGCATGGCAGGCGCCACCGGCCGCGAGAACGCAAAAGGCGATGCGCCAAAGGCTTCGGGGCCTTCGGCCAGCTACGGCGGACGCATCCGTGCAGCGGTTCGGCCCAACATCGTGTTCAGCGCCGATGTGGCCGGCAATCCGGCGGCAGAGGTGGAAGTCCGTTGCGCAAGCGACGGCACCATCACCGGCATGCGCCTGCTCAAGTCGAGCGGTGTCAAGGCCTGGGACGATGCCGTGCTGAAGGCCCTGGAGAAAACCGCCGTGCTGCCACGCGACACCGACGGGCGCGTGATCTCGCCGCTGTTGATCAGCTTCCGTCCCAAGGATTGAGCGGCCAGGCTGCGCGGTTTATTCGTAGACCACTTGCGCGGCGCCCCGGTCGGCCTGCGCCATCCAGCTGGCCAGTGCCGCATCGCTCGGAAAGAAGCGGGCTTCCTCGCCAAGCTGCAGCTCTGCCTCCACCTGCTCGCGCGCCAGCCGCAGGCGCACGGTCAGTCCGCGCACCAGTTCTCCCTGCTCGGACAGTTCGCGCTTCGGGGGAAACTCCTTGACCAGGCGGAGAATGTCGGGCGCCTTGCCATTGACGGCAACGCGCAGATACTTGCCGAAGCGGCAGCGCGCCGAGGCCAGGTCCCATATCTGGTTGATATTCAGGCGCGTGCCGCCGGTGAAGCGATCGGGCTGCACCTTGCCCATCACGATGACGAGTTCGTCGTCCTTGAGCAGGGATTTGTTCGCGTTGAGCAAGGCCTCGTCGACGGTCGCCTCGATGGCGCCGGTCTTGTCATCAAGCTTGAACAGCGCCAGCTTGCCCCGGTTGCCGTTGATGACCCGGAAATCGCTCACAATGCCCGCGAGGAGTTGCGGCTCGCGCGAGTCGAGCAACTCGTCGATGCTGCGCCTGGCGAACTGACGCACCTCACGCTCGACCTCGTCGAACAGGTGTCCCGAAAGGTAAAAGCCGATGGCAGTCTTCTCCAGGCTCAAGCGCTCCTTGATGCCCCAGGGGGTGGCAGCGACCAGCTCCGGCTCCTGGGTGCTGGCCGCATGCGAATCCATCATGTCGAACAAGCCGGTCTGGTTGGCATTCGCTTCGGCGGCATTGGCGAAGTCGAAGGCGCGGTCCACCGAGGCGAGCATGGACGCGCGGTTGAGCTGCAATGAATCGAAGGCGCCGGCCTTGATCAGGGCCTCGACAGTGCGCTTGTTGACCCGGGTGCGGTCCACGCGCATGCAAAAGTCGAACAGGCTCTTGAAGGCGCCGCCCTCGCTGCGCGCCGCCACAATGGCGTCAATCGCCTGCTGGCCCGTGCCTTTGACCGCGCCCAGGCCATATCGGATGATCTTGTCCGACACCGGCTCGAAGCGATGCACCCCCCGGTTGACATCGGGCGGCTCGAAGCCCATGCCCATCTTGAGTGCATCCTCGAACAGGATCCTGAGCTTGTCGGTATCGCCCATTTCGACGGTCATGTTGGCGCAGTAGAACTCCGCCGTGTAATGGACCTTGAGCCAGCCGGTGTGGTACGCAAGCAAGGCATACGCCGCCGAGTGCGACTTGTTGAAACCGTAGCCCGCGAACTTCTCCATCAGGTCGAAGATCTCGTCGGCACGGGCTTCGTCCAGTCCGTTCCTGGCAGCGCCCTCGCGAAAAATCTGCCGGTGTTCGGCCATCTCCTCGGCCTTTTTCTTGCCCATGGCGCGGCGCAGCAGGTCGGCGCCGCCGAGCGAATAGCCGCCCAGGATCTGCGCCATCTGCATCACCTGTTCCTGGTAGACCATGACCCCGTAGGTCTCGGACAGAATCGACTCCACGCGGGGATCGGGATAAACCACCGGCTCCTTGCCCGCCTTGCGCGCGATGTAGGTCGGGATCAGGTCCATGGGGCCCGGCCGGTACAGCGCGTTCATCGCAATCAGGTCTTCGAGGCGCGTGGGGCGCGCATCGCGCAGCATGGCCTGCATGCCGCGGCTTTCAAACTGGAACACGGCCTCGGTCTTGGCTTCGGCAAACAGGCGGTAGGTGGCCGCGTCGTCGATGGGCAGGTCTTCGAAGCGGAAGTTCTCGCGGCCAGCGTGGCGCGTGCGTATGAATTCCCGGGCGATCTCCAGGATGGTCAGCGTGGCAAGCCCCAGAAAGTCGAACTTGACCAGGCCGATGGCCTCCACATCGTCCTTGTCGTACTGGCTCACGGCCGAAGTGCTGCCCGGCTGCTGATAGAGCGGGCAGAAGTCGGTGAGTTTGCCCGGCGCGATCAGCACGCCGCCGGCGTGCATGCCGACGTTGCGCGTCAGGCCTTCGAGCTTTTGCGCCAGCGCCAGCAGGGTCTTGACTTCGTCTTCCTTCTCAAGGCGCTCGGCCAGCAGGGGCTCGGCCTTGATCGCGCCATCGATGGTGATATGCGTGCCCGGCTTGTTGGGCACCAGCTTGCTGATGCCGTCGCAAAAGGTGTAGCTCATGTCGAGCACCCGGCCCACGTCGCGGATGGCAGCGCGCGCCGCCATGGTGCCGAAGGTGGCGATCTGGCTCACCGCATCCTTGCCATACTTGAGCTTGACATAGTCGATGACGCGGTCGCGATTGCCCTGGCAGAAATCGATATCGAAGTCGGGCATGGACACCCGCTCCGGATTCAGGAAGCGCTCGAACAGCAGGTTGTAGCGCAGCGGATCAAGGTCGGTGATGTTCAGCGCATAGGCCACCAGGGAGCCGGCGCCCGAGCCCCGGCCCGGCCCGACCGGGCAGCCATTGTTCTTGGCCCAGTTGATGAAGTCGCCCACGATCAGGAAATAGCCCGGGAAACCCATCTTGAGGATGGTCTCGATCTCGAACTCCAGGCGCTGCACATAGCGCGCGCGCTGGGCCTCGCGCGCGGCCTCGTCAGGATACAGAGGCACCAGCCGGGCCTTCAGGCCCTCGTGGGAGGCGTGGCGGAAATACTCTTCGGGCGACATGCGGCGGCCATCGACCTCGGGTGTCGGAAACTCCGGCAGCATGGGCTTGCCCAGCAGGCCCGTGAGGTTGCAACGCCGGGCGATTTCCTGCGCATTGGCCAGCGCCGAAGGCACATCGGCAAACAGCGCAGACATCTGCTCGGCGGACTTGAAATACTGCTCGCGCGTGAAACGCCGCACACGACGCTGATTGCCGAGGATTTCCCCCTCGGAGATGCACACGCGGGCCTCATGGGCCTCGTAATCGTCCGCCTGGGTGAACTGCACAGGATGCGTTGCGACCACGGGCAGCTTCATGCGTGCGGCCAATTGCACTGCAGCCACGACATGGGCTTCGTCCTCGGGGCGGCCCGCGCGCTGCAGTTCCAGATAGAAGCGATGCGGAAAGATCGACGCGAGCTTCAGGGCCAGCTCTGCTGCGCGTTCGACATCGCCCTGCACCAGGGCCTGGCCCACCGGGCCCGCCTGCGCGCCCGACAACAGAATCAGTCCCTCGCCGAGCTCTTCCAGCCAGGCCAGACGCGCCACGGCCTGCGCCTTGACGGTGTTCTGGGTCCAGCTGCGCGCCAGCAGCTCGCACAGGTTGAGGTAGCCGCGCCGGTTCTGTACCAGCACCAGCACCCGCGAGAGCGCCTGCACGTCCTTGCCCAGACCTTCAAGAAAAAGCTCCGCGCCGATCAGCGGCTTGACCCCCTGGGCGTTGCAGGCCTTGTAGAACTTGACGGCGCCGAACAGGTTGTTGAGGTCGGTGATGGCCAGCGCCGGCTGGCCGTCGGCCGACGCTGCGGCCACGACGTCATCGATGCGATTGGTGCCGTCGACAACGGAGAATTCGGAATGCAGACGCAGATGAACAAACATGCAGCCATTGTAGAAAAATCAGCGCCCTGCCCGGCAAAAAAACAGGGTTGACAGACGCCTGATTTTGCTGTCGCCACAACGGCCGCCAACGCAAACCGATCCCGGCCCTAATCCCAGTTCTTGCCGCGTCCCAGCTTGATCTGCGCGCGCTGGCCTTTGTCGTCGAGTCGGCGCTCGCGCGAGGCCTTGGTCGGGCGCGTGGCCCGGCGCGGCTTGGGCGGCTGCGCAGCGCGCTCGACCAGCTCGCGCAGCCGCTGCAAGGCGTCGGCGCGGTTCATCTCGCGGGTGCGGTGGCTCTGCGCCTTGAGCACCAGCACGCCATCCTGGGTGATGCGCCGGTCGTTCAGCGCCAACAGGCGCTCCTTGACCTCAGGCGGCAGGCTCGACGCGGGAATGTTGTAGCGCAGATGGATCGCGCTGGAGACCTTGTTGACATTCTGTCCGCCCGCGCCCTGCGCGCGGATGGCGCTGAATTCGACCTGCCCTTCGTCGATCTTGACGCGCATGCTTCAGGCCGCAGCCATCGCAACCAGCCCGTCAATGGCCAGCGCATAGCCCTGCACGCCAAAACCGGCCATTACCGCCCTGGCCACCGGCGAGATGTAGGAGTGGTGACGGAAAGGCTCGCGCGCGTGCACATTGGAGATGTGCAATTCGATGACGGTCACGCCCGCGCCCTTGATGGCATCGTGCAGCGCAACACTGGTGTGGGTGTAGGCGCCGGCATTCAACACCACGCCGAGCAGCGTGCCTGCGGACTGGGCGCGCCCGGCCTCGTGCAGGTATTCGACGAGCTCGCCTTCGTGGTTGCTCTGCCGGAAATCGAGCTTCAGGCCGTGCGCGGCACAGGCCTTGAGGCACAGGGACTCGACATCGGCCAGCGTCTGCGTGCCATAGACCTGGGGCTCGCGCGTGCCCAGCAGATTGAGATTGGGGCCGTTGAGGACAAGCAGTGTTTTCATGATGTTTCGATGAATTCGGCCACCAGCACGGCGAACTCCGCCGGCTGCTCGATGGCACTGAGGTGGGAGGCTTCGATCGTGCGCAGTCGCGCGCCTGGAATGCTCTGCGCAATGGACTCGGACCAGGCCGGCGGCGTGGCCTCGTCCCACTTGCCGGCAATGACCAGCGTGGGACAAGCGATGCGGGGGTTGCTCTGCCGGTAATCGATATTGCGCACTGCGACACAACTGGCCACGTAACTGGCCGGATCGCAACGCTCCAGCTGTGCGCGCCGCATCGCTACACAGGCCGCACCGCGCTCGTCGGCGCGAAACCGGGGCGTGAACCAGCGTTGCATCGCGCCTTCAGACACCGCGCTCATGCCTTGTGCGCGCACGGTGGCAATGCGCGCATCCCAGCCGACGCGTGCAGCATCGTCGTAGCAGGCGGCGGAATTGGCGATCACGATACGCTGCACCAGCGCCGGATACCTGGCCGCCAGCGATTGCGCCGTCATGCCGCCCATCGACAGGCCGACAAAATTGGCCGGGCCTTTGCCGTGGCGCCCGATCAGTTCGGCGGCATCATCCGCCAATGCATCCATGCTGTAGGGGCCGGGCACATGCTCGGATTTTCCATGGCCTCGGGCGTCATAGCGCAGCACGGTGTGACGCTCGCGCAGCAGGGCAGCCACCGAATCCCACATGCTCAGGTCGCATCCCAGCGCATGGCTGAGAACGATGAGCGGACCGGCGCCCTCCTGGATGAAGTTCAGTTGCGGCATGGGTGGCTTGCGTATCGGGACAGAAAATGGAGGGTCATGGCGTCAGCGGCAAAAGGCCTTTTTTGCGCAGTATGCCTGCTGCGAAGCCAAAGGCCTGTTTGCCGACCGGCACGCCGCAGTAGACGGAGGCCTGCGCTCGGTCGACCCAGGCGTCGCTCATGCCCCCTCCAGTTCGTTGTTCAAGGCACCGGCGTCGATGGTATCGAGTTGCCGGGCCAGTGCCTCGGCCTGGAAAACAGCCATGGTACTGGCGGGCTGCGCCAGCACCGGATCGAACCACTCGCGCTGTATGTCGGGGGGCACTTCGGCGCCCAGCCGATCGAGGTTGGCGCGCATTCGCTGCACATCGACCTGAAGGCCAGGCAGCGCCTGCGCCATGGCGCAGGCGCTGCCATGCGCGGACATCAGCAGCCCAGACCACTCGGCCAGCTCGGCCTGCCAGCCACCCAGGCCGCGCTCGTGTTCCTGTGGCATGGCACCCAGCATGGCCGCCACACGGTGCGGCGCGCGTTGCGCGGCAGCCAGCGCCACCATGCAGGCCACCGGATTGCGCTTGTGCGGCATGGCCGATGAGCCGCCCCGCCCCGGCTCGGTGGGCTCGGTGACTTCGCCCACTTCGTACTGGCCCAGCAGCGACAGGTCGCGGGCGATCTTGCCCAGGCTGCCCACCAGAACTCCGATTTCGCACGCCAGCGCCACCCAGGCGTCGCGCTGTGTATGCCAGGGGACTGCGGGCGTGCCAAGTCCTAATTCCTGCGCCATGCGGCGCACCAGATCGGGTCCCTGGCCGCGCAGCTGGGCCTGCGTGCCCGCAGCGCCGCCAAGCTGCACCGCGAGCGCCGCCGCACGCAACGCGGCCAGGCGCTGCAGGCTGCGCACCAGCGGCGCAGCCCATTGGGCGCATTTGAGGCCGAAGCTGGTGACCGAGGCCGGCTGCATCAAGGTACGCGCCAGCATGGGTGTGGCCGCGTGGGCCTGTGCATGCCCGATCAGCACCCCCGCCGCCTGCCGTGTGTCGCCTTCGAGCTGGCTCAGCAGCGGCGCACTGCACAAGGCCGCTGCCGTGTCGATTGCGTCCTGGCTGGTACTGCCAAAGTGGACCCAGGCCACGGCCTGCGGGTCGCTGCGTCCCACTTGCGCCTTGAGGGCCTGGACCAGGGGAATGGCCACACTGCCGGCGCGCGCGCTGTCACGCATGATCTGCGCGGCATCGAAGTTGGCCGGCGCACAGACCCGCACGATCAGCGCCGCCGCCGGCGCAGGGATAAGACCCGTGGCGCCCTGCGCCCGTGCCAGCGCCGCCTCGAAGCGCAGCATGGCGGCGACAAAGCTGTCCGGCTCGAAGGCGCGAACCGCCTGCGGCGTGGACAGAAGGCCTTCGAAGATGCTCATGACGGTGCCGACCGGGGGCTCGGCGTCGATCAGGTATGGCCCAGCACCGAATGCGGCTGATACGGCGCCTCGAGTTGCGCGATCTCATCGTCAGACAGCTTGAGCTGGAGCGCTGCAACCGCCTGATCCAGCTGCCAGGTTTTGCTGGCGCCCACGATGGGGGCGGTCACCCCCTTGTGCAGCAGCCAGGCGTAGGCCAGGGTCGCGCGGCTCACGCCTTTTGCCTCGGCCAGTTGGCCCAGCACCTCGACCACCTTGAAGTCGCTGTCCTGGTAGTAATACTTGAGCGCGACCGCATCCGTCTTGGCGCGGCTGGTCTCGCCGCTGACAGCGTCTCCCGGCTTGCGGTTGCCGGCCAGAAAACCCCGTGCCAGCGGGCTCCAGGGGATCAGGCCCACGCCCTGGTCCCGACACAAGGGAATCATCTCGCGCTCTTCTTCGCGGTAAGCCAGGTTGTAGTGGTTCTGCATGGTGACGAAGCGCGTCCAGCCATGCTCCTTGGCCACCTGCTGGGCCTTGGCAAACTGCCAGGCGTACATGCTGCTCGCGCCGATGTAGCGAACCTTGCCGGCCTTGACCACGTCGTGTAGCGCCTCCATGATTTCCTCGATGGTGACCTTGCGGTCAAGACGGTGGATCTGGTACAGATCGATGTAATCGGTGCCCAGGCGGCGCAGGCTGTCGTCCACCGCATGCATGATGCGCTTGCGGCTCAGGCCGTCCATGTTCGGGCGGCGGGCAGCAAGCGGAAGTGGATTGCTGCTGCCTGCATGCCCCATGCCAACCGGATTGAACACCTTGGTGGCAATCACCACCTCTTCGCGCCGACAGAACTCGCGCACGAATTTTCCGGTCAGCACCTCGGATTCGCCGGCCGAATAAGTGTCCGCCGTGTCAAAGAAGTTGATGCCGAGATCGACCGCATGCTTGACCACGGGCCGCGAGGCGGCCTCGTCAAGCACCCAGTCGCGCCACTGCGGTGAGCCGTAAGTCATCATGCCGAGGCAGATCGGCGAAACCTTCAGGCCCGTGGTACCCAGACGAACGTATTGCATGGAGTCTCCTTGTGTGTAGAGGGCGGCTCGCCTACCGCGACCAGGCCCGGGTCGGATCGGCGACATCGCCGCACTGCGCGCGATGGCGCAGCGCATGCTCCATCAGCACCAAGGCCAGCATGGCTTCGGCGATCGGGGTGGCGCGCAGGCCCACGCAGGGGTCGTGGCGGCCCTTGGTCACGACCTCGGTGGGCTGGCCCTGCACATCGACGGATGCGCGCGGCGTGATGATGGAACTCGTCGGCTTGATGGCGATGGCAACTTCCAGATCCTGCCCGGTGCTGATGCCCCCCAGCACGCCGCCGGCGTTATTGGTCTGAAAGCCTTGCGGCGTGAGCGAGTCGCCGTGCGTGCTGCCGCGCTGCGTCACGCTGGCAAAACCGGCGCCGATCTCCACGCCCTTGACGGCATTGATACCCATCATCGCGTAGGCGATGTCGGCATCGAGCTTGTCGAACAGCGGCTCGCCCAGGCCCACGGGCACCTTGCTTGCACTCACGCGGATACGCGCGCCGCAGGAATCGCCGGCCTTGCGCAAGGCATCCATGTAGGCCTCCAGCCGCGAGACATCGGCCACCGGGGCGAAAAAGGCGTTGTGCGCCACGTGATCCCAGGACTCGAAGCCGATCTCGATTTCGCCGACCTGCGTCATGCAGCCACGAAACACCGTGCCGTATTGCAGCGCCAGCCACTTTTTGGCCACCGCGCCGGCTGCCACCATGGGCGCGGTCAGGCGTGCCGAGGAGCGCCCGCCGCCACGCGGGTCGCGCAGGCCGTACTTGCGCCAGTACGTGTAGTCAGCGTGCCCGGGCCGGAAGGTCTGGACGATGTTGCCGTAGTCCTTGCTGCGCTGGTCGGTGTTGCGGATCAGCAGGCACAGCGGCGTGCCGGTAGTGCGGCCCTCGTACACACCGGACAGTATCTCTACGGTGTCGGGCTCGTTGCGCTGGGTGACATGACGGCTGGTGCCGGGCCGGCGACGGTCCAGATCGGGCTGGATGTCCGCCTCGGACAGGGCCAGGCCGGGCGGACAGCCATCGATCACGCAGCCGATCGCTGGGCCGTGCGACTCGCCGAAGTTGGTGACTGCGAATAGGTTGCCGAAAGTGTTGCCGCTCATGCGCCGGATTATCGCCGACGGTCCCCGCATCGCCTGCGGTGCCCCAGGGCGCCGGCGCCGCATCAATGGCAGACCGCCAGGCCGGGAACGGATTGTGCTTTATGTTGCACCGCACCATTTCCGTTCTCACCCCAACAGGAGAGCCCCATGCTGGACAGTACCAAGACCGAGTTTTCCCACATCAAGCCTGGCGACACCGAATACGTCAGCGGAGGACTGCGTGATTTTTTTCTCTATCGCGACCTGGGCGTGGCGCAGGCCACCCAGGGACGGGTGATTGCGCACCTGGTCCGGGCGAACCTGGCACCGGAACAAGGCACGGGCTGGCACCGGCATGAGGCGGATTTCCAGATTGTCATCATGCTCAAGGGCTGGGCCCGCTTCATGTACGAAGACCAGGAGACGCTGGTGCAGGCGGGCGACTGCGTGCACCAACGCCCCGGCATCCGGCACTATCTGTTCGACTACTCACCCGACATGGAATACCTGGAGATCGTGTCACCAGCCGACTTCAAGTCGGTCGATGTGGAGCCCGTGTGCGCCATTCCCAAGCCTACCCCCTGGACAGCCTAAAACTCCGCGTCGAGCTCGTCGATCTCGTCGGGCTCCTGGCGGGCCGCGCTCAGCCATTCCTTCATGGCGGGCAACTCCATGATGCGCTTGCAATAGGCGGCGCAGACCTTGTCCAGCGCAACGTCGTAGGTCAGGAAGCGCGTCACCACGGGGGCGTACATCGCATCGGCCATGCAGGGCTTCTTGCCGAAGAGATAGGGGCCACCATAGCCGACGAGGCACTCTTTCCAGATCTCCACCACCCGATCGATATCGGCCTGCGCGCGCGACCAGACCTTGAAGCCTGGATAGTGGGCCTTGAGGTTCATCGGCAGCGCACCGCGCAGGGACCCGAAGCCGGAATGCATTTCGCCGCAGATGGCGCGGCAGTGGGCGCGGGCCTTGGCATCGGCGGGCAGCAGCCAGGCCTCCGGCCGGATCTCGTTGAGATACTCGCCGATGGCCAGCGTGTCCCAGACCTTGATGCCGTTGTGCTGCAGCGAAGGCACGAGCATCGAGGAAGACAGCAAAAGCATCTCGGCCTTCATGGCCGGGTCGTCGGGTGGAATCACCTTTTCGGTGAAGTCCAGTCCGGCCAACCGGGCCATGAGCCAGCCGCGCAGCGCCCAGGCACCGTAGTTCTTGCTGCTGATGGTGAGGACGGCCTTGGCCATGGAAATGCTCCTTGCTGGGTGATCCAGCAGCAGGCTTTGCAAGGGCTGTGCCATGACAGTGCCTGCCGGCCCTGGCCCACAACTTGCCTCACCAGGCTGTCGGGACTTGTACTCCTCTGAATCCAAACCGGGACTCCCATGCTTTATCAGGCCTACCAGACCCAGTCCGACATGATGTCCGCCCTGCGCATGCTGGCGCAGCAGGCCAGCGCCGCGTTCTGGCTCAGCCGCACGGAGGGCCTGCCGCTGCGCAGGGTGTCGGCCGCGCTCGACGTGTTCTCCCGCCTGCGCCTGACGCACTCGCGCCCGGCCTATGCCATCGACAGCATCCCCATGAATGAGCGCGCGGTGCCCGTCACGGAAGAGCGCCCCCTCGCGCTGCCCTTCGGCACGCTGTTGCGCTTCGCCAAGACCTTGCCGCGCAACACCCCGCCGCAGCCGCGCGTGCTGCTGGTCGCGCCGTTGTCGGGGCACTTCTCGACCCTGCTGCGCGAAACCGCCCGCACGCTGCTGCAGGACCACGACGTCTACATCACCGACTGGCACAACGCGCGCGATGTGCACCTGCGCCATGGGGCCTTCGGTCTGGACGACTATGTCGAGTACCTGATCCGTTTCCTGGAGGTCATGGGGCCCGGCGCGCATGTAGTGGCCGTGTGCCAGCCCTGCGTGGCGGCGCTGGCGGCAACGGCCATCATGGCCGAAGACGAACATGCGGCCCAGCCGCGCAGCCTGACCCTGATGGCCGGCCCCGTGGACTGCCGCGTCAACCCGAGCGGCGTCAACACGCTGGCCACCAGCCGGCCGATCGAATGGTTCGAGAAAAATCTGATCTGCCATGTGCCGCTGCCGCATGCCGGCTTCATGCGCCGGGTCTATCCCGGCTTCGTTCAGCTCAGCGCGTTCCTCAGCATGAACCTGGAGCGCCACAAGAAGTCATTCCGGGACATGTACCGCCACCTGGTTGATGGAGAGGTCGACAAGGCCGAGATGATCCGGGTGTTCTACGAGGAATACCTGGCCGTCAACGACCTGCCGGCCGAGTTCTACCTCGAGACCGTGCGCAAGGTGTTCCAGACCTATGACCTGCCGCGCGGCAAGCTCAGCTACAAGGGACGCATCGTCAACCCGGCCGCAATCCGGCGCACGGCACTGCTGACGGTGGAAGGTGAGCGCGACGATATCTGCTCGGTCGGGCAGACCGTGGCGGCCCAGGACCTGTGCACCGGCATTCGCCCGTACATGAAATCCCACCATGTGCAGGTGGGCGTGGGCCACTACGGTGTGTTCAGCGGCCGCAAATGGGCCCAGCAGATCTACCCGCGCGTGCGCGACGTGATCCACAGCGCGGAATGACCCGCGCGTGGTTTCTCAGGCCGCCGGCGCGCCTTCTTCGGGCCAGTCGCGGATGTACGCCTTGAGCATGCGGTTCTCGAAGTTCTGGCTGTCCACGACCGCCTTGGCGACGTCGTAGAAGCTGATCACGCCCATGAGCATGCGCTGATTCATCACCGGCATGTAGCGGGCATGGCGGTCCAGCATCATGCGCCGGACTTCGTCGAGTTCGGTCTCGGAAGTGCAGGTCAGGGGATGGTCGTCCATCGCCGTTCGCACCAGCATGCCGCCGACAGCGCCGCCGTTCTTCACCAGGCACAGGATGACTTCGCGGAAGGTCAGCATGCCGATCAGGTCGCCGTGCTCCATGACCACCAGGGAGCCGATGTCCTTTTCAGCCATGAGCTCAATGGCACGGGCCAGGGGTTCGTCCGGCCCGGCGGTGTACAGGGTGTTGCCCTTCACGCGGAGGATGTCGCTGACTTTCATGATGGTCTCCTGTTGCCCTTGCGCGTTTGAATATAGCCCACAATGGCAGTCAACACACGCACAGACCATCAGCGAGAAACGCGGGCCGTTCAAGGCCACGCTGCGCGCAGGGGCATCAATGCAGTCGCGTATCGAAGATCCTGGTCAGGCCGGCCAGGTCGAGAATGCGGATGTGGCGCTTGTCCACATCCAGCAGGCGCTGCGACTGGAAAGCTGAAAAGGTGCGGCTCACCGTCTCCAGCTTCATGCCCAGATAGCTTCCGATCTCGGCGCGCGACATGCGCAGATGAAATTCCGTGGCTGAATAGCCCCGCGCCTTGAGCCGCTGCGACAGATTCAGCAAAAATGCCGCTAACCGCTCTTCCGCGTTCATGCTGCCCAGCAGCATCATGAGGCTGTGTTCGCGCACGATCTCGCGACTCATCAGGCGGCTGACGGCCTGCTGGATGTTGATGTTCACGCTGGACAGTTCGCTCAGATGCGCATAGGGAATGGCGCAGACCTCGCCATCTTCCAGCGCCGTGGCGGCGCTGGCATGCGTGCCCTGGGCGATGCCATCGAGCCCCATCAGCTCGCCGGCAATGTGAAAGCCGGTCACCTGATCGCGGCCGTCACGCAGAGCCAGGCCCGATTTGAATGTGCCGCTGCGCACCGCATAAATGAACTGAAAGCGGTCGCCCTCGCCGTACAGCGCCTCGCCCGCCTTGACCCTGCGCCGGCTGAACACCAGCCCGTCCAGGTGCTGCAGTTCCTTCCCCGTCATGCCCAACGGCAGGCACAAGTCCTTGAGATGGCAACTCGAACACTGCGTCTTGAGCACTGGAGGGGCGGCCTGGCGCGCGTAGATGGAAGGCATGAAAGCCAGTGGGGATTCAGATGCTGCGATGGACATGGCGATGCTCCGGAACGGTGAGACCCCCTGCCTGAGGCGCTGCCGCGCCCACAGCCTGCGCAAGGCGGTCGAATTCGGTGTGTTTGTCAAGAAAGCTGGCCGCCCCGGCGGCGATATATCGCTTGCGGTAGGCCGGTGCAGAGTTGTTACTGAAGACAACAAATGCAACCTCGGGCGCTGCCAGCCTGACAGCCTTGAGAACGTCCAAGCCCGACCCGCCTTCGAGCTGCACGTCCAGCACAACCACGCCAGGACGCGTCGCCAGAATGCCCTCGATACAGCCTTGGGGTGTTTCGGCCTGGCCCACGACCATCATGTCCGAGGCATCGAGCATGTCAGCCACGCGAGCCCGGATGGCGGCCGAGTCGTCGGCAATGAAAACTTGTACGTTGGCTGTGCTTTGCTGCATGCCTCTACTGTGCCGGTGCCTCGCCCCCGGCAACATCGGCGACAACTGAAAGAATGGCTAGGCGCATTCCTGAAAACGTGCTGCCGACGGGATGATGCGACCTAGGAATCGTCCTAGGCGCCGGCCCGACAACCGCCGGGCCCTGGGTACATCTGCCTGCCTAACGCAGCATCACACTGCCTGCAGACTCGCCCGCAGGCTGAAGCGGGCCCAGCGGATTGATGCGCTTTTCGACCCGGTCGGTACGCGGCTGACCGCCCACACTGCGAAACAGCACCACACCGTTGCTCTCTACCACCAGCGCGTCGAACCACCAGCCAGTCACCGTGGTGACGCGGCGAATGTTGAAGAAATCACCCCAGAAGTTTCCTTCGCGGCGCCGGTCCTGCCGTTCAAAATGAAAAACGAAGCCCTTGCAGCTGGCCTGCGCTTCGATGCACTTGCGCACGCCGGGGTCCAGGTCCTTCAGGGGCAAACCGGGGTACGGCGCCAGCCGGCCCGTGATCTCGGGATAAGGAATCAGCGTCACGTTGCGGCCGCCCAGGGGGTCGAAGCCCAGGGCCGCGAGTTCGGAAGTTCGGGTCTTGAAGGGAACGATTTTTTCTGCCGCCTCACGCGCCGCATCGAAACTGGCGAAGGTCGAGGGTGTGTCGGTGCTCCCCGACGGCAGCATTGTCGAGCAACCCGTCAGGGTTGCGAGGAACAGGAAAGCTGCGATGGTCGAATTCTTCATGCCTTACTTTGTTGCTCCGCAGCGGGGCAGCCGCCTCATTGATCCTGGTCAAGGCAAAAGCCTTGCAATACTCATCCCGCTCGCACAGTCAAAGCATTTGCCTCATACTGCCAGGGTGTCACGTTGATCGATTCCGGTCGCCGCAACCCACCGCCTTTTGCATTCAGGAGTACCCATGAAAGATACCACGTCCCGTGACCTGCACGAAAGCCAGGCTCGTCTGGCCAAGGACCTCAAGACCATCGTGCGCGATGCCGAAGAATTACTCAGCCATGCAGTCAAGGAGGCTGGCCAAGGCTACAGCGAGGCCCGCAGCCGCCTCGAGGACTCGCTCAACAGCGCCAAGGCCGAACTGGCGTCCGCCGAACAGGCTGTGATCGACGGCGTGTACGAAGCCGGGCGTGCAGCCGATCGTTATGTGCACCGCCACCCCTGGGAATCCATCGGCGTCGGCGCAGCCGTCGGCCTGCTGGTGGGCCTGTTGATCGGCCGTCGCTAAATGGCGCTCGGTCAGATCCTGTCCGAACTGGGCGCCAACACGGTGCGGCTGGCACGCCAGCGCATCGAACTGGCCACGCTCGATCTGGAAGAAGAAATTCTGCGCCTGGGCGGCCTGCTGGTGGGCGCCGTCGCCACCGTGCTGATGGCCACGCTGGCGCTGGCCGCCATCGCCGCGCTGGTGGCCGTGTATTTCTGGGACAGCGCCCGAATCGCGGCCCTGGCGGGCATCGCCGGCTTCTTCGCGCTGGCAACCATCGTGATGGCACGCAAGCTGCAGCTCGCCTTGCGCGCCAAGCCGCCCTTCATGGCAGGCACTCTGGCGGAGTTGGAGCGCGACGCCGCACATCTGGAGCAAAAGCCATGAGCCGCCTGCATGACATCGCGCTCAGGCGAGCCGCCGTGACCCTCGAGACTCTGGAAACCCGTCATGCTCTGGGGCAATCGGCGACAGCATTGCGCCGGCAATTCGCTCAGGCCGCCATCGGGTTGGCGGTGGGCAGGTTCGTCGTCGGGCGTCCCTGGCTAAGCGCTCTGGCTCTGGTGACGACAGCCCTGACGGCCTATAAGCGCTGGCGCAGCTAGACTGCCCCCTGACAGCGGCGAGTCCCTAGAGAACGTCCTTGAGCCGCAGGCCTGCCCAGGCCGGCGTACGCCATATTCCGTCCAGCGTCTGCGAGTGGTTCAGCAGCAGCCGCTCCATCAGTGGTTGCAAGGGCGTGTCCTCGGGCTGGGTCAAGAGGACAAAGCGGGCCTCGTCCCGCGCTTCAGTCGGCTCGATCCGACCCACCCAGTCGAGCGTCGTCAGCGCATCGAGCACCGGCTCCAGTTGCAAGACATCCAACTGCAGGGCGTGCGCCATGCGTGAGGCGCTCAGACCCCGGGTGTCTGTGCCGCGCGCCTGACTGAGATGCTGGAGCACCTCCACCGCAAGCTGGAACTGCCAGCCCTGTCCGCCCGCGCGACGGGCCACACCGCTCAACAGACTGGGCAGATAGGCCGACACCACCGCCCCAAGCAGCACGATGATCCAGGCGACATAGATCCAGATCAGCAGGATCGGCAAGGTGGCGAATGCGCCGTACACCACCGAGTACGTCGGCACCAGGCCGATGTAGATGGTCAGCAGCTTCTTGGCAATTTCGATACCTGCTGCCGCGAACACGCCGCCGATCCAGGCATGGGACCACTTGACAAAGGTGTTGGGCACATAGTGGTACAGGCTTGCCAAGCCACCGGCCAGCAGCACGTACTCCAGCAAGTCCAGCACGAAGCGCAGTCCGCCGGGCAGACTGCCGACGATTCCGCGCGAGGCCGAAATTACATACGAAGTCAGGGCCAGGCTGACGCCCAGCAGCAAGGGCCCCAGAGTGATCGCCGCCCAGTAGATCAGCACCCGCTGCGCCAACGGCCGGGGCCGGCGCACCCGCCAGATGGCATTGAGGGTGCGGTCGATGGTCAGGATCAGCGCAATGGCCGTTACCAGCAGCGCGCCGAAGCCGACGGCGCCCAGCTTGTTGGCCTTGCCCGCGAACTGCGTGAGGTAGCCCAACACCTGGCGCGCAATGTTGTCGGGCACCAGGCTCGTGACCAGCCAGTTCTGCAGGGTCGCCTGCAACTGCGCGAACATGGGAAAGGCCGTGAACAGGGCCAGGGCCACCGTGATGAAGGGCACCAGCGCAATCGAGGTCGTGAAGGTCAGGCTGCTGGCGGTCAGGCCCAGATGGTCTTCGCGAAAACGCTCGCGCAACACCGTGACGGTGGTGCGCCATGGAAACGCTGAAAAGCTCTCGACCATTCGCTGCAGGTTCATGGCCGCTATCATGCCATCAGGACCGCTCCCGGGCGGGCCCTGCTCCACAGTTTCGTCTCTTGCCCTACACGCCCATGCGCCCGACTCCTGCATCCTCTTCCGTCCAGGCCACACGCTGGCTCGCTGTGGGCAGCCTGCTGGGCCTTATCGTCCTGGGCCTGGCCTGGGAGCTGGCGCTCGCGCCGCTGCGACCCGGCGGCTCGTGGCTGGCGCTCAAGGTGCTGCCCCTGTGCATCCCTCTGGCCGGCCTGCTGAAAAACCGTATGTACACCTACCGCTGGGTGAGTCTGCTGGTCTGGCTGTACTTCACCGAAGGCGTCGTGCGGGCCTGGGGCGACCGCGCGCCGGGCAACTGGCTGGCCGGGGTGCAGATACTGCTGTGCCTGAGCCTGTTCACGGCCTGCGCGCTGCACGTTCGTCTGCGTCTGAGAAAATCGGTCTCATGAACGGACTCATCGACCGCCTGCGCAGCATCGTGGGTGCAGCCCATGTGCTCACCGAGGGCGACCTCAGCGCCTGGGAACTGGACTGGCGCCGGCGCCAGCCGGGACGTGCGCTGGCCGTGGTCCGCCCGGACAGCACCGCCGAAGTCGCAGCCGTTCTTCGGGCCTGTGCCGATACCGGCGTCAGCATCGTGCCGCAAGGCGGCAACACCGGCCTGGTGGGTGGCTCCACGCCCGACGCGTCCGGCCGCCAGGTGCTGCTAAGCCTGCGGCGCATGACTGCGCTGCGCGAACTCGACGCCGCCAACCTCACCGTCACGGTCGAGGCCGGCTATATCCTGCAGCAGCTGCAGGAAACCGCCGCCGCGGCCGGCTTTCTGTTCCCTCTGAGCCTTGCTGCCGAGGGGAGCTGCACCATCGGCGGCAACCTGTCCACCAACGCGGGCGGCACGCAGGTGCTGCGCTACGGCAACGCACGCGAGCTCTGCCTGGGCCTGGAGGTGGTCACCGCGCAGGGCGAGATCTGGGATGGCCTGAGCGGCCTGCGCAAGGACAACACCGGCTACGACCTGCGCGACCTGTTCATCGGCAGCGAAGGCACACTGGGCGTGATCACCGCTGCCACGCTGAAGCTCCACCCCCTGCCCGCCGCGCAGCTGACTGCCTGGGCGACCGTGCCCTCGGTCGAACACGCTGTGCGCCTGCTCGGCCTGGCCCAGCGCCAGCTGGGCGCGGGACTCACCGGCTTCGAGCTCATGGGGCAGTTCGCCCTGAGCCTGGTCGCGCGGCACTTGCCGCAGTTGCGCGTGCCGCTGTACCAGGACGCTCCCTACTGCGTGCTGCTGGAAAACTCCGACGACGAATCCGAAGCGCATGCCCGCGCGCGCTTCGAAGCCCTGCTTGAAGCTGCCATGGTTCAGGGCCTGGCAAGCGACGCCATCGTCGCCGAGAACCTCGCACAGGCCCGGCAGCTCTGGCACGTGCGCGAAAGCATCCCCCTGGCCCAGGTCGAGGAGGGCCTGAACATCAAGCACGACATCTCCATCCCGGTGTCGCGCATTCCGCAGTTCGTGCAGGAAACCGACGCCCTGCTGGCCGCCGCCATCCCCGGCATCCGCATGGTCAACTTCGGCCATCTTGGTGACGGCAATCTGCACTACAACGTGCAGGCGCCATTGGGCATGGACCCCAAGGTCTTCCTGGCCGAACGCGAGGGCGAAGTCAACACCGTGGTGTACGACAGCGTGGCGCGCTTCGCGGGCTCGATTTCCGCCGAGCACGGTGTGGGCACGCTCAAGCTCGACAAGATGCAGCACCACAAGTCGCCCGTGGCCCTGGCGCTGATGCGCTCGATCAAGCGCGCGCTGGACCCCCGCAATCTCCTGAACCCGGGCCGGGTGCTGCTGCCCTAAAATCCACAACGATGTCCACCCGCCCCGTCAGAACCCAGTACGAAGACTTCATGCGCCATGTGTATGCGCATGGCACACCCAAGACCGACCGCACCGGCACCGGCACGCGCAGCGTCTTCGGCCACCAGATGCGCTTCGACCTCACCGAAGGCTTCCCGCTGGTCACGACCAAGAAAGTCCATCTCAAGTCGATCATCCACGAGCTGCTGTGGTTTTTGCAGGGCTCCAGCGACAACAACTGGCTCAAGGCGCGCGGCGTCTCGATCTGGGACGAATGGGCCAAGCCCGATGGCGACCTCGGCCCGGTCTACGGCGTGCAATGGCGCAGCTGGCCGACGCCCGATGGCGGCCATATCGACCAGATCGCCGAAGTGGTCCGCACACTCAAGACCAACCCCGACTCGCGCCGCATCATCGTCAGCGCCTGGAACGTTGCCGACCTGTCCAGAATGGCGCTGATGCCCTGCCACGCCTTCTTCCAGTTCTATGTGGCAGAAGGCCGGCTCAGTTGCCAGCTTTACCAGCGCAGCGCTGACATCTTCCTGGGCGTGCCCTTCAACATCGCCAGCTACGCGCTGCTGACCCACATGCTGGCCCAGCAGTGCGATCTGGCCGTCGGCGACTTCATCTGGACCGGCGGCGACTGCCACATCTACAGCAACCACCACGAACAGGTGGAACTGCAGCTGTCGCGCACGCCCTACCCCTACCCGACCCTGAACATCAAACGCCGGCCCCCCTCCATCTTCGACTACGAATACGAAGACTTCGAGGTTGTCGACTACCATTCGCACGGGGCCATCAAGGCGCCGGTGGCGGTCTAGCGCCCGAACCGCCCGCCTGCGGCGACGCTGCTCCTGCCCATGCCCGTCAAACTGATCTTTTCCCGCGCCGCCAACGGCGTCATCGGAAACAACAACACACTGCCCTGGCGCCTGCCCGAAGACATGGCCCATTTCAAGCGCAGCACCCTGGGTTGTCCGGTGATCATGGGCCGCAAGACCTGGGACTCGCTGCCTGCGCGCTTTCGCCCGCTCCCGGGGCGCCGCAACATCGTCATCACCCGCCAGGCCAACTGGCAGGCCGACGGCGCGGAGCGCGCCGGCTCGCTGACCGAAGCCATTGCCCTGTGTCCACCCGAGGCCACCGTGTGGGTCACCGGCGGCGCCGAAATCTACGCGCAGGCCATGCACCTGGCGCACGAAGCAGTGGTCACAGAGATCGAACAGGACTTCGAGGGCGATGCCTACGCGCCGCCATTCAGCGCCGACTGGGTCGAGGCATCGCGCGAGCGACAGGTGTCACAGACCGGGCTGGGCTTCAGCATCGTCACGTACCGTCGACGCGACAGGGCCTGAGCGTCGGCGCGGCACACCTGCCCGCTACCCGATCGAGCACCAGTCCAATATTTTTTCCGCCATGTCGTGCCACAAGGCCCACAACGCCACGATCGCCAGCAGAGCGCCGGCTGCGCGTGTGCCGACGCCATCACGCCTGAGATTGCCCGATCGCTCCAGACGGCGCAGCACCACCGGAGCCAGCATCAGCGAGATCGAACTGCCCGCAGCGAACAAGGCCATCGACAAGGCGCCTTGCAGCGGGCCGCCCGACAGGGATGCCACCAAGAGCGCCGAATACAGCAGGCCGCAAGGCAGGAACACCCACAGCATGCCCGCAGCGACAGGCCCGCTACGGCTGCGCGCCACCGGTGCGACCCGCATCCAGATGGAGCGGCCCGCCAGGCTCACCCAGTCAGGTTGACGCGCTCGGGCCAGCAGCATCAGCCCCCATGTCAACACCAGCAGATGGAACAGTGACCTTGCCCCTGTTCCGTGTAGTTCTTAGCCCAATGGTCACGCGGCTTTTTTACGCTGTGCCTCGTACCAGCGTTGCTCGAACTGCATCGGGCTGAGATAGCCCAGCGACGAATGCAGCCTGCGGTGATTGTAGAAAGCCATCCAGTCCATCACAGCCTGCCTGGCCTGCTCTCGGGTGGCGAATTTTTGACCATGCACACTGGCCGTTTTCAGCCGACCCCAGAAGCTCTCCGTTGGCGCGTTGTCCCAGCAGTTCCCCTTTCTGCTCATCGATGAGCGCATGCCCCAGGCTCTCAAAATGGCCTGGAACTCCCCGCTGCAATATTGACTGCCCCTGTCGCTGTGGAATATCAAGCCAGCCGCAGGCCGCCGACGCCACCACGCCATGGCCAATGCGTCCTTGACCAGACTGGTTTGCATGTGGGGCTGAAGGCTCCAGCCCACCACCTGGCGGCCAAACAGGTCGATGACAGCGGCCAGGTACAGCCAGCCCTCGTCCGTGGCGATGTAGGTGATGTCGCCACTCCAGAGTTGATTGGGCGCCTCGGGGTTGAAGCGCCGCTGCACCAGGTCGGGCGCCACGGGTAGGTTATGGCGGCTGTCGGTGGTCACCACGAACTTGCGTTTGGTCTTGGCCTTGATGCCGTGCTGTTTCATCAGCTTGCGCACCCTGTCTTTGCCCACCCGGATGCCCCGGGCCAGCAACTCCTTGTGCATGCGTGGCCAGCCATATTCGCCCTTGACTTCGGCGTGGATGGCACGGATGTGAGCCAACAGGACCTCGTTGCTGTGGCGCCCGGGCGGCCCACTGCGGCTGGCCTGGCGCCTGCGCAGCCAGGTGAAATACCCGCTGGCGCTGACTTCCAGCACCTCGCAGGCCAGGCTGACCGGATACAGCCCTCTCATTTGGTGAATCCAGGCGTACCCCGCAGCGTGTCCTGCGCGAAGTACGCCGCGGCTTTTTTTGCGATGTCGCGCTCCATCCTCAAGCGCGCGTTCTCTGCCCTCAGGCGGGCCAGCTCCATCTGCTCTGGGGACACCCTGGCAACCTTGTCATCAGCACCCGCCCCGCTCAAATCGCCCTTGGCCGACTGGCGAACCCAATTGCCCAGGCTGGCTTTGGGTATGCCCAAGACCTTGGCCACCACGGCAATGGCCTGACCCGCCCGCACCTGGCGCACCGCCTCCATTTTGAACTCTTGCGTGTACTGCGCACGCAACTGCTTGTGTGTCATCTCTCGGCTCCTTGTCGATATTTTCAACAAGGCTAAGAGCTCCACTTTTCGGGGGCAACCTCACAGCGTCCACAGCGGCTGCAGCGCGGCGGTGGTAGAACTAAGCCAAGCCAGGCTTTGTACGGCCCACGCAGCAACGGCACCCGCAACGGAATAGCCGAGCAACCGCCCGGCCTGAAACGCCCCCATGGACCACGCCGACGCCCCGCCCGACGCACGCACGATGCCGGCGCAACCCGCGCCGCACATGATGGCGCAATGGGGGCCTCCGGTGAGTCCCATCAGCAATGCGGTCAAGGCGAGCGTTGCGGTCATGTCTCATATGATGCGCGAAAATTTCGCCCGACTGCGGTCGGCCTGCAAATACCGGTCAAACACCATGGCCACCGCCCGCACGAAATACCAGCCTTCGGCCGTGACCTCGATGCCCGTGTCGTCCAGCCGGACCAGCCCGGTCTCGGCCAGCCCCTGCAATTGCACCAACTCGGACGCAAAATAACTGCGGAAATCGATCAGCCAGGCCTGCTCGATGGTCTCGAACAGCACCTGCCCCTGGCACATCAGCGCCATGATCACGGCGCGGCGGGTGAGGTCGTCGCGGCTCAGGGTCAGTCCCCTGTCGATCGGCAGGCGCCCCTGGTCCAGGCTGTCGCGGTAGGCGTCCAGAGTCTTGGCGTTCTGGCTGTAACTGGCGCCGATGCGGCTGATCGCCGACACCCCCAGGCCCACCAGATCGCAGTCTGGCTGGGTGCTGTAGCCCTGGAAATTGCGGTGCAGCCGCCCCTGCCGCCTGGCCACCGACAGGCTGTCCTGGGGTAATGCGAAATGGTCCATGCCGACATAGTCGTAACCCGCGCCTTGAAACACTTCGAGCGAGCGCGCCAGCATGTCGATCTTGGACGGTCCGGCGGGCAACTCGGTCAACATGATGCGGCGCTGCGGCTTGAAGCGTTCCGGCAGATGGGCATAGGCATACAGGGCAATGCGGTCCGGCCGCAACTCGGTGATCTGCGCCAGCGTGCGCGAGAAGGTTTCCTGTGTTTGCCGCGGCAGACCATAGATCAGATCGACGTTCACGGACTCGAAGCCGATGCGGCGCGCGTGCGCCATCAGATCGAAGACCTGTTCCGCTGGCTGAATGCGGTGCACCGCCTTCTGCACCTCGAGATCGAAGTCCTGCACGCCGAAGCTGATGCGGTTGAAGCCCAGCTTCGCCAGGTTCTCCAGCCGCTTCCCGTCCACCGTGCGGGGATCGATTTCGATGGAATATTCGCCCTTGGGTGCGAGCTTGAACCTGCGTCCCAGCATCGCCATGAGGTCTCCCAGCTCCTCGTCGGTGAAGAAGGTGGGCGAGCCGCCTCCCAGGTGCAGTTGCGACACGGCCTGTCCCACGCCGAGCTCCAGCGTCTGCAAATCGACCTCGCGACTCAGATAGCCAAGGTAGTCGCGCGCGCTGTCCGCCTTGCGCGTGATGATTTTGTTGCAGGCGCAAAAGTAGCACAACGATGCGCAAAAGGGCAGATGCACGTAAAGCGACAGGGGCCGTGCGGCCGGCGCATCGTGCCGCTGCGCGAGGACCTGGGCGTGGTCCAGCGGACCGAAGGCCTCGACAAAGCGGTCCGCCGTCGGGTAGGACGTATAGCGCGGCCCCGGGACATCAAAGCGCCGCAGGAGTTCGGAAGATATGGTGGGCATAGGGGCAACTCGTGAGCAGGCCCCACTGTGAAACAGACCGCCCGAGATGTCATTGACCTTAGTCAATAAAGCCGCTGATCGGCGCCTGTTTGCCGCTGCCCGGGCGGGATCAGGGGTCGAGCTGGTCGGTCAGCTCGTGCTTCAAGGCATAGCGGATGAGCTCGCTCTGGTTGTGCAGCCCCAGCTTGTGCATCAGATTGGACTTGTGGGTGCTCACCGTCTTGACCGACAGATGCAGCCGCGCTGCGATATCGGTCACCGACACGCCGGCTGCGATCAACCGGAACACCTCGAACTCGCGGTCGGACAGGGACTCGTGCGGCAGCGCCGGGGCCGCCCCCGGCATGGCCCCCAGGGCCAGCTGTTCGGCCACCTCGGCGCTGACATAGGCCCCGCCAGTGGCGATCTTGCGCAGCGCCTGGACGAGCTGAGCCGTGGCGCTCTCCTTGGTCAGGTAGCCGCTGGCGCCGGCCTTGATGGCGCGCACCGCATACTGCAACTCCTGGTGCATGCTCAGCACCAGAATGCGCGAACGGGGCTTTTCGGCGCGCACCCATTTGATCATCTCCATGCCGCTGCGCCCGGGCATGGACAGATCAAGCACCAGCACATCGAAATCGGTTTCGCGCACGCGCTGCATCACCTCATTGCCATCGGCGGCCTCGGCGACGACTTCCATGTCGTCAGCGGCGGACACAATGCGCTGCAGGCCCTCGCGCACGATGGCGTGGTCGTCCGCGATCACGATGCGGATCATGCGGCGGCCTCCAGCGCGGGCAGCGGAATGCGCACCTCGATCAGCGTGCCCTGCCCGGGGGTGCTTTCGATGCGCACCTCGCCCTTGAGCAGATGGGCGCGCTCGCGCAGGCCCATCAGCCCCAGCGACTGCGGCTTGCGCGGGGCTGCGGTCTCGAAGCCCCGGCCGTCGTCGCGCACCGACAAAAGAATCGTATCGGGCCGCTTTTCCACCAGCACCCGGGCCCGCTTCGCCTGTGCATGTTTGGCCACATTGGCAAGCGATTCCTGCACGATACGAAACACGGCTGTGGCATACGGCTCCTGCAACTCCAGATCTTCGTCGATCACGGCCTCGCAGGGCACGCCGAAACGCTGTGTGAAACCGCTGGCCAGCCACTCGATCGCCGGCGCCAGGCCCAGGTCGTCAAGCATCAGCGGGCGCAGATCGGCCGCAATGCGGCGGGTCGAGGCGACCGCATGGTCCAGGGTCGCCAGCATGGAGTCGAGCTTGGCGCGCGCGCTTGTGGGCATTTCGCCGACATGATCACGCATCCAGATCGCGTCCATCTTCAAGGCGGTGAGCGACTGGGCGAGTTCGTCGTGGAGCTCGCGCGCCACGCGGGATTTTTCTTCCTCGCGGATCGCATGGGCGGCGGCGGCGAAGGCGCTGCGCTCCTCCTGGGCCTGCACACGCTCGGTCACATCGCGCAGAATCACCGTGTAGAGCTTGCCCTGGGGGGTGTCGAGCTGCGATATCGATGCGTCCAGCGGAAATTCCTCGCCATTGGCGCGCAGACCGTGGATCACGGTGCCATCACCCATGCGGCGAGAAGTAATGCCCGTTGCACCGAAACGCGCCAAGTGCCGGCCATGGCCGGCACGAAAGCGCTGCGGAATCAGCTTGTCCAGCGGCTGCCCCAGCACCTGCTGCCGCGACCATCCAAAAATGCGTTCGGCCGCCCGGTTGAACATGACGACGGACTGCTCCTGATCGACGGTGATGATTCCGTCCATCGCGGAGTCGAGCACGCCCGCCAGGAGCGCAACGGCATTGCCCGGCAGGTCGCCGGACGGAACGGGGGGAAGATCGGCAATGGGGTGAAGCGGCACGAAATATGGGTCGGGTCGGCAATGAAGGGGCGAATGCCCCTTCCACCCGCTACTTTACCCTCAGGCGAGAGTCCCCTCCCGCGCCTGGCTGCGCCTACCTGTCGCGCACCGGACTGCTCAGGACGATGGTGAGCCCGCTGGTCGCCGCGCCAACGCCCCAGAACACGAAGAAGGCCGCTGTCAGCACCGACTGGCTGGACCATCCCAGCGGCCGGCCCGCCCATTGCAGAAGTTGCGGGTCGACAAAGGCGAAGACAAAGCCCTCCAGCAGACAGGCACCCAGGAAAGCGGGCCAGGCGACATACATCAGATTCTTGCCCATGCGTTCGGTCTCCTCTTCGCGGTGGTGATTCAGGGCACGGCCTTCTTCGGCGGCGTGGCGGCGTGGTTGCGGCCCTGCATGGCCGGCATCAGCGCCTTGTCCCCGGCCGGCTGCCCCAGCGTCTTGTTGATTTCAAGCCCTTTGCGGTAGTAGTCTTCGGCGAGCACTGCATCGGGATGACTGAATGCAATCCAGCCTGTCACCAGCGCGGCCACCACCACCACGGCGGGGCCGCCGATCACCAGCCAGACATGGCCGTAAGTCCACCAGGGCGCTGCATCGGTGCGGTCTGATTTCATGAATGCTCCTAACGCGGCACGAGAAAAACGGAAGCTTCGCTGACATGATCGGCCGCGCCCGTGGCCGCGATGTCGAAGTGGATCGGATGGGATCCGGCCGCTGCAGAGTCGTAGGGAATCTGAAGCCGCACTGCCACCCATCGCGACTGCGTCGGCCCGACCTCGACCTCCGGCTCCGAGGCGAGGACCAGACCATCAAGCCCACGCGCCGTCAGACGGTAGCGCTGTGGCTTCTCGGTCGCGTTCATGATCTGCAGCCGATAGACGTTTTCCAGCTTGCCGCCCGAGACGATGCGCGCCAGCGAGGCGCGGTCCCGCACCACGTCCACCTTCAGGGGCGTGCGCGTCGCCAGGCTCCATAACAGGGCCAGGCACAAGGCAGCCAGCAGGGCGCTGTAGACCAGCACGCGCGGGCGGAACACGCGCCGCCAGGTCTGCGCGCCCGTCAGGCCGTTTTGCATGGAATGCTGGGTCGTGAACCGGATCAGGCCGCGCGGGTAATTCATTTTGTCCATGACGGTGTCGCAGACGTCGACGCAGGCCGCGCAGCCTATGCATTCGTACTGCAGGCCTTCGCGGATGTCGATGCCGGTCGGGCAAACCTGCACGCACAGGGTGCAGTCCACGCAGGCCCCCAGCGACAGCGCAGCCGGATCGGCCTTGCGCGAGCGCGCGCCGCGGGGCTCGCCGCGCGCGGGGTCATAGCTCACGATCATGGTGTCGGCGTCGAACATGGCGCTCTGGAAGCGCGCATAGGGGCACATGTACTTGCACACCTGTTCGCGCAGAAAGCCGGCATTGCCATAAGTGGCCGTGCCATAGAACAGCACCCAGAACATCTCCCAGGAACTCATTCGCGTCTGGAAGAACTCCATTGCCAACTCGCGGATCGGCGAAAAATAGCCGACAAATGTGAAGCCGGTCCACATCGCCACACCGATCCACAGAATGTGTTTGAAGCTCTTGCGCACCAGCTTTTCCATCGACATCGGCGCGCCGTCGAGCCGCATGCGCGCCGTGCGGTCACCCTCCACCTTGCGCTCGATCCACAGGAACATCTCTGTGTACACGGTCTGCGGGCAAGTAAAGCCGCACCACAGCCGCCCGGCCACCGCCGTGAACAGAAACAGCGACAGCGCGCTGACCACCAGCAGACCGGTCAGGTAGATGAAATCCTGCGGGTACAGCACAAAGCCGAAGATGTAGAAACGCCGCGCTGCCAGATCGAACAGCACGGCCTGACGCTGCCCCCACTCCAGCCAGGGCAAGCCATAGAACACGAGCTGGGTCAGCCACACCATGATCCAGCGCCAGCGCGAGAACAGGCCACTGACCGTTCTTGGATAGACCTTCTGGTGGGCCTCGAACAGAGACCCGCCCCCCGCATCGCCCGGGTCAGGCACGATGGGGATGATTTTGCGTTCGGAATCGGATTGCAAGTCGCCGGCCTCTTCAGGGTTTGGCCGGAGCCGCCTTGTTCGACAGACCCCAGATGTAACCGGTCAGCACATGAATCTGCGGCTCGGTGAGCAAGCCCGTCTGCGCCGGCATCTCGTTGAGCTTGCCGTTGTTGATCATCTCGATGACGGCCTTCTCGCCCCAGCCGTGCAGCCAGATGTCATCGGTCAGATTGGGTGCGCCCAGCGCCTGGTTGCCCTTGCCGTCGACGCCGTGGCAGGCCGCGCAGACGCCAAACTTCGCCTTGCCGAGCTGCGCGCGCACCGAGTCGTGTGAGCTGCCGGACAGGCTCAGGACCTAGTTGGCGACATTCTTCACGTCGTCGGCCGTGCCGACGGCAGCCCCCAGCGCGGGCATCTGTCCGCGCCGACCCTGCTTCAGGGTTTCGGCGATCTTGTCGGGCGCGCCGCCATGGAGCCAGTCAGCGTCGGTCAGGTTGGGAAAGCCCTTGCCGCCGCGCGCGTCCGAGCCGTGGCATTGGGCGCAATTGTTCATGAACAGGCGCTCGCCCACCGCCATGGCCTGCGGGTCTGACGGCAGTTCCTCAACCTTCTTGGCCGTGAAGCCTGCATACAGCGGAGCGAGTTCTTTTTGCGCCTGCGCAGTCTCGGCGGCATATTCGCTCTGGGTGCTCCAGCCCAGCTGGCCCTTGAATGAGCCCAGGCCTGGGTAGGCCACCAGATAGCCCAAAGAAAAGACAATGCTCAACACGAACAGCCACATCCACCACCGGGGCATGGGGTTGTTCATCTCGCGCAGGTCGCCGTCCCAGACATGGCCTGTGGTGTTGTCGCTGCGCGAGACGCCTTTCTTGCGCGCAGTGAGCCACAGCAATAGCAGGCAGCCCAAGATGCTCAGCAAGGTCAGGGCCGCTACATAGATCGACCAGAATCCGTTAGTGAAATCGCTCATCGTGAAACTCCAGGGTCAGTCCTGATCGAAGGGAATGCGCGCCGCTTCGTCGAACGCGGCTTGATTTCTCCGGGCCCAGGCCCAGGCGAAAATGCCGATGAAGGTGACGAGGCAGGCCAGCGTGGCAATGATGCGCAAGGTGTTGACGTCCATGGTGTTTCCCCTGGGTTACTTGATGGCCCGGCCAAGCACTTGCAGATAGGACACCAGCGCGTCCATCTCTGTCTTGCCCTTGACCTGCGCCCCCGCCTCGGCGATCTCGGCATCGGAGTAAGGCACGCCCACCATGCGCAAGGCCTTCATGCGCGGGGCCATTTCGGCCGGATCGACCAGGTTGCCGTTCAGCCAGGAATAGGCGGGCATATTGGACTCCGGCACCAGATCGCGCGGGTTGTTCAGGTGGATGCGATGCCATTCGTCGCTGTACTTGCCGCCCACCCGGTGCAGGTCGGGGCCGGTACGCTTGCTGCCCCACTGGAAGGGGTGGTCGTAGACGAATTCGCCGGCCACCGAGTAATGCCCGTAGCGCAGCGTCTCGGCGCGGAACGGCCGGATCATCTGCGAATGGCAGTTGTAGCAGCCTTCGCGCAGATAGATGTCGCGCCCCGCCTGCTGCAGCGCGGTATACGGCTTGACGCCGGTGACCGCTTCAGTCATCGACTTCTGGAAGAACAGCGGAACGATCTCCACCAGGCCGCCGACGGCAACCACCAGCAGGATCAGCAGGATCATCAGGAAGTTGTTGGTCTCGATCTTCTCGTGGGAGAAACCGGCATTCGAATCTTGCTTTTCACTCATTGTCTTGACTCCCTCAGGCTGCGGCAGGAACGGCCACCGGCACACGCGTGGAGCGCCCCTGCCCCACGGTCATCCAGGTGTTCCACACCATGACCAGCATGCCGAACAGATACAGCGCACCGCCGAGGAAGCGCACTACATAGAACGGATACGTCGCCTTCACGCTCTCGACGAAGGTGTAGGTCAGGGTGCCGTCGGCGTTGATGCCGCGCCACATCAGGCCCTGCATCACGCCGGCGATCCACATGGCGGCGATGTACAGCACGATGCCGATGGTGGAAATCCAGAAATGCAGCTCGATCGCCGGAATGGAATACATCTTCTTCAGGCCGAACAGGCGCGGAATCAGGTAGTACAGCGAACCCATCGAGATCAGCCCGACCCAGCCCAGCGCGCCGGAGTGCACATGCCCCACGGTCCAGTCGGTGTAATGCGACAGCGCATTGACGGTCTTGATCGACATCATGGGCCCCTCGAAGGTGCTCATGCCGTAGAACGACAGCGACACGATCATGAAGCGCAGCACGGGATCGTCGCGCAGCTTGTGCCAGGCGCCCGACAGCGTCATGACGCCATTGATCATGCCGCCCCAGCTCGGCGCCAGCAGGATCAGAGAAAACACCATGCCGACCGACTGCGTCCAGTCCGGCAGCGCCGTATAGTGCAGATGGTGCGGGCCGGCCCACATGTAGGTGAAGATCAGCGCCCAGAAATGGACGATGGACAGCCGGTAGCTGTAGATCGGCCGCTCGGCCTGCTTAGGGATAAAGTAGTACATCATCCCGAGAAAGCCAGCAGTGAGGAAAAATCCCACGGCGTTATGACCGTACCACCACTGAATCATCGCGTCCTGCACACCCGCATACGCGGAATACGATTTCATCCAGCCGGCCGGAATGGCAGCGCTGTTGACCAGATGCAGCACGGCCACCGTCAGGATGAAGGCGCCGTAGAACCAGTTGGCGACGTAGATGTGGCGCACCCGGCGCCGCCCGATGGTGCCGAAGAACACGACGGCATAAGCCACCCAGGCCAGCGTGATCAGGATGTCGATGGGCCACTCCAGTTCGGCGTACTCCTTGCCGGAGGTGTAGCCCAGCGGCAGGCTGATCGCCGCAGCGACAATCACCGCCTGCCAGGCCCAGAAATGAAAACTTGCCAGTTGCTTCATGAACAGCGACACGTGGCAGGTGCGCTGCACCACGTAATAGCTGGTGGCAAACAGCGCGCAGCCGCCGAAGGCGAAGATCACGGCGTTGGTGTGCAGCGGACGCAGCCGGCCGTAGCTCAACCAGGGCACGCCGAAATTCAGCTCCGGCCAGGCAAGCTGCGCGGCGATGAGCAGGCCGACCAGCATGCCGACCACGCCCCATACCACAGCCATCAGCGAAAACTGGCGTACGACGGTATCGTCGTAGAACGCCGTGGGCGCGGGACTGTCGTTCATGGAAATACACCTTTCATCGTGAATCGGAATGAGTGTCGATGGCGATCGCCATGCGGTTGTTGACGTATGTCAATCCGAATGCAATATGCGCTCGCCCTCGGCTTCGACGGACTCGAACTGGCCGCTCCATACGGCCCAGGCCAGCGCCCCCAGAATCATCAGGGCCAACGCGACCGACAAGGGAATCAATACAAAAAGAATGTCCATCAGCAGTGGCCCATGGTATCCGCAGACAGGCGCGACAGGCGCGCAGAATTCAGGATCACGAGCAGTGAACTGCCCGCCATGCCCAGCCCCGCCAGCCAGGGTGGCATAGCTCCCATGACCGCCAAGGGCACGCATACGGCGTTGTAGGCCGCAGCCCATACCAGATTCTGGCGCACCACCCGCCGGGTCCGACCAGCCTGCTGCAAAGGCGCAACAAGCGATGCGATGCGGCTGCTCATGGCCACAAAATCCGACCGGGCCTGCGACAAGGCGGCTCCATGCCCCATGGCGATGGAGACATCGGCGCAGGCCAGCACCGGCCCGTCGTTGAGCCCGTCGCCGACCATGGCCACGCAGTGGCCAGCCTGCTGCAAAGCGCGCACATGCGCCAGCTTGTCCTGCGGCGAGCGTTCACCAAACACCTGCTCGATGCCCACACGCGCAGCCAGCGCGCGCACCGAAGCGTCGCGGTCGCCGGACAGCAGTTGCACGCTCATGCCGAGCCGGCGCAGGGCCGCCACCGCCTCCTGGGCATCGGGCCGAATCGCCTCTTCCAGTGTGAAGGTGGCCAGCCAGCCGCTTTCATCGGCCAGATGCACCCGGGAGCCGCCAGCGGCCTGCACGGTGTCGTCTGCGCCGTTGTCGTCGGCCGGCGACACGCCACAAAATGCGGCCGAGCCCAGCCTCAGTAGCCGCGCCGGTCCGCCGGCCACGGGCACGACCCGGCCTTGCACGCCCTGCCCTGCCGACTCGCCGACCTCGCTGGCAGTGAAAGCCTGCGATGAAAACTCGCGCGCGATGGCCCGCGACACCGGATGCAGGGACTGCGCGGCCAAGGTGGCGGCCAGCTGCTGCGCCTCCACCGGCGCCAGGCCGGAACGCACGCGGGTGTCCTGCACCCGCATGCGATCCTCGGTCAGGGTTCCGGTCTTGTCAAAGACCACCGTATCCACGCGGGCGGCCGCCTCCAGGGCTGCGAGATCGCGCACCAGCACGCCGCGGCGCGCCAGGGCCCCGGCAGCGGCAAGCGTAGCCGCAGGCGTGGCCAGCGAGAGCGCGCAGGGACAGGTCACAATCAGCACCGCCACGGCCACTCCCACCGCGTGCGCCGGGCCCGCAGCCCACCACCAGGCCGCAGCGCCGGCGCTCGCCAGCAAAACACCCAGCAGGAAGTGCCCTGCGATCCGGTCGGCCAGCAGCGCCAGCCTGGGCTTGCTCGCCGATGCCTGCTCCATCAGCGCCACGATCTGGGCATAGCGCGTTTGCGGGCCCAGCCGGTCGACCTGCAGCACCAGGGGGCCGCTGAGGTTGTGGCTCCCCGCAATCACCGTCTGGCCAGCGTGGCGCGACAGGGGGTGCGACTCACCGGTAAGCAAGGCCTCGTCGACCTGGCTGTCGCCGGTGAGCACAGTGCCGTCGGCCGGAAACACCTCTCCGGGCAGCACGCGCACGACGTCGCCCACCACCAACCTGCGCGCCGAGACGCGCCGAAACTCGCCGTCGGCCCGCCGGCACTCGACGCTATCAGGCAGGCGGCGCATCAGCGCTTCCAGCGCGCCGGCGGTCCGGTTGCGCAGCCGCGCCTCCAGCAAGCGGCCGGAAAGCAGGAAAAACACGAACATCGTCACCGAGTCGTACCAGACCTCGCCGCCCAGCGGGCCGCTCCTGTCGAAGGTCGCAGCCGTGCTCGCGCCAAAGGCGATGAGCACGCCCAGCGCCACGGGAACATCCATGCCGATGCGCCCGTGGCGCAGATCACGCAGCGCCGAATCGAAAAAGGGACGGCAGGAAAACAGCAGCACCGGCAGCGTCAGTATCCAGGACGCCCAGCGCAGCAGCGCCTCGATGTCCGGCGTGATTTCGTCGGGCCGCGCCAGATAGACCGGCGTGGCGTACATCATGACCTGCATCATGCAGAACGCTGCCACCAGCCAGCGCCACAGCATGAGGCGTTGCGCCTGCAGGCGCGGACGCGCAGCAAACATGTCGCCGGCCGGAACCGCCCCATAGCCCGCCGCCTCCAGTGCGTTCACCCAGGCAGAAGGCCGGCCGTGCTGTGGCGACCAGACAACACGCGCCACGGCGCTGGCGCCGCTGACCTGCACCTGCTCGATGCCGGTTTGCTTGCGAAGAAGGGCTTCGACCGTCAATGAGCAAGCCGCGCAGTACATGCCCTCAATGGCGAAGTAACTCTCCAGCAGATCGGGTTGCCGGGGAAGCGCACGGCTGAATTCCGGCCATTGCGCCGGATCGTCCAGCACGCCTCGTCGCGACTCCCTGAGCGCCGCGCCGGCGTCGAACGACAATGAGTTCTGCATGGAGTGAGGCTAGGTCCTAGTGTTCGAAGTATGCTTGACCTGGATCAAAACCGGGGCACAATCCCGATCCTAAGCTATATAAGCTGACCATCAACCACCTGGAGGAAACATCATGTATCAACGTATTCTCGTCGCCACCGACGGTTCCACCCTGTCCAAAAAAGCCCAGCGCAGCGCCATCGATCTGGCTGCCGCCGTGGGGGCAGAGTTGGTCGCACTGTATGTCGTGCCCCGCTACCCGGTGAGCTACTTCGAAGGCAGCATCACGGTGTCCCCGCAGGAAGTCGCGCGCACTGAAAAGCAATGGGCCGAAAAGGGTCAGTCCGTCGTCGACGCACTGAAAACCGCCGCAGAAAGCAGGGGCGTCAAGACCAAGGCTGTGGTCGCGCGCTCCGATCTGGTCGCAGAGTCGATCATCTCGGCCAGCAAGAAGCACAAGTGCGACTTGATCGTCATGGCTTCCCATGGCCGCAAGGGCCTGTCGCGCGTGCTGCTCGGCAGCGAAACCCAGCATGTGCTGACCCATGGCTCGACCCCGGTCCTGGTATTGCGCTGAACACGGACTATAGAAAAAGAAAGGCATTTCGATGAAGATCCTCCTTGCTGCAGACGGCAGCAAATTCACCAAGAAGGCTTTGGCTTTCCTCATGACCCATGAAGGTCTTGCGGGCCCCACCGACGAGCTGGTCGTGCTGCACGTCCAGGCGCCTGTGCCGTCCCGGGTGGCAAAGTTGCTCGGCTCTGCAGCAATCAAGGACTACCACGCCGACGAGGCAGCCAAGGTGCTCGGACCGATCGAGCGCTTTCTGGCCCGCCACCCGGTGCGTTCGCGCTGCACCTGGAAGGTCGGGATAGCAGCCGATGAAATCGTCAGCACGGCCAAATCAGAGAAGGCGCACATGATCGTCATGGGCACCCATGGTCACGGCCTGGTCGGGCGTGCCTTGCTGGGCAGCGTTGCCCAGAAGGTCGTCACCCAGTGCGACATTCCCCTGCTGCTGGTCAAGTAAGCAACCCGGGAGAGGGGGCCGGCGCCGAGCGCCGGCCCCGTTCATTTTGAGGACACGCCATGTCAGGCACCGGATTTCACGTGCACGGCCCGCACGACCACGAGTTGGAACACGCGGCACAGTCTGCCCACGGCGGCAACGGCATGGTCAACCAGATTGCCATGTTCACGGCGATCATCGCCACCGTGGGCGCCATCTTCTCCTACATGGGTGGTGCGACGCAGGCCAATGCGGGCCTTTTCAAGAACAACGCGGCCATCAAGAAAACCGAAGCCTCCAACCAGTGGAACTACTTTCAGGCCAAAAGCACCAAGCAGTCCCTGGCCGAATTGGCCCGCGATCTGGCCCCTGAGGACAAGCGGGCGCCCTATCAGGCCCGGGTTGACCGCTACGAGCGCGAAAAAGGCGAGATCAAGACCGTAGCTGACAAGATGGAGGCCGAAGCCACCGCCTGGGACCAGCGCAGCGAACAGCAGATGCATCAGCACCATCGCTGGGCCCAGGCCACGACCGTCTTGCAAGTGGCCATCGCCCTGGCGGCGATCGCGCTGCTCACTCGCAAAAAGTGGCTGGAATACGGCATGTTTGCAGTGGCTGGCGTGGGGCTGGTCATCGGCGGGCTGGCGATCCTTCACCTCTGAGCCATGAAACTTGCCTCCTGGAACGTCAACTCCCTGACCATCCGCCTGCCGCAGGTCCTGACCTGGCTGCAGACCCAGCCGGTGGACGCTCTGGCCTTGCAGGAGCTCAAGCTCACCGACGACAAGTTTCCGCACCAGGAATTCGAGGCCCTGGGCTACCACAGCGTGTGCTTCGGCCAGAAAACCTACAACGGCGTGGCCATCGTGAGCCGTTCGCCACTGCGCGACGTGGTCCGCAACATCGCCGGCTTCGACGACGAGCAGGCGCGCGTGATCGCCGGCACCATGGACACAGAGTTCGGTGAACTGCGCCTGATCAACGGCTACTTTGTCAACGGCAACGCGCCAGCAACCGAAAAATTCGAGTACAAGATGAGGTGGCTGAGTGGCCTGCACAACTGGGTCCGCCAGGAGATCTCCCTGCATCCGAGGCTGGCCCTCGTCGGCGACTTCAACATTGCGCCGGAAGATCGGGACTCCCACGACCCCGAGGGTCTGCGCGAGACCATCCACCACACGACCGAAGAGCGCGATCACTTCAAGGCCTTGCTGGCGTTGGGCCTGCAAGACGCCTACCGCTGCTTTGAACAAGCCGACAAGAGCTTTTCGTGGTGGGACTACCGCGAGATGGCTTTTCGGCGCAACCGGGGCCTGCGCATTGATCACATCCTGGTCAGCGCGGCGCTGCGCGACCGGCTCAAGGCCTGCACCATCGACCGCGCACCGCGCAAGAACGAACGCCCCAGCGACCACGCGCCTGTCATCGCTGAATTCTGAGCCGCAGGCGGCCCCTAGTCTTCCAGGCCCAGTTCCTGGATCTTGCGCGTGATGGTGTTACGCCCGATGCCCAGCTTCTGCGCCGCTTCGATGCGACGCCCGCGGGTGTTGGACAAGGCGGTCAGGATCAGCCGTGATTCAAAGCGCCGGCTCAACGCGTCCCACACGTCGTGGCGGCCCGCGGTCAGCAACTCCATGGCTTCCAGCTCGAGGCCGGCTTCCCACCCGCTGGTATTGAGAGCAGGTGCGGCCGAGGCAGTCACCCCGCCAGCCAGACCGGTGCCCGAAGCAGCTACCGAACCGTTCATTTCGGTGCTTGCAGGCGCATCGGCCCAAGCCCCTGCCCCGATGTCGCCATGGACCGCCGCATCCGCGTGAGCGCCCCTCGCAGACAGCGACGGATCGACACTGCGAACGGCGGCCTCGCCGGCGCCGGACTGCGCCCCCACCAGGGCGACCTCGGGCGGAAGATCCTTGGGTTCGATCAGTTGCGCCGGTGCCATCACAGTGAGCCAGTGACAGATGTTCTCCAGCTGGCGCACATTGCCTGGAAAACCGAACAGCCCCAGTTGCACGAGCGCGGAATCCGAGATGCGCTTGGGCTCCACGCCCAGTTGCTTCGCGCTTTGCTGCAGGAACAGGCGCGTGAGCATGGGAATGTCCTCGCGGCGCTCGCGCAGCGCCGGCAGGCGCAGGCGGATCACGTTGAGGCGGTGAAACAGGTCTTCGCGGAAAGCGCCTTCCTTGACGCGTTGCTCCAGGTCCTGGTGCGTCGCTGCGATCACGCGCACATTGGCCTTGACCGAGTTGTGCCCGCCCACGCGGTAGAAATGGCCGTCGCTGAGCACGCGCAGCAAGCGGGTTTGCAGATCGAAGGGCATGTCGCCGATCTCGTCGAGGAACAGAGTGCCGCCTTCGGCTTGCTCGAAACGCCCTCTGCGCATGGTCTGCGCACCGGTGAAGGCGCCGCGCTCGTGGCCGAACAGCTCGCTCTCCAGCAGATCCTTGGGGATGGCGGCAGTGTTGATCGCGACGAATGGCCCGTTGGCCCTCGGCGAGTGCTTGTGCAGCGCGCGGGCCACGAGCTCCTTGCCCGAGCCCGACTCACCGGTGATCATCACCGTGACATTGCTCTGGCTCAGCCGGCCTATGGCCCGGAACACATCCTGCATGGCCGGCGCCTGCCCGAGCATCTCGGGCGCCACCGCCATGCGCTCTTCGGCCACTTCCTCGCGCTGGCTTTCCTCGACCGCACGGCGGATCAGTTCCACCGCCTTGGGCAGGTCGAAGGGTTTGGGCAGGTACTCGAAGGCGCCGCCCTGGAAGGCGGACACGGCACTGTCCAGATCGGAAAACGCGGTCATGATGATGACCGGCAAACCCGGGTGGCGCTCCTTGACTTTGGTCAGCAACTCCAGCCCGGAGCCGCCGGGCATGCGAATGTCGCTGACCAGAACCTGCGGCCCGGCTTCCTCGTCGCGCTCGCTCAGCGCCAGCAAGACATCACGCGGATTGGTAAAGCTGCGGGTGGGCAAGCCCTCGCGCAGCAAGGCCTTTTCCAGCACGAAGCGTATGGACTGGTCATCGTCTACGATCCAAATCGGCTTCATCGGTTTCTCTGTTGCCTCGGTTCAACGCAGCATGCGTGCGCACTGTCAGGGTAACGGAATCAACATCTTGAAATCCGTGCGGCCGGGAACGCTGTCACACTCGACCAGGCCGTGATGCTGCTGCACGAAGGTTTGCGCCAACGTCAGCCCCAGTCCCGAGCCGCCTTCGCGACCTGACACCAGCGGATAGAAAATCCGGTCCTTGATCGAGTCCGGCACACCGGGCCCGTTGTCAATGACATGCAATTCCAATGCCAGTCGATAGCGCTGCTTGCCAAAGGTCACCTGGCGGGCAATGCGCGTACGGAAAATCAGTTTCGCGTCGCCTCGGGCTATGCGCTCGGCCAGGGCCTGGCAGGCGTTGTGGGCGATATTGAGCACGGCCTGGATCAGTTGCTCGCGGTCGCCGCGGAATTCGGGGATCGAGGTGTCGTACTCCCGCAGCACTTTCAGGCCACGCGGGAACTCGGCCAGGATCAGCGAACGCACCCGCTCGCAGACCTCGTGAATGTTGACGTCGCCCACCACATGGGGCCGGCGATGCGGCGCCAGCAGGCGGTCGACCAGGGACTGCAGGCGGTCGGCCTCGTGGATGATGACCTGGGTGTACTCCTTCAACTCGCGCGATTCGATCTCCATCTCCAGCAACTGGGCCGCGCCTCGGATACCGCCCAGCGGGTTCTTGATTTCATGGGCCAGGTTGCGGATCAGCTCTTTGTTGGCCTGGGCCTGATCGATCAGTCGCTCCTCGCGATCCTGCCTGGCCTGCTGCTCCAGCGGGATCATCTCGACGATGATCTCGCCCGGCAGTTCGGTCTGGGCCACGATCACATGCACCGGCAGCGGCTCGTGGTTCAGGCGCTTGAGCCAGGCGTCGTAGCGCAGGGCCGCAAACTCGTTGCTGCCGGCGCCCTCCAGCGCATTCTGCAGGATCAGGGGCTCGGTGAAGGAGTCTGGAAACGGCGCGCCTTCGATGGTGCGGCGCGAGGTCCCCAGGGCATCCTCCAGCGCGGAATTGGCAAAGATGACCATGCCGTCACCCCGCACCACAGCCACCAGGGTGGCCAGCAGATCCAGGGACTGAAAGCGCGACGCGGAGGTGTGGGCGGTGCTCAAGCCGCCTATTTTGACGCAGGAAGGCGGCTCAATTCACGCTTGATGCCGGCGATATCACTTTCATTGCGGGTCAAGGCGGCCTTGAGCTCGGCCACCCGGTCAAGGTATTTCTGGTGGTTGCGGGTCTCGGGGCCCAGTTTCTCGGGCTCGCCCTTGTTGTATTCGCGCTGAAGTTCCGCGTGCCTGGCCTCGGCCTTGCGCAGTTCGGATTCGAGTATGGCGCGTGCGTCGGCGTCGCGGGCGCGCTGTTCGGCCTGGCCGGAGGCAGACTGGGACGCAGTGGCCACCCGCACGGTCGGTGTCGCCGTGGCAGGGGTGGCCACGGACGCCGGGGGCCGCACGCGCGTGCCATGAATGACCGTCACACCCCCGCCATCGATAAGCTTGCAACCCCGGGCCTGGGCCACGGCGGTGTTGTCGGTGTACTCATTGGTGCCGCAACGGTAGACATTGCCACTTTGCGCATGGCCATTTGCTACAAGAAGAATAGCGGCGACTGGAATCCAGGTGGCGTATTTCATTGACCTGCCAGTATGTCGCAAACTGGCACCATTGCAAAACAAGGGCTTTTGCACCAAAGAAAAAGGACGGCCTGCGCCGTCCTTTTATCACCACACTGTAAAAAATTACAGCGAGTAGTACATATCAAACTCAATCGGGTGCGTGGTCATGCGCATGCGCGTGACTTCGCCCATCTTGAGCTCGATGTAGGCGTCGAGCATGGAGTCGGTGAAAACGCCGCCCTTGGTCAGGAACGCACGGTCCTTGTCGAGGTACTCCAGAGCCTGATCCAGGCTGTGGCAAACGGTGGGAACCTTCGCGTCTTCTTCGGGCGGCAGATGGTAGAGGTCCTTGGTTGCGGCCTCGCCGGGGTGAATCTTGTTTTCGACACCATCGAGGCCGGCCATCAGCAGTGCGGAGAAGCACAGATAGGGGTTGGCCAGCGGATCGGGGAAGCGCGCCTCGATGCGGCGGCCCTTGGGGTTGGCCACATAGGGGATGCGGATCGAAGCCGAGCGATTGCGTGCCGAGTAGGCCAGCTTGACGGGCGCCTCAAAGCCGGGGACCAGGCGCTTGTAGCTGTTGGTGCCGGGGTTGGTGATGGCATTCAGCGCACGAGCATGCTTGATGATGCCGCCGATGTAATACAGCGCGAATTCGCTCAGACCGGCATAGCCGTCGCCGGCGAACAGGTTCTTGCCGTCCTTCCAGACCGACTGGTGCACGTGCATGCCTGAGCCGTTGTCGCCGACGATGGGCTTGGGCATGAATGTGGCGGTCTTGCCATAGGCATGGGCCACGTTCCAGACCACGTACTTGAGGGTCTGGGTCCAGTCGGCGCGTTCTACCAGCGTGCTGAACTTGGTGCCGAGTTCGTTCTGGCCGGCGCCAGCCACTTCGTGGTGAAAGACCTCGACCGGGATGCCCAGGGATTCGAGGATCAGGGACATCTCGGCGCGCATGTCCTGCGTGCTGTCCACCGGCGGCACGGGAAAGTAGCCGCCCTTGACGGTGGGACGGTGGCCCTTGTTGCCGCCGTCCATTTTGGTGCCGGTGTTCCAGGAGGCTTCGTATTCGTCGATCTTGACGAAGGAGCCCGACATGTCGGCGCCCCAGCGCACGTCGTCAAAGATGAAGAATTCGGGTTCCGGGCCGAAGTAGGCGGTGTCGCCCATGCCCGAGGCCTTGAGGTAGGCTTCAGCGCGCTTGGCAATGGAGCGCGGGTCGCGGTCATAGGACTTGCCGTCGCTGGGCTCGACCACATCGCACTTGAGGGCCAGCGTGGGTTCTTCGTAGAAAGGATCGACAAAGGCCGTGTTGGGATCGGGCATGAGTTGCATGTCCGAGGCCTCGATGCCCTTCCAGCCGGCGATGGACGAACCGTCGAAGGCGTGGCCGGAACTGAACTTGTCCTCGTCGAAATGCGACACAGGCACCGTCACGTGCTGCTCTTTGCCCCGGGTGTCGGCGAAGCGGAAATCAACGAACTTGACTTCGTTTTCCTTCACCATTTTCATGACGTCTGCGACGGTCTTTGCCATCAGGTTCTCCTGTTTCGATCGGTGGTAAAAAAGTAGCGGATGCGCAGGGAATGCAGTTTCTGTGCCAAAAGCTGGTGCAAGCCCTGGACCGGACCCGGCATTTTGCCTCGACATGGGGGTCGCAAGCCGCCGGGACTGCACAAAATTTCCCGGCTCGGCATCCGTTGATGCACCAATACGAACCATTTGTGCGCCCCAAATTGGGGATGTCAAATTAGCGCACCAATTCAGGGCCTAGCTGCGCTCCTTTGGCCCTCAATCCTGCCTGCAGTGCCTGGTAGGCGGCGCTGACGTCCAGCGGCGCGCCCTTGACGCCCAGTTCGATGTGGCGTCCGTGCTGAGGATGGTCCACGCTGGGCAGGCTGAAAACCTTGACCATCGGATACGCCTGCTCGATGGACTCCATCAGGGGCGTCAGCGCCGCCTCCATGGCGCCAAAGACGATCACCGATTTTTCGGCATAGGCAGCGCGTCGGAAATGGGCTGCGTAATGCGTATCGAGCACCCAGTCGATCATCGGCCAGGCCATGACGGGGAAACCCGGCACGAAGTACACCGTCCCACCACCCGCCCCCTGGCAACTGAAACCCGGAACCTTGTTGTAGGGATTCGGAATGATGTCGCAGCCTTGCGGAAACATCCCCATGTTGAGGCGGTTGACGTTGTCGGCGCGCTCGGGATCGAAAGTCCGCCCCTCCTCGCGTGCCAAGTCCCGCATGCGTTCGAGCAGCAGCTCGCGGGCCTGCGGATGCAGCTCCAGGGGACGGCCCAGGGCCAGGGCTGCACATTGGCGGGTATGGTCGTCGGGCGTGGCGCCTATGCCGCCGCAGGAGAACACCAGATCCGCCGACGCAAAGGCCCGGCGCAGAACAGCGACGATGCGCTGGGGCGAGTCGCCCACATAGTCGGCGTAGGCGAGCTGCAGGCCCCGCGCATTCAGTGATTCGATGACATGGGGCAGGTGCTTGTCGGCCCGCTTGCCCGACAGGATTTCGTCGCCGATGATGATCAGGCCGACCGACAGTGGCGATTCGCCGGCCTCACGCAGGGGGGAGTCCGAGGGCTTTGGATTCATCCGGCAATCCTGGGGGTGTGAGTGGCAACCCGGCAGCGGGAGACCGCGCTGCCGGGGAGTCGGGGTTATTGGCCTGTATATCGACGATCTCGCCACCGGTTTCGCGGCGAAGTTGCTCCAGGGCATACAGGCAGTAGTGGGTAAACCACAGCGAAGAAAAAGCGAAGACCAGGGTGTAGATCCAGATCGCCAGCGGCGCCAGGATCACGAAGGCCACTGCGAACAAGGCGCTGGACGCCCACAGCAGGCTCGGCGCGGCGCCCAGATAGCCGCAGAGCAGGCCCATGCCCAGCAGCCAGCCCCGATGCCGGCGCAGGACCTCACGCCGCTCCTCTTTGCTGGCATGGTCGGCCAGGGCATCGAAACAGATGACGCGGTAGGTCAGCCAGCCCCAGATCAGCGGCGGCAGAACCAGGATCAGCGGGGGCACCAGCCATAGCGGCACGGTGACGATCAGCGCCGCCAGGGCCATCAACGTGGAGCCCAGCGACCAGAACAGACTCACCAGCAGCGAGCCGCCCTTCTTGCGCTGCAGCTGCGGGAAGCGGCGCTCGGCCACCAAAGACACCAGCGCCGGCGTCATCAGCAGGGCCACCGCCAGCAGCGACAGAATCACGATCAGTGGCGTAATGGCAAAGACCAGAACGAGCGGTGCCACCACCGTCTTCAGGCGGCCCATGCCGGTGGACTGCAGCCAGTCCCACAAGCGGTTCAGCAGGGTCGACGCTTCGAGCATGGACGCCACCCAGTCCAGCGCCGGGGTCCAGAGGAAATAACCGAGTCCCAGCGCAAGCACCACCATCAGCAAGAGCGGCAGGATCGACAGCGCGATCACACGCGGATGCAGGCAGTAGGCGGCGGCACGCCAGAAGGAGTCGAGAAGCAAACCCATGGGCGAAGAATACTCCAGCCTCCGGATCAATGTCGCGCCGGCTCCAGCGGGCGACGTTCAAGCACGCCCGAACAGGCGCCTGACACCCAGCCATTGCTGCGCCCAGAAGCCGTGGCCGTAGTCGCGTCCCTGCTCGACCTGGTCGCGCACGCCCGTGGGGTCGTAGCGCTGCTCGAAGTTTGCCGTGCCGAACAGCATGTCCCACCAGGGCAGCAGCACGCCGAAGTTGTGGCCGCCCAACGCCGGGCTGCGGCCCTGGACCAGGAATGGCCCCTGAGCCGAGGTCTCATGCCCGATGCCGATGCTGTGGTGCAAGCGGTGGAAACGCGGGCTGATCCACAGCCGCTCGCCGAACGGGCCGAACCACAGCCGCAGATTGGCATGCTGGAGGCTCTCGCTGAGTTGCGTCAGCGCGACGACTGCGATGAACTGACCGGGGGCAATGCCGATGAGCTGCGCCACCACGACGATGATCACATCGCGCAGCAGGTCGTCGAGCAGGTGGTTGCGGTTGTCGCTCCACATGGTCATCTGACGCTGCGAATGGTGCAGCGAATGCAGGCGCCACCACCAGTCGGACCGGTGCTGCGCACGATGGATCCAGTAGTCCACAAAGTCAAATACCACCAGGTACAGCAACAGGCTGACCACGGCCTGGTCGGTCACGCCGGGCCACAGGGCATCCAGATGAAAGGTCTGCAGACCTTGCACGCGCAGCAGGCCGAAGACTTCAGCGAGCAGCGGCGTCAGCGAAAAATACAAGGCCAGGCGGAACAGGCCCAGGCGATGGATCAGCGTGTAGAGGATGTCGGTGCGCACGGTGGCGCGGTCCGTGACCGCCTCCACCGGGCGCCAGCGCTGCAGCGGCCCGATCAGCAAGACCAGCACTGCAATCTGCAGCAGCCCCACCAGCAGCCAGCCGGTGGCCGCAAAGGCATCCTCGACCAGCCCGCCCAGTCCCAGAGAAAAAACCAGCGGCTGCACGGCGGCTTCAAATAGCCACTGTTGCGCAAGCGCGAAGAGATCGGAAAACCAGTCCATGGATGCGGGCCTTCAGCGCGAGCGGGCGATCCAGCCCGCATAGTCCGGGTGTTCGCGCAAGGTTCGGAAACAAAATCCCTTTTGCTGCAGGCCCGCGATCAGCGGCTCCAGCACGGCGGGCGCCCAGGGGTCTTTGCGCGACCAGATGCCCAGATGGGCCATCAAAATGTCGCCGGAGCGGACATCGCGCAGCGCCTTGCCCAGCAGGGTCTGGTTGCTGAAGCGCTCGCTGGGCAATTCGTCGCCGAGAAAGCCTGCCGGCGACCAGCCCACATGGGCATAGCCGCAAGCCTTGGCCGCTGCCAGCAGCTGCGGCGAGGTCTTGCCCCCGGGGGCTCGGAACAAAGGCAGCGACTTGCGTCCAGTGATGTGGTCCAGGCGCTGCGAGGGTCGGCGCAGCTCTTCGCAGTACTGTTGTGCGGTCCAGACTGTTTCCTTGCCAGCATTGGGTCCAGCGGAAGGTCGTATGCGAAAGCGCACAGGCTGTCCGGGCAGATCGGCACGCCAGTAGGCATGGTCCCAGGTGTGCGATGCAAACTCGTGGCCTTCTGCGGCGCGTGCCTTCCACCACCCGGCCCAGTACGCGCCCAGGCTGCCGTCGCCCGTGCGGGTCAGCTCGTTGGCGGCAAAGAAGGTGACCTGCACCTGCCGGCGTGCGAGCACCTCGGCAATCAATGGCGCGACCTCCATGTGGCCGGTGTCGAAGGTCAGGTACAGCGGCTTGTCGCAGGGCGCCGCCTGTGCGCCGCCGGCTGCCACAGCCAGCGCGCACAGTGCGGCCACTGCGGCCCGGCACCTAGCGCGGCGCGTGATCGAGCGTCCAGACTCCATGCGGCGACCTTCCGACATTGATCTGTTTGGAAATTTTCTTCGTGGCGATGTCGATCACTGTGAGCTTGCGCGCCCAGCGCGAGGTCACCATCAGCGTCTTGCCATCGGCCGACACCTCGATGCAATCCGGCCCCCCCGGGGCGCTCAGTTCGCCCACGACCTCCAGGGTCTGCAGATCGATGCGGCTGATGGTGTTGGCCACGCGGTTGCTCAGGTAGACGTGGCGTTTGTCGCCTGCCGCCCGAAAGGCATGGGCACCCTTGCCGGTCTTGAAGGTCTTGGTCAGCATGGGGACCTTGCCGCTCACGTCAAAGACCTGGACACCATCGCCGCCGGTCAGGGCGACCAGCAGCATCCGGTCATCGGCCGTGCCATAGACATCGGCCGGCATGGGGCCGACCTTGATACGCCACTTGAGAGCCTGGGTCGCAAGATCGATCGCCACCAGCTCGTCGCTGTCCTGCATGGTCACGAAAGCGGTCGTGCTCTTGCTGTCGATCCAGATGTGGCTGGGCGTGCGCCCGGTGGCCACACGCTTGGCCAACGACGGCTCCTTGCCGTCCCAGCGATAGATGTCGACGTGGTTGAGCCGGTTGGCGGCCGTCACGAACCACTTCATGTCCGGCGAGAAGCGCAGATGGTAGGGATCAACGATACCGCGCACCGTACGCTGGACCTCGGCCGTGCGAGGGTCGACGAAAGTCAGACTGTCGGCGGATGCATTGGCGATGATCACGGATTTTTCGTCCGGCGTCAGGTACAGGTGATGCGGCTCCTTGCCTGTAGGAATGCGCCGGATCTCGCGGTAGGTACCGCCTTCAAGAACACTGACGTTGGCGTCCTGCGAGTTGAGAACGAAGATCGGTGGCGCGGTCTGGGCCCGGGACGCAAGTGGTGTCAGGGCAAGCTGAAAAGCGGACAGGATCACCGCGGTACGCAGAAGTAGATTCACGAATAGGCAATCTGTAGGACAGCCTGCAAGTGTATCCGCCCGTCACCCCCGCCGGGGGGCTTGCGTGATGCTTCAGTGCCCGGGCTTTCGCGCAGTGACCATGGTCACATAATGCGTGCGCGCCGCCGGCAGTGAGCCGTCGGCCGCAGCTGGCGGATAGGAGATGCCCATGTCCACATCGGTGAATCCCACAGCCTGCAGTTCGGCCGGCATGTCCATATTGGCATAGGAGTAGGCGAAGGGCTCGTTGTTGCGGGCCGCATAGCCGGCCGCCAGCCATCTGCCGACTTCGCCGCCGGGGGTAAGGTACATGTCCTGGACCATGATCGCACCGCCGGGGCGCAGCGTGCGCCAGGCCTCGCGCAGGCTTTCACGGATGGCAGCGGGGGTCATCTCATGGAACAGCCAGTGCGAGCCGATCAGGTCCACTGAGCCATCGTCGAATGGCAGGGATTCTGCCGCCGCCTGGATCCAGGTGATGTCGAGACCTTGCTCCATTGCGCGCAAGTGCGCAAGCGTCAGCGCCGGCGCGCTGACATCGCAGCCGAACACCTCGGCGCCGGGGAATGCACGCTTGAGCGCGCGCGTGGCGCCGCCAATGGTGCATCCCAGATCAAGCAGTCGCCCGGGGCGGGCGGGCGCCCCCAGTAGGCGGCGCGCAGTTTCGGCATAGATGGTCATCGGCAGATCGGCGTTCAGCAGGGAGAACGAGAATCCGGTGGTCGCGCATTCGTAGGCGACGCCGTCCGTCGGGTCGCTCCAGGTGCCTTGCGCATGCTGATGGATGTCGACCTCGCGCACGTAGTCGGGCACCTTGAAGCCCGGGTCCAGGCGCAGGCGCTCGGGAGACCGCGCACGCGCCGCGTCAAGGCTTTGCTGCAATTCAGTCTGCCTGGCGCGCACCGTCGGAATCACGCCATGGCGGTGGTAGTACTTGAACTGCTGCGAGTGGCGCTCGAGCCAGGCATAGAGTTGGTATTCGATGGTTTCGCGCATGCGCCGCTCCATCGTAGCCGGATCGACGGCCCCGAGCTCGCTGGCAGTCTTGACCGAGCGCTGGTAGGTTTCCTCGCGCCAGAAATTGCGCAGCGAACGGATGAAGGACTGATAGACGCTGGGCTCGAACTGGCTCTGGACCGGCAAGGGCAGCGTGGCAGGCTGGGTTGATTGTGGCTGGGCACTCATGGACAGACTCCTGGTTTCAGACCGAGCGCATGTGATGGGTCGCGTTGACCGTGATGTCGGGATCGAGGAAAGGTTGCAGCAAGGATCGTCCAAAGGTCTTTTCCTCCTGCTCCAGCCACTGGCGCATGCCGGCGCTGGCACCCACCGCATCGAGCAGGGCCGCGTCGACGGCGCCGCGCTCCTGCAAGGCCCGCATCAACCGCTCCTGCTGCGCACGCACCACGAAAACCTCGCCTGCCAGCGCCATGACGACGCCCAGCAGCCGGCCCGTATTCCCCTCTTCCAGGTAACCGAGCCGGCCCAGTTCGGCGACCAGATCGTTCACATTGTCGGAATTGTCGCCAGCACCTGTATTCATCGGTCGACCTCTGTTCTTGTCTCAACGCATTCATTTTGCACCAGCCGCGCCCTCCCCCGAACCGCGCAGCGCATCGACCTGCGTCGGGGTCAGCCAGCGCCATTGCCCGGGCAACAGATCGGCGGGAAGTTCCAGACTGCCGATGCGTGAACGGTGCAGGCCTTCGACCCGGTTGCCCACGGCGGACAGCATGCGCTTGACCTGGTGGTACTTGCCTTCGGTCAGCGTCAGCCGCAAATGGTGCGGCTGCACAGCCTCGCAGGCAGCGGCGCGCACAGGCTGCGGGTCGTCGTCGAGGACCACTCCTTGCAGCAGCCGTCGGACCTGGGTTTCGTCGATCGGGTGCCGGGTCGTGACCTCATACACCTTGGGCACATGGTGCCTGGGGGAGTTCAGCCGATGGATGAACTTGCCATCGTCGGTGAGCAGCAGCAGCCCGGTCGTGTCCTGGTCCAGCCGCCCGACGGCCTGCACGCCCTGCACAGCGCCTTTCTGCGGCCGCTGGCGCAGCGGCGCGGACAGCAAGGTATAGATGCTGGGATAGGTCGATGGCTTCTGCGAGCACTCGGTGCCCGCGGGCTTGTGCAGCATCAGATAGGCCGGCGCATGGTATTCCCATTCAACGCCCTGCACGCGAAAGCGCAGTCCCTGCGGATCGACGTCGAGGGCGGCATCGGTCGGGGTGCTCTCTGCGATCGAAACCAGCCCCTGCTGGATCAGGCCGGCACAGATGCGTCGCGTGCCGAAGCCCTGGGAGTAAAGAATGTCCTGCAGTTGCATGACAGGAGTATAGAAACCCCGTCGCGCAGCCGTGCGACCTGCGCCTCAGGGAATCAGCAGCACCGAACCCGTGCTGCGCCCCTGCTCTGCCTCAGCATGCGCCTGCGCGACGTCCTTCAGCGCATACGTCCGGCTGACCTCCAGCTTGATCGCGCCACTGCGCACCAGTTCGAACAGCTCGCCGCAGGCCTCGGCCCGCGTCTCTGGCGTGACTGCATGAAAGCCGAAGCCTGGTCGGTGCAGGGCCAGACAGCCCTTTTGCGCCAACAACATCAGGTTGAAAGGCGGCACATTGCCCGAGGCATTGCCGTAGTTGACGACCGCGCCGAAAGGCCGCACGCAGTCGAAGGACGCAATGAAAGTGTCCTTGCCCACGCCATCGAAGACGGCCGCCACGCCCTGCGGCGCAATGCGCCGGGTGGCGGCCACAAAATCCTCGGAGCGGTACAGCACCGTGTGCCTGCAGCCATGGGCTTGCGCGAATTCGGCCTTGGCCTGCGTGCCCACGGTGCCGATCACGGTCGCGCCCAGATGGCTGGCCCATTGCGCCAGCAGGCTGCCCACGCCGCTGGCCGCCGCATGGACCAGGATCACATCGCCCGGCTGCGGGCGGTAGCAGCGGTGAATGATCACCGAGGCCGTGAGGCCCTTGAGCAGCAGCGCCGCGGCCTGCCGGTCGCTGATGTCGTCGGGCAGCTTCACCAGACAGGAGGCAGGCAAATTGCGCTGCTCGGCGTAGGCGCCGGTGTCGACAAAGAAGAGCCCCCCCGTGCCCGCGTAGGCGACGCGGTCGCCGGCCTTGAAGCCCTGGACTTCGCTGCCCACGGCCTGCACCACGCCAGCGGCTTCATTGCCCAGGATCACCGGAAACTGCGGGCCGGACCCCAAATAGAAGCCGCCATTGCGAACGTTGATGTCAGAGAAGTTCAGGCCGATGGCGGTATGGCGCACGCGCACCTGGGCCGGGCCCGGCGGGGGCAGTTCGATGTCGATCATTTCGAGGACCTCGGGTCCTCCGTTGCGATGGATGGCGATGGCTTTCATGCCTGGACTATAAATGCGTGGCAACGGGCCGGATGTCCCCCAGGCAAGGGACAGCCGCAGCGGCGGCGCTCAGCGCAGCAGTTGCATCAACCCGGACACGCCCATGGTCTGCGGCGTGCCGACGAGGCGCCAGAAGTCTTCGTGCGCCCGCGCGTCCAGCACACTGCCCAGAAGGTCGCGCGCCTTGTCCTCCAGCCGCTGGGCAGGCGCCGGGTTCGACCAGCTGCCCACGGGAGACTCGCACACCGATCGGAAGACGCAGCCATCGCGCATCTCGACCTCGATCTCCACCCGCATGCGGTCGAAGGTACCCGGTATGTCTTCGGTCTGCCGCAGGGTAATGCGCGGCAGCAACGCAACCATATCTGGCGCGAAGCGCCGCGCGTCGGTGAAAGTCGGGATGCCGATCTTCGCATCCAGCAAGGCAGCCGCAATGCAATACTGGAAGGAAAATTTTCCGTCCAGGCCGCTGCGCGGCGATGGCCTGTCGGTATAGGGCAACACCGGAGTGAGAACGCGGATCTGCGCGATGTCATCGACCACACGGCACCGGGCATCCAGTTGCAGCGCGGCGGTGATCGCGAAATGTGTCGGGTACTGCGAGGGGAACAGCTTCCAGGCCGGCCCGGGCGACAGCACCCTCGGCGTATGAAGGGGAACCAGTAAGGCGCTGGGATCGAAGCGCGCGCCGAAATAAGTCGCGGCATAGCCACGCGTGGCGCCCAGTGCGTCTACATCGGCGGTGAAACCGGCAGCGGCAAGCTGCGCGGCCTCCAGCCCATGCGCGGCGGAATCGCCGCAATGCAGCGCCTTGGTCATGGTGCCGATGTTGGCCATGATGCCGCTGACCCGCGATGCAGCGATGCCCATGGCATAGGCCAGGCGATTCGCATCCAGCCCCAGCAGCGTGGCGCTGGCAGCCGCTGCCGCAAGCGGCCCGACCAGGCCCGGTGGATGCAGCGTCATGGACGGCATCTCGAACTGCCCGGAGGCCACCCGCAGACGCCCCTGCACCTCGACCCCCTTGGCCAGTGCGCGTAGCAACGACAGGCCCTGCGGCGGGGCGCCGTCGGCCTCAAGCTGCTGGGCCTGGGCCAGCAGGGCTGGCAAGATCGGCGAGAGCGAATGATTGGCCGGACTCCACATGGGCTCGTAGTCCAGCACATGCATGGACATACCGTTGACGCGCGCGGCGGGCACCGGCGCTGTCGCAAAGCCGTGGCCGATGACCTGCGCGACGCCGTTCGGCTGCGCCTGCCGCGCGAGCTGCGCCATGATCGAAGGGCCTGCCTTCCAATATCCCGCCACGGACCCAGACAGACCCTAGATGAGCAGATGGCGGCAGGCCACCAACACCTGCGGCGCATCGGACGTCCATGAGTGGATTAGTTCCGCGAAATCACG
>JAURZS010000018.1 GCA_030653255.1 Burkholderiaceae bacterium | reverse complement strand
GCATCTACCATTTCCACGGCAGCAAGCTGATCCAGCGCACGCTGGATCACTCCTATGTGCAGACCCTGGTCGCCAAGGGCGAGATCACCGAGCAGGAAGCCAATGTCCACCCTCAATCCAACATCCTGATAGGCTGCCTGGGCACCGAGGACGACCCGCCGATCGACATCCACTACATCGAGCAGCTTCGTGCCGGCGATGTTCTCATGGCTTGCAGCGACGGCGTGTGGCATTACTTCACCGACAACGAGCTGGGCTCCGTGCTGTCCTCGTTGTCGCCGCGCGAAGCGTCGGAGTTCCTGATCGCCAAGGCGCGCTCCCGTGCGCGCGGCGGCGGCGACAACCTGTCCCTGCTCATCGTCAAGTTCGAACCACTGGACTGAGGGCGGCGCCGCTGCGCGCAAGCCTTCCGCGTTACCTCAATTCGGCACCGGCAAGGCGCTCGCGGGCGGCTTGGTGCGCGTGGCCTGGCGCTTTTCGCGGGCGGCTTTGCGCTCCTCGGCTGCGCGCAGTCGCTGCTCGTAGCGGCTGCGCGACTCGGCTTCGGTCTCGACGCGGCGTGCGCGCGATGCGGCGTTGTCGCCCGCCGCCTGACGGCGGCGCTCGTCTTGTTGCACGCGTTCGGCCGCCCGCTGGCCGGCGTCCTCGCGCTGCAACAGTTTGTCGCGTGCGCGCTGATCGCGGGTGGCTTGCTCAGTCTGCGCCTTGGCGCGGGCTTCGGCTTCCCGCTGCTGGCGCTGCGGGCTGCTTCTTTCCTCGATACGCCGGAACTGCTCGACGCCGCGCCGCTTGCGCTCGGCGTCGTTGAGAGAAACCTCCTGGCGACGCAAATCGGACAAAGCCAGCCGCCGCGTCGATTTGGCCTCGTCCAGGCAATCGCGCACCGAGAACTTGCGGTAGCACTGAGTTTCCTCGCTGCTGAAACGCGCCTCGACATGCGCGCGCTCTGAGGCGATGCGTTCGCGCTCGGACCGGGTCCAGGCCTCGGAGACATGGCTGGAAGAAGCCGCAGCCGAGGCCGGCGCCGCTGATGTAGACGTCGGCACCGAAGCACGCGGTGCCTGCGCCTGCGCCTGCGCGGCCGCACCGCACAGCAAGGCCAGCACTGCGGCGGGTAAGCACAGTCTCATGTCAATCCAGTGTCCACGATGCGCCGCTCCAGGGCCAGGAATTCGGCCGACTGCATTTCATTCAACCGGGAGATGGTACGCGGGAATTCGTGCGCCAGCGGACCTTCTGTGTACAGCGCCTGCGCCGGGACTTCGGCCGACATGATGAGCTTGACGCGACGGTCGTAGAGCACGTCGACGAGCCAGGTGAAGCGGCGCGCCTCGCTGGCCATGCGCACCGGCATGTGCGGCACATCGCTCAGCAGCACGGTGTGGAACTGGCTCGCAATCTCCAGGTAATCGTTCTGCGAGCGCGGACCACCGCACAGGGTCTTGAAGTCGAACCACACCAGCCCGCCGGCCTTGCGCCGGGCGCGGATCTCGCGCGACTCGATGTGCAGCACCGGGTCTTCGTCCTGCGTCTCTGCCAGGCGGTTGAAGGCGTCGGTCATGGCCGCATCGGCCTCGGGGCCCAGCGGCGTGTGGTACAGCTTGAGCCGCTCCATCGTCTGGCGGCGATAGTCCACGCCGTTATCCACATTGATGACGTCGAGCCTGGCGTTGAGCAGGGCGATGGCCGGCAGGATGCGGTCTCGGTGCAGGCCGTCAGGGTAGAGGTCGTCGGGCCGGAAATTCGATGTGGTGACGAAGCCCACGCCGTTGTCGAACAAAGCGACGAGCAGCCGGTGCAGGATCATCGCATCGGTGATGTCCGCCACATGGAACTCGTCGAAGCAGATCAGCCGGTAGCGCCGGGCAATACGCCGACCCAGTTCGTCAAGTGGATTGACGGTGCCCTGCAACTCGCGCAACTCGCGATGCACCTCGCGCATGAACTCATGGAAGTGCAGGCGTGTCTTGCGCCTGAGCGGCACGGCGCTGTAGAAACAGTCCATCAGAAAGCTCTTGCCGCGTCCGACGCCGCCGTACATGTAGACACCGCGCGGCACCTCGGGGCGGTTGAGGAGCTTCTTCAGCGCATTGGAGCGCTTTTCCCTGAAATGCGCCCATTCGCTGGCGCAGCGCTCCAGTGCGTCGATGGCGCCCAGTTGGGCCGGGTCGCTGGCATAGCCTCGGGTCTTGAGCTCGGCTTCGTAGATTTGACGCACGGACATGGGGTGGCCTGGCTATTGGGCCCGATCCGGCGGCAGTGGCATGCGCCCCGCCAACACATCGGGCGCTGCGGGATCAGAAGTTCAAGGTCCGCTTGTCCACGGCCAACGCGGCTTCCTTGGTCGCCTCGCTGAGCGAGGGATGCGCGTGGCAGATGCGCGCGATATCCTCGCTGCTGGCTCGGAACTCCATCGCCACCACGGCCTCGGAGATCAGCTCGCTGGCCTGCGGTCCCACGATATGCACGCCGAGGATCTCGTCGCTCGCGGCATCGGCCAGAAACTTGACCATGCCCGTGGTGTCGCCCAGTGCTCGCGCCCGGCCATTGGCCAGAAAGGGGAAGGTGCCGGCCTTGTAGGCGCGGCCCTCGGCCTTGAGCTGCTGCTCGGTCTGGCCAACCCAGGCGATCTCGGGGCTGGTGTAGATGACCCAGGGGATGGTGTTGAAATTGACATGCCCATGCTGGCCGGCAATGCGCTCGGCCACGGCCACGCCCTCTTCCTCCGCCTTGTGCGCCAGCATGGGGCCGCGCACGACATCGCCCACGGCCCACACCTGGGGCAAATTGGTGCGGCATTCGGCGTCCACGGCAATGGCGCCACGCTCGTCGAGCTGCAGGCCCACGGCCTGGGCGTTCAGGCCCTCGGTGCGCGGCACCCGGCCGATGGACACAATGAGCTTGTCGACCTCCAGCGTGCGGGCTTCACCCTTGGCATCCGAATAGGCGATCTTCACGCCCTTCTTGCCGGACTGTACGCTGCCGACCGTGACGCCCAGCTCGACCTTGAGGCCCTGGCGGGTGAAGGCCTTGTGCGCCTCCTTGGCAATCTGCTCATCGACCGCGCCGAGGAAAGTCGGCAGACCCTCCAGGATGGTGACCTCCGCGCCCAGGCGGCGCCAGACCGAGCCCATCTCCAGGCCGATCACGCCCGCGCCGATCACACCCAGGCGGCGCGGCACGGCGCCCATGCGCAGCGCGCCATCGTTGGACAGAATGTTTTCTTCGTCGAAGGGCGCGCCCGCAAGGGCACGCGCACTGGACCCGGTGGCCACGATGATGTGGCGGCCCACCAGGGTTTCTTCAGCGGCGCCGCGAACCTGGATCTCGTAGCCGCCGTCCACGGCCTTGGAGAAAGAGCCGCGGCCATGGAAGAAGCTGATCTTGTTTTTCTTGAACAGGAACAGGATGCCGTCGTTGTTCTGCTTCACAACGGTGTCCTTGCGCGCGATCATCTTCGCCAGGTCCAGGCCCAGGCCCTCGACCTGGATGCCGTGCGCCGCAAAGTGCTTGCCTGCATGCTCGAAATATTCCGAGGACTGCAGCAGCGCCTTGGACGGGATGCAGCCGGTGTTGGTGCAGGTGCCACCGGGCGCAGGGCCACCCTTGGCGTTGGTCCAGTCGTCGATGCAGGCGGTGCTGAAGCCGAGCTGCGCGGCGCGAATGGCCGCGATGTACCCGCCCGGTCCGCCACCGATCACGATCACGTCGAATTGCTTGCTCATTGATCCATCACTCCAGTTGTCAAAGGCGCGCGCGGCGCGCAGGGCCTGAGGGCGTTCGGCGGTCAGATGTCGAACAGCAGGCGGGCCGGGTCTTCCAGCGCTTCTTTCATGGCCACCAGACCCAGCACGGCCTCGCGGCCGTCGATGATGCGGTGGTCGTACGACATGGCCAGGTAGTTGATGGGCCGCACCACCACCTGCCCGTTTTCGACCACGGCGCGGTCCTTGGTCGCGTGCACGCCCAGGATGGCCGACTGCGGGGGGTTGATGATGGGTGTGGACAGCATCGAGCCGAAAACGCCGCCATTGGAGATGGAGAAGGTGCCGCCCGTCATCTCCTCGATGCCCAGCTTGCCGTCGCGCGCCTTCGCGCCGTATTCGGCAATCTTCTTTTCAATCTCGGCAAAACCCATCTGGTCGGCATTGCGCAGGATGGGCACGACCAGGCCGCGCGGAGACCCGACGGCGATGCCGATGTCGAAATAACCGTGGTAGACGATGTCGTTGCCGT
>JAURZS010000143.1 GCA_030653255.1 Burkholderiaceae bacterium | reverse complement strand
TCGAACGCATGGATCAGCTCCTCGACGGTCTGACCGCGAAAGGCGTTCATCACGTCGGGACGGTTGATCGAGATGGTGGCGACGCCGTCCCGCTTGGTGAAGATGATGTCCTTGTATTCCAAGTGCTGCTCCTGTCTGTTGTTACGAACTATGTGGATAGTATCTTACCAAATAGTCAATGAAAATGAAAGGCGCAAGGCGCCTGTCCGTCGGCCGCTGTCGGCTTACTGAGGTTTGATTCCGGCGCGCTTGACCACTTCGGTCCATTTGATTTGCTCGGACTGCACGAACTTGGCGAACTCCTGCGAGGTGCTGGCGATGGTCTCGAAGCCGTTGGCTACGAGTTCGGTGGCCATGGCCGGGCTGCGCAGCACGCGTGCGGAGTCGACCTGCCACTTGAGTGCGATCTCTGCCGGCGTCCCCAGAGGTGCGAACAGACCCACCCAGCTGTAGGACTCGTAGCCGGGCAGACCCGACTCGGACACGGTGGGCAGATCGGGCATCAGGGACCAGCGGTTGCGGCTGCCCACGGCCAGCGCCCGGATGCGGCCGCTCTTGACGTGCGGCAGTACCGTGAGGATGGAGTCGAAGGCGACCTGGGACTCATTGGCCAGCACGCCCATCATGGCCGGGCCGCTACCCTTGTACGTCACGGAGACCATCTCCAGGCCGGCCATCGAATTGAACAGCGCCATGGCCAGCTGAGTGCTGGTGCCGCCACCGGGGGATGCGAAGTTCAGCTTGCCCTGGTTTTGCTTGCCGTAGGCGATGAGTTCACGCACATTGCGCACAGGCAGATCGGAGTGGCAGAACAGCATCAGCTGGTTGTTGAGCAGATGGCTGATCAACACGAAATCCTTCACGTTGTCGTAGGGCATCTTCTGGAACAGGGCCGGATTGACCGCATGGTTGAAGGATGCGATAGCCGCCGTGTAGCCGTCCGGCGCGGACTTCTGCAGCGCCTGCGTGGCGACGATGCCGCTGGCACCAGGTCGGTTGTCGCAGATGACGGGCTGGCCCCAGAGTTGGCCCAGTCCTTCGGCCAGCTTGCGGCCGACGGCGTCGGTTGAGCCGCCAGGGGCGAAGGGAAGAATGATCTTCGACGGCTTGCTGGGAAAGCCCTGTTGGGCACGCGCCAATGGCGACAGTGCCAGGGGCAGGGCGGCGGCGGCCTTGACGATGTCGCGACGGTTGAATTTCATGTGTGTCTCCTTCAGTTGACGAAATGGGATGGAAGCTTTTTTGCGGGTGTACTGATTGGAACGCTTTCGGCTGTGGACCGGTACACGGTAGTTACCCGAGTGGGGATTCAAACTGGGATTTCATGGCTTGGGTCCCGCCGCGACGCCGCTGGCCATCAGTGCGCGGATATCGCCCTCGCTATAGCCGGCCTCTTTGAGAATCTCCTCACTGTGCTCGCCCAGGCGCGGCGCGTGAGACCTGAACTCGTCGGTCGCCGACACGCTCCAGTTGGCCGGCACCTTCATGGCCTGCAACTGGCCTTCGGTGGGGTGGGTTACGGTTCTGAAGAATTCGGTGGCCTTCAGGTGCGGGTCGTCCAGCAACTGGTCCAGCGACTGCATCGGCATGGCCGGGATGTCGCTTTTCTCGAAAAGGTCCAGCCACTCGGCCGTGCTGCGCAGCGGGAAACTGGTCTCCAGCAGCTCATACAGCGTGTCGGTGTGCTTGGTCCGGTTGCCGATGTCGGCAAAGCGCGGGTCAGTCTTCAGCTCCGGGCGGCCGATCATCTCGAACAGCCGGTGCCATTGCCGGTCAGTGACGATCAGCGTGCAGATATGGCCGTCGCTGGTTGGATAAGGCTTGCGCGCCGGCGCAATCTGCCGCGTATAGCCGGCCTGGCCCAGCGGCGGCACGAAAGTCTTGCCGAACATGTGATGCGTCATCACCGTCTGCGTCATGGTCTCGTACATGGGCACTTCGACTTGCTGGCCGGCTCCGGTTTTTTGCCGGTGATGCAGCGCTGCCGACAGGCAGAAGGCCGCATACATCCCTACCAGATGATCGACGATGGAAAAGGGCACATAACTCGCCTTGCCAGTCAGCTTCTCGGACAGCCAGGGCAGGCCGACAGCCCCCTGGATCAGGTCGTCGTAGGCCGGTTTGGCCGCGAAAGGACCATCTTGCGCAAAACCGTAAGCGCCGCAATAGATGATCTGGTCATTGGCGGCGCGCACCGTCTCGTAGTCCAGCCCCAGCCGGGCCATGGCTTGCGGACGGATGTTGAAGAACAGCACGTCGGCATCCTTGATCAACCGCAGTACGGCAGCCTTGCCCTCGGGCGCTTTCATGTCCAGCACGACGCTGCGCTTGTTCCGGTTGAGCGTCAGGTACAGCGCGCGCATGTCGTCGTGCCGCCCCGGCCCGATGCCGCGCAGGATGTCGCCCTGCGGCGGTTCGACCTTGATCACGTCGGCGCCAAGGTCGGCAAACATCTGAGTGGCCAGCGGCCCCATCAGCACACTGCTGAGGTCGATGATGCGCACGCCGTCGAAAGGTCCTGCCATTCTGTCTCCTGAATCCGCTCTGCTGAGGGCTTCGTCTCAAGGATGCATATACCAGCCACCGCTCACGCAGATGACTTCGCCGGTAATGAAGCTCGCCTCGTCGGAGGCGAGAAAGATCGCCAGGCCGCTCACATCGTCGGAGTGGCCCATACGGCCCACGACGGTCTCGCGCGCCTTTGCATCGAGCCAGGCCTGGTCATAAGAGCGCGCCAAGAATTCGTTGTGGATCAAGCCCGGCGCAATCGCGTTGACACGCACACCATGGGCGCCCACCTCCGCTGCGGTCGCGCGCGTAAGCGCCATCACGCCGGCCTTGGCTGCAGCGTAGGCGGCCTGTCCCGGTCCACCGAGATTGGACTGCCAGCCGCCAATGGACGAGATGTTGATGATCACTCCGCTCTTTTGCGCCATCATGCTCGGCAGCACCGCGCGCGAAAGCCGGAAGGTGCCGCTCAGACACACGTCGATCGTCGCGCTCCAGGTCTCGTCGTCCATCTCCCAGACATTGCTGGTCTTGTTGATGCCTGCGTTGTTGATCAACAGGTCCACGCGGCCGTGGCGCGCCAGCACGGCGGCCATGCAGGCATCGATGTCCTGCTGACTGCGCACATCCAGCTTGACGCCCATGACCTCGCGGTCGAACTCCTCGGACAGGCGCTGCGCGGTCTCGGCTGTGCGCCGCGCGTGGGCGTCGGTCACGACGACTTGCGCGCCTTCCTGGCACAGCCGCCGTGCGATGGCCTGGCCCAGGCCGGCGCCAGCGGCGGCGCTGATCAATGCAACTTTTCCGTCGAGCCGGCCCATGGCAGCCGTCAGAGGACGCCGGACTTCTGCGCTGCGGCCACCTCGTCAGCGCTGAGCCAACTTGCCAGCACCTGCGACGCCGTCTGCGGCGTGGCCTGCTTGCCCGAATGGGGCACGGGCGGCACGGTGCGACTGAAACGCGGGGCGGGTGCGGGCTGCGTCAGGCCATCGATCTCGATGAAGGTCTCGCGCGCCTTCAGATGCGGATGCTGCGTGGCTTCGTCCAGAGTGAGGACCGGGCCGAAACATACATCGGTGCCTTCAAGCAAACGGGTCCATTCGTCGCGCGTGCGCGTGCGAATCTTGGCGGCAATGATTTTCTTGCCTTCGGGCCAGCTGGTGCGGTCGAGCTGCTTGCCGGGGATATCGATCTCCAGCAGTTTCAGCATCAGCGAGTAGAACTTGGGCTCGACCGAGCCCAGCGAGACCCACTTGCCGTCTGCGCACTCGTACACATCGTAGAAATGCGCGCCTGAATCGATGAAGTTGGTGCCCCGCTCGTTGTTGAGCAGACCGGCTCTCAGCATGCCGTAGAGCTGCGTGGACAGCGAAGCTGTGCCGTCGACAATCGCGGCGTCCACCACCTGGCCGCGGCCAGACTTTCCCGCATCGATGATGGCGGCCAGCATGCCGATGATCAGATACAGCGAGCCGCCTGCGTAGTCGCCCAGAAGGTTCAGTGGAATGGAGGGCGGCTGGCCCGCGCGCCCGATGCCGTGCAACGCGCCGGCCACCGCGATGTAGTTGAGGTCATGGCCTGCTGCCTGCGACAGCGGGCCGCTCTGGCCCCAGCCCGTCATGCGGCCATAGACCAGCCTGGGATTGCGCGCCAGGCAGACGTCCGGGCCCAGGCCCAGGCGCTCCATTACACCGGGGCGAAAACCCTCCATCACTGCGTCAGACCGTTCGATCAGCGTGAGCGCCATCGCGATACCTTCAGGCGTCTTGAGGTCGAGTTCGATCGAACTGCGGTTGCGCAGCGAAAAGTCGTATTCGCGCGGACGCTTCAAGCCCAGATCAGACGGCTGCTTGCGGTCCACGCGGATGACTTCCGCGCCCAGATCGGCCAGCAGCATGGCAGCGAACGGCCCCGGCCCAATGCCGGCAATTTCAATGACCTTGATTCCCGCAAGAGGCCCCGTCATGCATGCTCCTTGAGCATGCGCAGCGGCGTGTATTCCAGCGCTACGCCGCCATCCTGGCGCACGACCTGATTGCGCGTACGCACCAGCGCGAGGCCGGGGCGGCTCTTGCTCGGGCGGCTCTCGATCACTTCGACTTCCACGTGGATGGTGTCGCCAACCCGGGTCGGGCCCTTCATGGTCAGTTCCATGTCGAGAAAAGCCAGCCCCACGCTTTGCATCGTGGCCTGAATCAGCAGGCCCTCCGCAAAGCTGTAGACCAGCGCACCCGGGACCAGGCGGCCCTTGATGACTTCCTGGTAAGTGACGTTGGTGAACAGGACCTCAAGCATGCCTGTGGCGCTGATGAAGTTGACCAGATCGGACTCGGTGATAGTGCGTCCGACGGTGCGGAACTTGCGTCCGACGGGCATGTCTCTCCAGCCCAGGCCCAGGCCCAGTGTTTCCATTTTTTCAGCTTTTTCCATTTGATATGTCTCCTCAGTTAGGTGCCGCGTTTTCGGCGCAGCATAGCATGGTGCGTACGAGTGGGATGGTATGTTTGCTACCAACCGCCGAAGGACAGGCCGCCGTTGACGCTGACGGTCTGACCGTCAATCTGCGAGGCCTGTGGGCTGACCAGAAACACGCCGGCATCAGCCACTTCGTCCGAAGTCGGCGCCCGACCGGACGGAAAGCGCGAGACGGCCTTCGAGAACAGCTTGTTCTCGAAGCTCGCCTTCGAGAAGATGCGGTCCCATGACGGCGTGTCCGAAGTGATGGTCAGAGCCAGGGCATTGACACGGATCGAGTGGCGCGCCAATTCACGCGCCAATGCCTTCGTCAGCAGGATCACCGAAGCGCCAGCGGCGCCGATGATCGATTCTCCGGGGGTCGGATGGCGCGCCGCGTCGGTGCCTATCATCAGGATCGCGCCGCCGCCGCGCTCGCGCAAAAACGGAATCGCCGAGTGGACTGGAAAGATGCGGCCGAAAAGGCGCGTCTCGAAGCTCGACTTGACTTGTTCCAGCGTCATCTGCTCGAACGGTGTCGGGCCGAGGGAGCCCTGGGCACCGGCGCTGACCAGGATGTCCAGGCCGCCGAGTTGCTTGACCGCCTGTGCCACGACGCTGGCCGAAGTCTGTGCATCGCCCGCGTTGCCCTGCAAGAAAAACGAACCCGGTGATACGGCAGCCAATTTGGCTGCGGCTTGGGCCCCGGTTTCAGCCGTTCTCCCGGTGACGCAGACCTTCGCGCCTTGCTGAGCCAACTTCATGGCAATGGAGTAGCCAATGCCGGCCGAACCGCCTGTAATGAGCGCGTTCTTGCCGGCGAATTGTTTTTCTGTCATGCGTGTCTCCTGCTTGCTTGTTGGAAGTGTAAGTCGGTGGACTTGGAAAAGCATAACATACCGGTCGAATAGTTTGTCCTGGATCAATCGTCAGTCCCGATAGTCCGCAAACCGTTCGTCGGGCATACTTCGCGCGTTCCCAAGTTTCCCGTTTCCGTCACCATGAAAGAAAGCAGTACATGAAACAAGTCATCAAAGCATTGGGGGCCGTCATGGCGCTGACCCTGGCTACGGTGCAGCCGGCCTGGAGCCAGGCCTATCCTGCGGCGCCGATCAAAGTCATCATCCCCACGGCGCCGGGCGGATTGTCGGATCCGGTGGTGCGTTTTCTGAGTGATCAGTTCCAGCGCGAATTCGGGCATCCGATGGTCATGGACTATCGTGCCGGTGGTGGTGGCGTCATTGCCACCCAGGGCCTGGTCAAGGCAGCGCCGGATGGCTACACGCTCATGCTGGGCAACATCGGTCCCGTCATTTTCACGCCAGCCCTCAACCCGAAGGTGGTGACTTACAACGCGCTGAAGGACATCGTGCCTGTGGGCTCGCTGGTCACTTTTGGCAACGCTGTGTTGCTCAACCCTGCCGTGCCCGCAAAAAATGTGACCGAGCTCATCCAGTTGGCCCGGCAGAAGCCCGGCAGCATCAACTTCGCGTCTTCCGGCAACGGCCAGTCGCATCACCTCACGGGGGAGATGTTCAAGCGCATGGCCGGCGTGGAAATGACACATGTTCCCTACAAGGGATCCGGCCCGGCGATGACCGATGTGATTTCCGGTCAGGTGCAGATGATGTTCGGCAATATTCCAGCCGCCTTGCCTTTCATCAAGCAAGGGCAGCTCAAGGTTCTGGCGGTGACCAGCCCGCGCCGCAGCTCCGCCTTGCCCGACGTGCCCACAGTGGCCGAGTCCGGTCTGCCCGGGTTCAACGTCGTGTCCTGGGTCGGCATGTTCGCGCCCGCTGGAACGCCCAAGGCCATCACCGATCGCCTCAACGAAGCCATGGAAAAGGCATGGGCCACCCCCGAGGGGCAAAAGCTGCTGGCCTCGCTGGCCTTTGACCTGGTCAAGGGGTCACCGGCCGAGCTGTCGCGTTTCATGGAAAACGAAACCAACCGCTGGGGCAAGCTGATCAGGGAAGCCAATATCAAGGTCGACTGACAGCACGATGATCGACTACCACGCACTGAAGGCGCTGCGCTTCCCGGTTGTCGAGACAGAGTACACCGCGCGCGACACCATGCTCTATGCCCTGGGCCTGGGCATGGGTCAGGACCCCACCGATGCGCGGCATCTGAACTTCGTCTATGAAAAGTCGCTCAGCGCCTTGCCCAGCATGGTCGTGGTACTGGGTTATCCGGGTTTCTGGGCGCGCGACCTGGATACCGGCTTCGACTGGCGCATGGTGCTGGCCGGCGAGCAGCGGGTGACGATGCACAGACCGCTTCCGGCGCAGGGGGTGGTCGTGGGGCGTACGCGCATCACCGGCGTGACCGACAAAGGCGCTGGCCGCGGGGCGCTGGTGCTGACCGAGCGCACCGTCACAGACCGCGACAGTGGCGCGCTGTATGCCACGATCGATCATGTGTCATTCTGCCGCGCCGATGGCGGCTATGCGGCCGCTCAGGGGCAGCCGAGTGACCCGGCGCCGGTCTTTGCCGGGCCGGTTCCGCCGGGGCCGGCGGAGCAGTTCATCGACATCCCGACGCGGCCCGAGATGGCCTTGCTGTATCGGCTGTGTGCGGACATGAACCCCTTGCATGCCGACCCGGAAGTCGCGCGGGCTGCGGGCTTTGAGCGACCTATCCAGCACGGCCTGGGCACGTTCGGTGTTGCGGCCCGGGGCCTGCTGGAGGCCTGCTGCGAACTGGACCCCCACGGCATGGGCAGCGTCTACGCGAGGTATGCCAGACCCTGCTATCCCGGAGAGACCATTCGCGTCGAAATGTGGCGGCGCGACGCTGGCGTCCACTTCCGGGCCATTGCCCTGGAACGTGGCGTGGAAGTTCTCAGCAACGGCTTGTTCGTTCCGGCGTCGCGCTAAGGTATCGCCGGCGGCTTGGCGGCCACTGCATCGCCGGCTTGCAGCATGGCTTGAATCTGCGCCTCGCTGTAGCCGAGTCCGGTCAGGATCTCGCGCGTCTGCTCGCCAATGAGCGGCGCATGGCGATGCACGGTGGGCTGCGTGCGCGACCACTTCGATGCGGGACGCATGACACGCACGCGGCCTTCACTCGGATGCTCGTGCCACTGGAAGAAGTCCACGGCCTGCAGATGCACGTCCAGGTGCATGTTGTCCAGAGTGCGCAGCGGCATGGCCGGAATGTCGGCCTTGTCGAATGCCTCCAGCCACTCCGTGGTGCTGCGGTTGGTCAGCCAGCCTTCGAGCATGCCGTGCACCTCGCGCGCGTGGATGGTGCGGCTCGTCAGATTCTTGAAGCGAGGATCGGTGTCCATCAAATCGCTGCCGATGAGCTTGAAAAACGAGCGCCAGTGCTGATCGGTGTAGATCACGGTGCACAGATAGCCATCCAGTGTCTTGTAGGGATGGCGCTCCGGCGCCAGCGAGCGAGGGTAGCCGGGAGGACCGAGCGGCGGGTCGAACATCTGCCCGCCTGAATGGTCGCCCAGCACGCAGTCGGCCATGATCTCCAGCATCGACAGCTCGATCGACTGGCCTTCGCCGGTGCGCAATTTGTGGAAAAGAGCGCCCAGCACCGCAGCAGCCACGTGGGCCGCGGCGTAGCGGTCCACCATGGCCAGGGGAATGTAGCGCGGCTCGCCACCGCTCACGCCTGCAAACAGGCTTGGCACGGCGCACAGGCCCTGGATCAGATCGTCGAAGGCCGGCTTGCCCGCATAAGGCCCGCCCTCGCTGAAGCCATAACAGCCCACGTGGATGATGGAAGGGTTGACGGCCCGGCACGCTTCATAGTCCAGACCCAGCCGCGCCATGCCCTGGGGCCGCACGTTATAGAGCAGCACATCCGCATCGCGGATCATCTCCAGCATGGCCTTCTTGCCCGCCGGGCTTTTCAGATTGAGGGCAATGCTGCGCTTGTTGCGGTTGGCGTTCATGTACAGCGGGCCCATGCCCGGGTTGTGCATGGGCCCCACCGCGCGCAGGCTGTCACCGGTGGGCGCCTCCACTTTGATCACATCCGCACCCATATCGCCCAGCACGCGCGAAGCCAGCGGCCCCATCAGGACCGCTGTCAGGTCCACCACCTTGATTCCTGTCAATGCACTCAAAAAAACTCCTTGGCTGGCGCGCTGGCGCACGCCAGTCGATTGCAGATACCCGCCTCAGTCGCCCGACTTGATGCCGGCGGCCTTGATCACGGCTGTCCATTTTGTGGTTTCGGCATCCACCCAGGCGCCCAGGTCTTCGGGCGCGCCCTTGGTGAAAGTCAGGTATAGGCCGTCCAGCGTCTTCTTGCCTTCAGGCGTGGCCCAGATCCGATTGACCTCGTTGTTCAGTTTCATCACGATGTCGCGCGGAATGCCTGCCGGGCCATAGAGCGCCACGGCCGTGATCACGGAGAAACCCGGAATGCCCGACTCGGCTACGGTGGGCACATCGGGCAAGGCCGCATTGCGTTGCGTGCCGGTCACGGCCAGGGCCCTGAGCCTGCCTGTCTTGATCAGGTTGATGGCCGCAGGGATGTTGGCGAACATCATCTGCACCTGGCCGGCGATGAGGTCTGTCTGCGCCGGGGCAGAACCCTTGTAGGGCACATGCGTGATGTCCACGCCGGCCATGCGTTTGAACAGTTCGCCCGAGAGGTGGTGCGAAGCGCCAATGCCCGCCGATGCGAAATTGACCGAGCCCGGCTTTTCCTTGGCCATGCGGATCAGGTCCGCCACAGAATTGGCCTTGGAGGTCACAGGCACGGCCAGCACGTTTTCAAAGGTCAGCAGTGATCCGATCGGCGTGAAGTCGCGCTTGAACGAGTAGGGGATGGCCGGATGCATCGCCGGCGTGAGGAACATCGGGCCCGAAGAGCACATCACCAGCGTGTAGCCGTCGGGCGCGGACCGCATGACCTGCTGCATGCCGATAATGCCGCCGCCGCCCGCGCGATGCTCCATCACCACCGATTGGCCCATGCTACGCTGCATGGCGTCACCCAGGAAGCGCACGATGGGGTCGGTCAACCCGCCAGGCGCCGACGGAATGATGACTTTGATCGAGGCATTGGGGTAGCTCTGACTCCAGGCCGGAATCGCCGTGGCAGCGCCCAGTCCCAGTGCCGTGTTCAGCAGATGACGTCGCTTCATGGTCGTGTCTCCTTTGGTTATTTGACTATCCGAGAAGTATGTTACCGCAAGGGGGCGGCGTCAAGCCGCTGCCCAGGGGAACACGCTCCAGCGTCTTGCTGTGTGAGGATCGCGTGCCTGGATCGCCCTCGCTGGGCTGCTGACGGTGCCGGTTTGAGCGAGTTCGCAGAACGCATTGCCGTGCTGGCGGCGTGCCCACTGCGCCAGTCGCGGCCCGCCCGTCCCCACACCCGTGCGACGCTTGAACTACCAGGCCGCCTGCATGACGCCCAACACATCGGCGGATGACTCGATGCGTCTCGGATTGGTCTGCACAAACCAGTCGTCCAGCGCGTCTTCCGCGATCCGGGCGAAATCCTCGCGCGATGCGCCGACATCGCGCAGACGCGCAGGCACCTGAAGGCGGGACAGTAGCGCGCTGACTGCCGCAATCGCCGCTGCGCTGACGCCGCCCGGCGCCGGGTCGGCGTGGCGTTCCAGCGCCCGCAGCACCTTGCCCTGTCGGTCATCGAGCGCAGGGGCATTGAAGCGCATGGTGTGAGGCAGCATCAGGGCATTGACGATGCCATTGTCGATGTCCATTCGCGCGCCGAGCAGATGCCCAAAGGCCGTGGCCAGGCCGACACCGGTCTGGTCGGTGCCCTGACCGCAGAGTATGGCGGCCAGTATCAGGTCGACGCGCACCTGTGCCTGCCGCGCGGCGTCGTCGAGCAGCGGCAGGCCATCGGCCACGAGCCTGACGGCGTGCATCAGCGCGGCATCTGACAAAGCGCTGCCCTTGATGGACTCAAGGCCCTCGATCGCCATGGTCAGCGTGTTCAGGCTGGCGCCGCGCACCATCGTCTGCGGCGCACTGCAGGCCATCCAGGGATCGACGAAGATGGCGCGGGCCCGTGTCTTGGGATCGAACAGCGCCAGCCTCTTGCCGCTGGCCGGATCGAGGATGGCGCTGCCGGCTTTGGCCAGCGCCGTGGTTGGCGTGGTCGCCACCGTGAACTGCGGCAACTTGGGTGCGGGCAGGCGCGGGCTGATGATCCTGCCGTCCGCGCCGCGCCGGGTGCACAGACCATGCGCATCGCTGCCTTCGGCCAGCAGAATGCTGGCCGCCCGCGCCGTGACGATCGCCGAGCCGCCGCCCAGCGCGATCACCGCATCGGCCTGGCAGTCCGAGAGCGCCTGGGCAGCCCGCTGAACGTCCGGCAGGGGGCTGTCCGGCTGCACGCCCTGGAACACGCCGGCACAACGATCGGCCAGCGCGTCGCGGACCATCGACAGACCCTGGCCCGCGGCCATGGAGCGGCCGCAGACGATGAGCGCGCGGCGTGCGCCCGCGCGCTCGAGTTCGCGCGCGAGCCATTGCAGGCTGTCGTCTCCGCCAAAGACCCTCAGTTCGGTGCCCGTATGCTGGAATGATCGGATGTGCATCCATGAACTGTATTCGCTAATCCTTTATGAAGTTCCGGCTGCCGCACAGACGTTGGACTGTACGGCTATTGCTAAAAATATACTGTCGCGTATATACTTGAAGTCCCCCGGGCGTCTGTCGCCTGGGCCGAACGCAAGGACACAGAGTGACCCAACCCAGTACATCCACCCGCGTCGCCCTCGTCACCGGAGGCGCCCAGGGCATCGGACGCGGTATCGTCCAGCGGCTGGCCAAGGAAGGCTATGCCGTGGTCGTGTGCGATATCAATGAAGAGCAGTTGGCCGAGACCCTTCGCGTCACGCAGTCACAGCACGAGCTCATCGCCATCCGCGTGAACGTGGCCGACGAAGCCAGCGTGGCAGCGGCATTCAAACAAGTCGAGGAGCGGTTCGGCAAGCTCGATGTGCTGGTCAATTCGGCCGGCCTGCTGGGCATGATCGACAACAAGGCGCCCACGGTCGAAGAAACGCCGCTGGAGCAGTGGCAGCGCGTGCTGTCGGTCAATCTCACGGGCGCTTTCCTGGTGTGCCGTGCGGCCATACCCCTGCTCAAACGCAATGGGGGCGGCCGGATCGTGAACGTGGCTTCGCGCGCAGCCCGCGTGCGTTCGGGCAATCCGGCCTATGCGGCCTCCAAGGGCGGTCTGGTGACGTTCTCGCGCTACCTCGCGGGCGACGTGGCGCAGTTTGGCATCAACGTCAACTGCATTGCGCCCTCGCGCGTTGACACACCCATGACGCGGGCCATCAGCACGAACGATGTGCTGGCTTCCAAAGTGGCCGAGACGCCGCTGGGGCGTATCGGCACCGTCGAAGACATGGCCGGCACGGTGGCCTTTTTGGTGTCCAAGGATGCGAGCTTCATCACGGGCGCCATCATCGACGTCAACGGCGGCTCCTACATGCAGTAAAAAAGGCAATGCCTCTTGCGGGGCATTGCCTTCGGTGGCGCTTCGCGCCAGGGCGCGGCGCGCGGGCTACAGCGGCATCGCGCCCTGATCCATCTCCGCCCATGCGCGGAACGAGGGCCCGGCCTTGACCTTGCCCGAGCGGATCTGCTCCAGCCAGACCTCGCCGGCGTCGATGGTGCGGTTCATGCCCGCCACCCACATCGGCATGCACGTGACCTCACCCATCTTGCCTTCGTCGACGCCCAGCGCATAGCAGGCCTGGAGTTCGCACTCGATGCCCCACTTGCGGCCCAGCGTCGTGTGGATCGCGAGCAGGCACAGGCGCGCCAGTTCGAGCGGCACTTCGGACTCGTTGACCAGGGCCTGCGCGGCGTCCCAGTAGGCCTGGCGGCCTTTGAGCGGATCGAAATGCTTTTCCCAGTACTTCTCCAGGAACTGGAACGAACGCGGCGCGCCATCGGCCAGCGCCACCATGCGCAGGATGATCTCCAGCTTTTTCGGGTCGCCGCCATTTTCGAGAAAGAGTCTGACGTGGTGGGTGCCGATGTGCTCGCCTCCGGCGATCAGCACGCCCAGCCAGACAAACTCCTTTTCGTACAGCGACAGGTGCGCCCGCTTGAGGGTCAGCGCCGTGTACATGACCATGTACGCATCCTGCAGGTCCGGCATGGCCAACGCCATCAGCCCCTGGTGCGGAAGCAGGTAGCCGCGCCGCGCCCGGTTGGCCGACAGGCGCCTGCGCACCTCCTCTGGCGATGTGAGTTCGATGGCGGGATCGTCGTCGTACATGTGGGTCTCCGGTCGGCAGGTGCTGGGATCAGTCGCGGGCCTGGATGCCGACGTCGTTGATGAGCTTTTTCCACATGGCGGCTTCGGCAACGATGTTGGCATGGAACTGCGCGGCCGTCATCGGTGAAGGGGCCAGGCTGAAGGCCTTGAGTCGGTCGGCCATGTCGGGCTCCTTCATCACGGCATTGAACTCGCGCTGGACACGCTCGACCACCGCCGCTGGCGTTTTGATCGGCATGAATACGCCGAACCAGTAGGTCATCTCGTAGCCGCCGGGCACCAGCTTGCTCTCTGTGATGGTGGGCAGGTTGGGCAGATAGGCATCACGCGCCGGGCCGGTGGTGGCCAGGCCGCGCACCAGGCCCGACTCGATGTTGGGACGCTGCGTGGTCATGGGGTCGATCGAGGCGTCGATGGTGCCGCTCATCATGGCCTGCGAAATCTCCAGGCTGCTCTTGAACGGAACGTGCACCAGATCCACGCCGGATTTGGCCTTGAGCAGTTCCAGTGCCAGGTGACCGACGGCGCCCGTGCCTGCCGAGCCATAGGTGAACTTGCCGGGATTGGCCTTGACGGCGGCGAAGAACTCGGCCAGCGTCTTGTAGGGCAGCTTGGAGTTGATCACCAGCGCGAAGTTGCCGGTGCCGAACTGGCCGATCGGCACGAAGTCTTTGGCCAGGTCGAAGCGGGTCTTGCGCAGATAGGGCAGAGTGAGCGCCGAAGACGAGGTGAACAGCATCGTGTAGCCGTCGGCGGGCGAGGCCGCGACAAGTTCCGGGCCGATCTGACCACCGCCGCCGGGGCGGTTTTCCACGATGACCGACTGGCCCAGGCGCGCCGCCATCTTCAGAGCGAAAACCCGTGCGACCGTGTCTGTGCCGCCACCGGCGGCCATCGGCGCGATGATGCGCACCGTGCGCTCCGGGTATTGGGCATGGGCCAGGCCCATGCCCAGTGTGAGGCAGCAAAGTGCCAGTTTCAGGGTCTTTTTGAACATCGGTATCTCCTGTGTGTGGGTTCGGATGGATGGCGAAGGAAGTGGCAGAGCCCGCATTCACTGCTGCTCTCTACCGGGTGGAATCGGGTGCGGCGGCCAGGAGCCGCTGGCGCAGGAACTCTTTCTGGACCTTGCCGGTGGGGGTCATCGGCAGTTCATCGACAAAAAAGACCTGGCGCGGAATCTTGAAGCTTGCGATCTTTCCTTTGCAGAAATCGATCACGGACTGGGCGTCGGCGGGGCCGTCAGGCGCGGTGACGACAAAGGCTACGGGGACCTCCTGCAACCTCTCGTGTGGCGCGCCGACAATCGCCACCGCCCGCACGCCGTGGATGGCGCACAGAACGGCCTCGACTTCGGCCGGCGAGACATTCTCGCCGCCGACCTTCAGGATGTCCTTGTAGCGTGCCAGGTAGCGCAGATGACCGTCGCTGCGCAGCATGCCAGCGTCGCCCGTGCGATACCAGCCATCGGCATCGAAGGCCTTGGTGGTCGCCTCCGGATTGGCGTAGTAGCCGACCATGCGGCTGTAGCCGCGCACCTGAATCTCTCCCATTGCGCCCAGGGGTGCGGGCGCCCGCGTCGTGGGGTCCACAATGCGCACCTCCAGGCCGGGGTGGGCCATGCCGCTGGCCTCGCACCGTTGCTCCAGGGTGGCGTCCAGCGCGGACAGGGTCACCGCACCCCAGAACTCGGTCATGCCATAGCACGACAGCGTGGGGCAAAAATGGGCCTGCACATCGCGCGCCAGGGCGACGCTGGACTCTGCGCCCACGGTCAGTGTGCCCACGCGCAGGCTGCTGATGTCGTACGAGGCGCGGCGCGTGGCCTGCAGAAAATCATTGAAATGCGCGTCGAAGCCGTGCACCACCGTCACGCGCTTTTCTCCCGTCAGTGTCAGCGCGGCATGGGCATCGAAGGCTTCCATCAGTATCTGCCGCGCACCCACCAGGAAGGAGCCGATCACGCACAGGCTGAGCGCATAAGTGTGAAACAGTGGCAGGTAGGTCAGCTGCACATCGTCTTCGTGCAGGCCCAGCGACAGCGCATGGGCGCGGCACAGGCGGATGCCGCTGTGATTGAGCAGCACGCCCTTGGGGTTGCCCGTGGTGCCGGAGGTGTAGACCATCAGCGCCGGCTGGTCCGGGTCGAGCGCCACGGCAGCGGGCGCGGGAGACTTCGCGCGCGCAAGGAACCCGGACCAGTCCTGCGCGCCGGGGATGGCGGACGCGCCCATCACCACGAGCTGCTGCAGCGCCGGCGCCCCCGTCGCGCTGAGTCGGCCGGCCTGGGTCGACTCCACCTGGCCCAGTGCTGCGGCCATCAGCGCATCGGCGTCCGTGGGCCCGATGCGGCTGGTGATGATCGCCATGACGCTGCCCGACTGCTGCAGCGCATAGGCGAGGTCCTGGGTCCGGTAGCGCGTGTTCAGGGGAACGGCGATGGCACCCGCCTTGATGATGGCGAAGAACAGGAACTCTGCTTCGGCGCAGTTTCTGGTCCAGGTGGCCACCCGGTCGCCAGGCTGTATGCCGCTGGCCTGCAAAGACGCGGCCAGCTTGTCCACCTCGGCGCTGAACGCGCTGTAGGTCCACTGCCGCCCCTGGAATTCCAGGGCCACCCGCGTGCCGAAGCGGCGGGCGGCTTGCGCGGGCAAGTCGCCTATCAGGGCGCAGTCAATGATGGAATCGCTCACGAAGTCTCCACGGAAGGGGCGCAGGACGCCTTGCAGGCGTTGGATAGCGGTCTGTGGCGATGGGCAAAAGCGACCGGGCCGCAGTGGGTCCCGTTATGCTTCTCTCATACATCTCACTAATAGTATTTTTATACCGAAAAGTATTTTATGAGGGGATTCTATGGCATGTCAACATCAGAATTTATCAGAGAGTTTCTTGCATTTTATGCAAGTATGATTGATCAATACTCTATACAATTTAAAAATACTATCGCGGATAATATTGACTCTGTCATTGCGCTTGCGATATGACTTTGATCCGCTAAACACCATCTTCAGGAAAGAGAACCCATGACGACCCCCGCCGCCCGCACTGTCGATGACTACAGCCTCATGGACCCGGCGGTCCAGGACAACCCTTTCGAGTTCTACGATCTGCTGCAAAAAGAGCGGCCCGTCTACCGCATGCCCGAGACTGGCTTCTATGTGGTCACCCGCTACGAGGACGTGCGCAAGGTCGTGTCCGATCCCAAGACTTTCTCCAACGACCTGGTGCGCGAAAAAGAGTTTCAGGGCGAACGCTACAAATTCCACATGGAAGTCCTGGCCGACGGCGGCTGGCCGCTCATGCAGACCTTGCAGCGCACGGACCCGCCGGTGCACGGGCGCTACCGCCGCCTGCTGGACAAGGTCTTCACGCCCAAGCAGGTGGCCCAGCTCAAGCCCAAGATCGAGGCCATCATCAACAAGCTTGTCGATGGCTTCATCGACAAGGGCGAGTGCGAGTTTGTGCACGATTACGCGCTGATGTTGCCTGGACTGCTGATCGCCGAACAGATCGGCCTGGGCGAGGACATCCTCACCTTCAAGAAGTGGGTCGATGCCATGTTCGCCCCCGGCATGCTGATTCTGACGGAAGAAGAAATCCGCAAAGTCGCAGCGATCGAACGCGAAGCCCAGCAGTACTTTGCCAAGGTCTTCGAAGAGCGCCGCAAGAATCCGCAGGACGACATCATGTCGCAGTTGCTGCAAAGCTCAGGCACCAGCGGCGAAGAGCCGCTGACCATGCAGGAGCTGCAAAGCCTGATGCGCCACATCGTCGCGGCCGGTTTCGAAACCACCGCCAGCGCACTGTCCAGCGGCATGTTGCGGCTCATCCAGAACCCGGACCAGATGGCCAAGCTGCGCGCAGACCGCAGTCTGATGCCCAAGTTTGTCGAGGAAGTACTGCGCTACGACGCGCCGGCGCAGGGACACTTCCGCCGGGCGCTGGTGGATGTCGAGATTGGTGGCGTGACCATTCCCAAGGGTTCCATCGTGATCCCGCGCTTTGGCGCGGCCAACCATGACGCTTCGGTGTTCGAGTGCCCCCATGCCTTCAACATCGAGCGCAGCAATGCCAACCGGCATTTCTCCTTCGGCTTCGGCACCCACTTCTGCCTGGGCTCCATACTGGCGCGTCAGGAAATCAGCTCGACCTTCTCGATCCTGCTCGACCGCCTGGATGACATTGAGCTGGCCCGGCCCCTGACGGAGCCCATCCACCAGACCAACTTCATCCTGTACTACCTGCGCGAACTGCCGATCAAGTTCAGGAAGATCGCGGCCTGAAGGGCGCGGGGCTCGCGTTTCGATACCTCACCCTGCCGGGTGTCGCCGATAGCATCACTGACACGAATCCGGGAGCCTCGGGTATTCAGCGCGGCTGGACGGCCGGTGATAATTGCGCACCCGTCCCACACAACACGCCCTGAGTGCCCAAGAAAAATCGTCCAGGCGCGCCTGCGCCCTTGAAAGAGCCCACCACGCTGGCCCATGTGGCAGCGCATGCTGGTGTGTCGATCAGCACCGTGGGCCGAGTGCTGCGCGGCTCCAGCCTTCCCGTCGCCAAGCCTGTGGCCGAGCGCGTTCGCGATTCCGCCGCGCAGCTGGGCTACGTGGCCAACCTGGCGGCCCGCAGTCTGCGCGGGGTGAGGCCCGCCATGGTGGGCCTGGTGGTCGGCGACATGCTCGATCCCTACTACGGCGAGATCGCCGAGGTGGTGACCCATATGGCCGAGTCCCGCCACGGCATGCTGGCCATTGTCTGCAACATGCAGCGTGACCCACAGCTCGAACTGAAATACTGCCGCCAGCTATGGGAGCACCGCGTGACGGGCCTGATCCTCGCGGGCGGCGGCTTCGACCAGCATGTATGCCGCGACGAACTGGCAGCGCTGGTGGCCTCGATGCAATCGGCCGGCCTGGTGGTCGCGACGCTGGGACCGCGCTTTCTGGATGCGCCTGTGTTCTCGGTGGACAACGCACAGGCCGGCCGGCTCGCCGCAGAGCAATTGCTCAACGCGGGGCATCGCCACATCGGGATTCTGACAGGCAGCCTGCGCAGCGAGACGGCGCGGCAGCGGCATGAAGGCGCCCTGGAGGCGCTGAACGCACGTCGTGCCAAGGTCACGGTGCGGCATGCGGAATTTCAGGGCAACTCCGTTGCGACGGCTGCCGCTTCGCTGTTGTCTCAAAGCCCCGGCGTGACCGGCATCCTCGCGGGCTCGGACCATATGGCCCGGGCGATCATCAATTGGCTGGGAGCGCAAGGCGTCGCGGTGCCGAAGGACGTCTCCGTGATCGGGACCGGCAACAATGCCTTCGCCGAGCCCGCACCCCGGCTCACGACCATCGACGTTCATCTGGCAGAGTGCGCGCGCGCCGCGTTGCAGAGCATCGCGAGTGGTGCGGGCGGCGGTGGGGCGCAGGTTCGGTTCGAGGCGCCGGCCCCCAGCGTCGTTGCTGGCGCGACGGTTCGCACGCTAGGGTAATTCCCATTTTCCGAGAGGCTCCGACTGTATTACAGTACGGTTATGACAACGTTGTCATAAACTGACTCGAGAGTGACCCCATGACATCCAAATCACTTGCCTTGCGCGGCCTGTACCCCGCGACCGTAACCCCCTTTGCCGAAGACTTTTCGCTCGACATCCCCGCGTTGAGGAAGCACCTGCGCACGGTGGCCTCCACCCCTGGCGTGAAAGGCATCGTCGTCAATGGTGGTGTCGGCGAGATCCTTCAGCTGTCGCTCGATGAACAAGTGCAGATCGTCCGGGAGGCGGCCGCTGCCGTCGCACCCGACCAGATCGTGGTTGCAGGCATTTCCAACTCCAGCGCCAAGCGTGCCGCTGCGGATGCGCGCGCGCTCAAGGCTGCCGGGGCCCAGGCGCTGCTGGTGTTGCCGCCCTTCGACGTGCGGGCCTACAACCGCCTGCGCGGCCACACGCCGTCCATCGTGGCGTACTTCCGCGAGCTGGGCGAAGCTGGCGTGCCGATGATCGTCTTCCTGTATTCCCCGGCCAGCGGCTGCGCCTATTCGCTCGACGCCCTCAAGGCCCTGGCGGATGTGCCCGGTGTGGTCGGCATCAAGGCCGCCTGCGGCACGCTCGACGTCTACCGTCCGATCTGGGACGCGCTGAAAGACAAGGTCTCGGTCCTCGCCGCCGTGGACGGCCCGGACCTGCCCGATTTTCTGGCCTATGGCGCGCACGGCGCGCTCATCGGCATCAGCACCGTCGGCACACCGATGTGGGTGGAATTGCTGGAAGCCGCAGCCAGAGGCGAAGGCGCGCGCGTCAAGGCGCTCATGAAGCGTTGCGCGCCGATCATGGAGTCGGTCTGGGAAAACCACCACTTCAAGCGCCCGACCAGCGAGGTGGCTTCGCACAAGGAAGCGCTCGTGCAACTGGGGCAATTGCCCTCGTCTCGCGTGCGAGCGCCGTCGATTGGCGTGACACCCGAAGTGCGGGAAGAAATCCGCGCAGGGCTGCTCGCCTCGGGCCTGCTCGAAGAAAAGATGGCAATGGCCAAGTAATTCAATTTTGGAGATATCGATGAACCTTATCAAACGCCTGCAAGGCTTTTTCGCCGTGACCGTGTTCGCGGCCGCTTCCAGCGCTGCGCTGGCGCAGTCTTATCCCACCCAGCCCATCAAGTTGGTGGTGCCCTATGGGGCGGGCAGCGCCACTGACATCCTGGCGCGCCGCACCGGCGCCGTGCTGAGCACGCTGCTCGGCCAGGGTGTGATTGTCGACAACAAGGCCGGCGGCAGCGGAGCGATCGGCGCCAGCTTCGCCGCGCGCGCGCCGGCTGACGGCTACACGCTGTTCTTCGGCACGACGCAGACGCAGTCGGTCAATCCGCACCTGCTGGACACGATGAGCTATGACCCGCTGAAGGATTTCGTCTCCGTGGCCCGGCTGTACAGCGTGGGCACCATCCTGGTTGTCAGTTCGGCGCTGCCAGTCAAGTCGATCGAGGAGTTGATGGTCTGGCTGAAAGCCAACCCCGGCAAGGCCAACTTCGGCTCCACGGGTTTTGGCACGGCCAGCCATCTGCCGGGCGCTTATCTGTCCAAACTCAGCGGCGTAAAAATCACGCATGTTCCCTACAACAACCCCGGCCAGCTGATGACTGACCTGACGCGTGGCGAGGTCACCATGTTGTTCTACCCGCCTGAAGGCGTGAAGGGCTTCATCGATTCCGGCGCGCTGAAGCCGCTGGCATGGACGGGCGACAGCCGCAGCGCCACCTTCCCCAACGTGCCCACCATGCGCGAGCGCAATTTCCCGAACTTCACCTTCGGCGCCTGGTATGGGGTGTTCGCGCCGACAGGCACGCCGCCCGCGATCGTGGCCCGGCTGTCCGAGGCACTGGGCAGAGTCGTGCGCGATCCGGCGGTGGTGCAAGGCGTGACTGGCGGCGGTGCCCAGGTGGACTACGCGCCCGCCGCCGAACTTGAGAAATTCATGAAGACCGAATACGAACGCTTTCGCCAGATCGCATCCATGGTCGGCAAGAAGGACTGAACCCGTCGCCGACTCCTGAACCGATGACGATGCGTCAACGCAGGGCCGACGTGCTGGTCGTCGGCGGCGGCATGGCCGGGCTGTGCGCAGCGGTCAGCGCGCTGGAGCAGGGCGCCGAAGTGCTGCTCATCGAAAAAGGCACGCGCTTTGGCGGCTCGATGGCGCTGTCCAACGGCACCATCTGGAGTTTCGCCGACGCTGCGGTGCTGAAGCAGCACGTGCCTGAAGGTGACCCCACGCTGCAAGAGATGCTGGTCGATCGCCTGCCCGAGGCCTTCGATTGGCTTGCGCAACAAGGCGCGCCGCTGGAGCCCGAGTTCGCTTTTCTGCAATACGGCCGTGCGCGGCGCACGGCTCCGGTGCAGATGACGGCGGCGCTGCTGGAGCGCATTGCATCGCTCGGTGGCGAGGCTTTGACGGGTGTGGCAATGCAGGACCTGCGGGTGCGCGATGGCGTGATCACAGGCGCAGTGGCCTTCGATGCCGAGGGACCGGTGGAGATCGAGGCCGGCGCAGTGGTTATTGCGACGGGCGGCTTTCAGGGCAACCCCGAACTGGTGGCGCGCTACATCACGCCGCTGGCGGACACGCTTTATTTGCGCAGCAATCCGTGGAGCACCGGAGACGGCCTGCTGGCCGCGCAGGCAGCGGGCGCGGCGACCACGCCTTTGCTGCAGGCCTTCTACGGCCACGCGATGTGCGCACCGCCGGCGCGCTTCAACCGCTTCGAGTTCCAGGCCATGAGCCATAAGTACGGGCAGATGGCGGTGGCGCTGAACATGAGCGGACAGCGCTTCGCCGATGAATCCGCGGGCACCGGCGAGGAACTGCTCAACTCCCGGATTGCGCTGCAGCCCGGTTGCCGTGCTGTCTATGTGTTCGACGCGCTCGTGGGCGAGCGTCCCCTTGAAGGCGGTCCGTTGGCCCGCGTCGTGGCCGACCGCGCCCGCCAGGCGGGCGCACTGGTGCTGCAGACCGACAGCCTGGAAGATCTGGCGCGGCAAATGGGCCAGTGGGGTCTGCCCCCCAGTGTCGCCTTGCGGACGATGCAGACCTACAACGAGGCCCTGGCCTCGCAGCAGGATGCCGAGGCACTGCTGCCACCCCGGCAAACGCATCGCTATCCGCTGGCCGCACCGCCATTCACCGCTGTGCTGTTGCAGGCCTCCATCACCTTTACCTGCGGCGGCCTCTTCACCGACATGGACATGCGCGTGCTGCGCCGTTCGTCCTCGATCTCTTCGCTGGCCTTGGTCACGGCCGATGTTTCGGAGTTGCAGACGCAGCCCATTGCTGGCCTGTACGCGGCGGGATGCGATGTGGGCGGCTTCAACGGACGCGGCTACGTGGGCGGTCTCTCGCAGGCCCTGGTCACCGGGCGCATTGCGGGCGTGGAAGCGGGCCGTCACACTCGGTAGTGTCGATCGAGGCGCCAAGCTCGATGCATACATAAAAAGCCGGAAGCAGGCTGAAGCGCCGGTCAAGGGGTTTACCCGAGGAAGTTGGTGGCAGGATGTCTGATAAAAATCAAGGGCTTACAGTAATTATCGGCAGCATGAGTCTGTGAGTTCACCGCGGGTGCGATTTCTTTGTATACACGATACGGTTCTCGCACACCCTGGTGAGATATTCAGACCCGCGAGCTTCAAGGAGACCAACATGTCGACATTCCGAGCGCTTCTGTGCTTCTTTACAGCCATCGTGTTCCACGCCGCGGCGATGGCGCAGGACTACCCCAACCGCCCGATCAAGCTGGTGGTTCCCTACGGCCCCGGCGGGGCCATCGACCCGATCGCACGGCACGTTGCCCAGACCCTCGAAAAAATTCTCGGGCAAGCGGTGGTCGTTGAAAACAAGGTGGGCGGGGGCGGCATGGTCGGCACGGTGCAGGTGGTGAACTCGCAGCCTGACGGCTACACGCTGCTGGTCACCTCCAGCGCTCTGCCGTCGGCACTGGCGGTGCGGCGCACCTCGCCCGTGAGGCTTGAGCAGATCGAATCGATCACGGTCATTGCCGAAACGCCGCTGGGGCTGGCGCGCGGGCCCGGCCTGCCCTACAACACGCTGCCTGAGCTAATTGCTTATGCAAAGGCCAACCCCGGCACCATCAATTTTGGCGCCAACGGCATGGGCAGCACCTCGCACATGCTGGGTGAGAAGTTTGCGATCGACGCGAACATCAAGATCGTGCCCGTCCTGTTCAATGCTGCGGCGCAAAGCTGGCTGGCCTTGCTCGGCGGCCAGGTGCACATCACGATCGACAATCTGCTGAGCACCATGGGCCACACACGCGACGGCAAGGCAAAGATCCTGGCGGTGTCGTCGCGAACGCGCAGCCCTCTGGTGCCCGACATTCCGACCTTTGCCGAATTGGGCTTGCCCAATGTGGCGACCACGGGCTGGTATGGCATCGGCGCGCCGGCCGGAACGCCGGTGGCCGTGCTGCAGCGCCTCGAGCGCGCCGTTCTGGAGGCCGGGCGCTCGCCGGAGCTGCGGCAAAAGCTGACGGGCATGGGCGCCACGCCGGTATTTTCGACGCGGGCCGACTCCACCGCGAGGGCGAAGTCCGACTTTCAATACTGGCAGGAAATCAGCGCCAGACTCGGCATCAAGATTGACTGAAAATATTTGCGGACCCATGCCGCTGCGCGATGCATGGGGCATCGCGATACGACGTCTTCTGAAAGATCACTGACACCATGGCGCGTCTGCCTTACATCCCTCTAGAGGATCTCGCTGCAACCTACCCGGAAATCGCAGCCCGGAAAGAGGATGCCTTCTCCGTCCTCGCGCACAGCCTGGAGGGGACACGGGCCTTGCTGAGTCTGGGGCAGTACATGCGCAACGGCAGCCGGCTCGACGCCAGGCTGCGCGAACTGGCGGTCATCCAGGTTGCGTTTGTCACACGCTCGGCGTACGCGTTCTACCATCACGTCGAAACCGGTTTCAAGGCCGGTGTCACCGAGAGCGATGTCGACGCGTTGCTGGCAGAAGCCCGTGGCGAGCGTTCGGCGCTGGGTGAAATCGAGCGCGCCCTTTTGGGCATGGCCCGGCAACTCACCGCCGATATCCGCGTTGACGCGGCCACCTTCAGATTCCTTGAGCAAAGCCTGGGGCGCGAGCTGCTGGTCGACCTGGCCCTGGTCATCGGCTATTACAACAACGTGGTGCGCATGGTGGCGTGTTTTGAGGTGGGTTTGGAGCCGGGCTACGAGGAATTGGCCAGGCGCTTTCCCATGCCTGCGGCCGGGCGCTGACGGAAAGCAAAAAGCCCCGGCTGCGCAAGCGGCGGGGGCTTTTTTGGAGGGAATATGGTGGTGGGTCCTGAGTGACTCGAACACTCGACCTACGGATTAAGAGTCCGCTGCTCTACCAACTGAGCTAAGAACCCACATTCAGGCGAGATTATAGCAAGTACGGCGGCGTGTGAGCCCAGTCCGACATGGACAATCCCACGGCCGCCAGTGCCTCGATGGCCTGCGCCTTGATTTCCTTGTCCACCCGGACATGCAACATTGTGGAATGGGACACCATTGGATTTTCTGCTCCCCCGAATTCGGCACCTCAATTGAGACGCTGTCAAAGGTGGAGCCGCCTTTTTAAGGTTGCCTTGGCGGCCACATCCGTGCGGTGTGCACCAGAGCCAAAATCCACACGGTATCGCTTTGCACTTCGTACACCAGCCGGTAGCTTTCATGCGGGATCAACTCGCGCGTGCCTGCAATCTGGCCCGCCTTGCCAAGGTGCGGGCTATTGGCCAAGCGGCCAGCCGCTTGCGCGAAAAGCTCATCCATTCGGATGGCTGCCAGAGGGTTGTCCTGGCTGATGTAGTCGATGATGTCGGCGCGGTCTCGCTCAGCAGCACTGGCCCAGAAGACCCTCATGCGCCAGCACTGCCAGCCTTGGTCAGCAACTGTGCGCGTCGTGCAGCGAACCGTGCCTCGACATCATCAGCGTCGGCGTAGTCACCGGCACGGATCTGCTCCCGCGCATCGGCAACCTTGTCACGCAGGAAGTCGTCGTACTCGCGTGCCTCTCGCTGGCGTTGCACGAACTCCCGCATCAATTCGCGCAGGATCTGCGAGGCAGGGCGATGGCTGGCCTCGGCCTCTGCCATGAACTCCGCCCGCAGTTCTGGCTCCAGCTTCATGGTGAAAACGGCTTCTTTGGACATCGTGTGCCTCATCAAACGTGACGTACTGACAAAGTATATACATCATCAGTACAATTGTCATCTTTTGGGTCAGCCAGATGTGCTTGTTGCCTCACCTTCAGCACTGGCGTTCGGAATTCCGCGTGACGCGGCGATCCGGGCAAGAAAAAGGGCCCGAAATTGCTTCCGGACCCCGATGTCGTATGGTGGAGAGGAGGAGGATCGAACTCCCGACCTTCGCATTGCGAACGCGACGCTCTCCCAGCTGAGCTACCCCCCCACGACGCTCGAATTTTAGCCGAAGAAAACACCCGGCCCGGCGCCCCGGCACAGGCCCGGGAAGGCGGGCAAACGCCTCTGCACCCCCCCGTCATAATCGCCCCATGTCTTACCCCAACACCCAACTCTTCATCGACGGCCAATGGCAGGACGCCGCCGACGGCCGCTCGCTCGCTGTTTTCAACCCGTCCACAGGCCAGGAGATCGGTCGCGTGGCGCACGCCGGCATTGCCGACCTGGACCGCGCCCTGGCGGCCGCGCAAAATGGTTTCGAGACCTGGCGCGCGATGCCGGCTTTCGAGCGCAGCAAGATCATGCGCCGCGCCGCAGCGCTGATGCGCGAGCGCGCGGCCGACATCGCCGTGCTGCTGACGCAGGAGCAGGGCAAACCGCTGGCCGAGGCCAAGGCGGAGACCCTGTCGGCGGGCGACATCATCGAGTGGTTCGCAGAAGAAGCTTTCCGTGTCTATGGCCGCCTGGTGCCGCCGCGCAATCTGGCCGTGACGCAGATGGTGCGCAAGGACCCGGTGGGGCCGGTGGCGGCGTTCACGCCATGGAATTTCCCCATCAATCAGGCGGTGCGCAAGATTTCAGCGGCGCTGGCCACGGGTTGTTCGATCATCGTCAAGGCGCCGGAGGAGACGCCAGCCGGTCCGGCCGCGCTGGTGCAGGCCTTTGTGGACGCCGGCGTCCCGCCCGGTGTGGTTGGCCTGGTCTACGGCAATCCGGCAGAGATTTCGGGTTACCTGATTCCGCACCCCATCATCCGCAAGATCACTTTCACCGGCTCCACACCGGTGGGCAAGCAACTGGCGGCATTGGCCGGGCAGCACATGAAGCGCGTGACGATGGAGCTCGGCGGCCATGCGCCGGTGATCGTGGCCGAAGATGCCGACATCGCATTGGCGGTCAAGTCCGCCGGCGGCGCGAAGTTCCGCAACGCGGGCCAGGTCTGTATTTCTCCCACGCGCTTTCTGGTGCACGAGAGCATCCGCAGCGATTTCGTCGCGGCGCTGGTCAAGTACGCGCAGGGCGTGAAGGTGGGCGACGGACGGGTGGCAGGCACGCAGATGGGCCCGCTGGCCAATCCGCGGCGCATCACCGCCATGGCCGAGATCACGCAGGATGCCCTCAAGCATGGCGCCACGGTGGCCACGGGCGGCGCGCGCATCGGCGATGTCGGCAATTACTGGGCGCCCACGATCTTGACGGACGTGCCCGTGGGCGCGCGCGTGTTCAACGATGAGCCGTTTGGGCCGGTGGCTGCGGTGCAGGGCTTCCAGCGACTCGAAGATGCGATTGCCGAGGCCAATCGCCTGCCTTATGGCCTGGCCGGCTACGCCTTCACGAGTTCGCTGAAGAATGCACACCTGCTGACGAGCGGTGTCGAGGTCGGCATGCTGTGGATCAACCAGCCTGCCGCCCCCTGGCCTGAAATGCCGTTTGGCGGCATCAAGGATTCGGGTTACGGCTCTGAAGGCGGCCCCGAGGCGCTGGAGGCTTATCTCAACACGCGGGCCGTGTCGATCATGAATGTCTGATTGCCCGCCAGGGCATGCGCTGCGCGGCACATGCCCTGCTTACACCCCGCTCACATGAGCAGATGCTCACCCGCGTTGTCGCCGCCGAGGATCACGTAGTTGACCTTGCGGATGTCCATCAGCTTTTTGCCGCCCGAGTAGCTGATGGAGCTTTGCACGTCTTCTTCCATCTCGCGCAGGGTGTCGGCCAGCGTGCCCTTGACCGGCTCCAGGATGCGCTTGCCTTCGACGTGGCGGTATTCGCCTTTGTTGAAGTCAGAGGCGCTGCCGAAGTATTCCTTGTAGATCTTGCCGTCGACTTCGACCGACTGGCCCGGGCTTTCTTCGAGGCCGGCGAGCAGGGAGCCGATCATGACCATGGTGGCGCCGAAGCGGATCGATTTGGCGATGTCGCCGTGCTCGCGGATGCCGCCGTCGGCAATGATGGGTTTGGTCGCCACGCGCGCGCACCACTTGAGCGCGGAGAGTTGCCAGCCGCCGGTGCCAAAACCTGTCTTCATGCGGGTGATGCACACTTTGCCTGGCCCGATGCCGACCTTGGTGGCGTCTGCACCCCAGTTCTCCAGGTCGATGATGGCCTCGGGTGTGCCCACGTTGCCGGCGATGACGAAGGCCCGGGGCAGCTTCTGCTTGAGGCAGGCCAGCATGTCGCGCACGGTGTCGGCGTGGCCGTGGGCGATGTCGATGGTGATGTAGTCGGGGCTCAGGCCTTCGGCGCAGAGGCGATCGACCACGTCGTAGTCGGCCTGTTTGACACCCAGCGAGATGGAGGCGTAGACGCCGGCGGACAGCATGTCGCGCACGAACTTCACGTTGTCGAGGTCGAAACGGTGCATCACGTAGAAGTAGCCGTTGCGCGCCATCCAGAGGCAGATTTTTTCATCGACCACGGTCTTCATGTTGGCCGGCACCACGGGAATGCGGAAGCTGCGCCCGCCGAGCTCGACGCTGGCATCGCACTCGGCGCGGCTTTGCACGCGGCATTTGCGCGGCAGCAGAAGGACGTTGTCGTAGTCGAATATTTCCATGGTGTGGCCCAAAAAAAACCGGCCTCAATTGCTCGAGTCCGGTGATTGATTCTACCCGCTTCCTACAATGGCCCCATGACCCCCGATGTTGTCCAGGATTCCCCTTTGCTCAAAAACCTCAATCCGGAGCAGCGCGCCGCCGTGACGCTGCCCGAGGGCCATGCCCTGATTCTTGCTGGCGCCGGCTCGGGCAAGACGCGGGTGCTGACCACCCGCATCGCCTGGCTGCTGCAGACCGGGCAGGTGTCGCCCGGCGGCGTGCTGGCGGTGACGTTCACCAACAAGGCGGCCAAGGAGATGATGACGCGCCTGGGCGCCATGCTGCCGGTCAATGTGCGCGGCATGTGGATCGGCACTTTCCATGGCCTGTGCAATCGCTTTCTGCGGGCGCACCACAAGCTGGCGAACCTGCCGCAGTCTTTCCAGATCCTGGACACGCAGGACCAGCTGAGCGCGATCAAGCGGCTGATGAAGCAGTTCAACATCGACGACGAGCGCTTTCCACCCAAGCAGACGCTGTGGTTCATTGCCGGCTGCAAGGAAGACGGCCTGCGCCCGGGCGAGGTCGAGGCCCGCGACGAAGAGACCCGCAAGAAGGTGGAGATCTATCAGCTGTACGAGGAGCAGTGCCAGCGCGAAGGCGTGGTCGATTTCGGCGAGTTGATGCTGCGCAGCTATGAGCTGTTGCGCGACCATGCCGCGGTGCGCGAGCATTACCAGCGGCGCTTTCGCCACATCCTGATCGACGAGTTCCAGGACACCAACAAGCTGCAATACGCCTGGATCAAGATGCTGGCCGGCCCGGGCAGCAGCGTGCTGGCCGTGGGCGACGACGACCAGAGCATCTATGCTTTTCGCGGCGCGAGGGTGGGCAATATGGCTGACTTCGTGCGCGAGTTCGAGGTCCGCAACCAGATCAAGCTGGAGCAGAACTACCGCAGTTTCAGCAATATTCTCGA
>JAURZS010000200.1 GCA_030653255.1 Burkholderiaceae bacterium | reverse complement strand
CTGGCGATTCACCGGGAAGACGAAAAGATCCGCTTTCGCGATATCCAGGCGCAGCCACGCAAGATCATCTCCAGCCCGACCTGGAGCGGCATCGAGAGCGAGACGGTGTCGTACAACGCCGGCTACACCAATGTGCACGAGATGATCCCATGGCGCACGCTCACCGGGAGCCAGCAGTTCTTCATGGACCACCCCTGGATGCAGGCCTTCGGCGAAGGCTTCAGCAGCTACCGCCCGCCGGTGGACCTGAAGACGACCGCGAGCATGCTGGGCGTCAAGCCCAACGGCAACCCGGAGATCGCGCTGAACTTCATCACACCGCACCAGAAGTGGGGCATCCACTCGACCTACACCGACAACCTGATGATGCTCACGCTCAGCCGCGGCGGCCCCTGCGTCTGGCTCAGCGAGGACGACGCCCGGCGCGCCGGCATCGAGGACAACGACTGGATCGAGCTGTTCAACGTCAACGGCGCCATTGCGGCCCGCGCGGTCGTCAGCCAGCGGGTCAATCCGGGCATGGTCATGATGTACCACGCCCAGGAGAAAATCGTGAACACCCCCGGCTCCGAGATCACAGGCGCGCGCGGCGGCATCCACAACTCGGTCACGCGCATCGTGCTCAAGCCCACGCACATGATCGGCGGCTACGCCCAGTTCAGCTACGGATTCAACTACTACGGAACCATAGGCACCAACCGCGACGAATTCGTGGTGGTGCGCAAGATGAGCCGCATCGACTGGCTCGACACCCCCGTCGCTGACGAACAGATCCGCGCCGTGCAGGCGCAAGGAGAAGCCGCATGAAGATACGCGCACAGATCGGCATGGTTCTGAACCTGGACAAGTGCATCGGCTGCCACACCTGTTCGGTGACCTGCAAGAACGTCTGGACCAGCCGGCCCGGCATGGAGTACGCCTGGTTCAACAACGTGGAGACCAAGCCCGGCATCGGCTATCCGAAGGAATGGGAAAGCCAGGACAAATGGAACGGCGGCTGGGTGCGTCGGGCGAACGGAAAAATCGAGCTGCGGCAAGGCGCGAAGTGGAAGCTCTTGATGCGGATCTTCGCCAATCCCAACCTGCCCGAAATCGACGACTACTACGAGCCTTTCACCTTCGACTACGCCCACCTGCAGTCGGCTCCCGAGATGAAGGCCACACCGACGGCGCGGCCGCGCAGCCTGATCACCGGCCAGCAGATGGAGAAAATCGTCTGGGGTCCGAACTGGGAGGAAATCCTCGGCGGCGAATTCTCCAAGCGCAGCAAGGACCGCAATTTCGACGACATCCAGAAAGAGATGTATGGCCAGTTCGAAAACACCTTCATGATGTATCTGCCCCGCCTGTGCGAGCACTGCCTGAACCCGGCCTGTGTAGCTTCGTGCCCTTCGGGCTCGATCTACAAGCGTGAAGAAGACGGCATTGTGCTGATCGACCAGGACAAGTGCCGCGGCTGGCGCATGTGCGTGAGCGGTTGCCCCTACAAAAAGATTTACTACAACTGGAAGAGCG
>JAURZS010000195.1 GCA_030653255.1 Burkholderiaceae bacterium | reverse complement strand
GAAGAAATCCTTGACGCCCACGAGGTAGGCCAGCGGCTCGCCGCCGGCGCGGCGGCGGCACAGTTGCTGGAAGGTCTGCCAGGGCTCCTCGGCCCCCGGGGCGGTGTCGTGGGCGAGCAGCCAGGCGCGGCCCGCGTCGCTGCGGCCCAGCGCATGCAGCAGCAGGAGTTGGGCGTCGAGCCGCTGCAGGCCCATGCCGGCGCCCAGGGCCAGTGCCTGCGCGACGGTGTGGGTGCGGGCGGCGGGCTCAGGCATGGGCACCGATTTCGAGTTCTTCGAGCTGCTCGGCCTTGCGCGCCAGCAGCAGGGCCTCGATCACCTCGTCGAGGTCGCCCATCATGATGAATTGCAGCTTGTACAGGGTGAGGTTGATGCGGTGATCGGTCAGGCGGCCCTGCGGAAAGTTGTAGGTGCGGATGCGGTCGCTGCGGTCGCCGCTGCCCACCAGGCCTTTGCGGGTGGCGGCTTCTTTGGCGGCGCGCTCGGAGCGTTCTTTCTCGTGGATGCGCGCGGCCAGCACCTGCAGCGCCTTGGCCTTGTTGCGGTGCTGCGAACGGTCGTCCTGGCATTCGGCCACGATGCCCGTGGGCAGGTGGGTGATGCGCACCGCCGAGTCGGTCTTGTTGATGTGCTGGCCACCCGCGCCGCTGGCGCGGTAGGTGTCTATGCGCAGGTCGGCCGGGTTGATCTGGACGGCCACGGCCTCGTCAGGTTCGGGCAGCACGGCCACGGTGCACGCACTGGTGTGGATGCGGCCCTGGGTTTCGGTGGCCGGCACCCGCTGCACGCGGTGGCCGCCGGACTCGAAGCGCAGCCGGCCGTAGACCTTGTCGCCGACCACGCGCAGGACAATTTCCTTGTAGCCGCCGAGTTCGGCGGGAGATTCGCTCACGATTTCGGTGCGCCAGCCCTGGCGCTCGGCGTATTTGACGTACATGCGCAGCAGGTCGCCGGCGAACAGCGCGGACTCGTCGCCGCCGGTGCCGGCGCGTATTTCGAGGAAGGCGTTGCGGTCGTCGTCGGGGTCGCGCGGCAGCAGCAGACGCTGCAGCTCGTCTTCGAGCAGGGCGATGTCGGTTTGCGCGGCGGCGATTTCTTCCTGCGCCATCTCGGCCATCTCGGGGTCGTCGAGCATTTCGCGGGCGTGGGCCAGATCGGATTCGCGCTGGACGAAGCGCGCAAAGCGGCCTGCCACTTCGCTCACTTCGGCATGCTCGCGCGTGAGCGCGCGAAAGCGCTCCATGTTGCTGACCACGTCGGCCTGCGAAAGAAAGAAATCGAGTTCTTGCAGCCGGGTGGGGTAGCGTTCGAGTTGTTGGCGCAAAAAAGGTTTCAAGGGTGTTCGCTCAAGGTTCGACAGGCTGCGCAGTCGTGAGGGGAGGGGGCCGGCCCGCTGCCGATGCAGTCGAAGCGTCCCTGGGGCGTCCCGAGCCTGTCAAGGAACGCGCCGGGCGCTGCCGGGGCGGCGTCGCTAATGCTTTTTGCGCAGGAACAGCTTTTGCAGGGTCTGGGCGGTCTGCTCGCGTGAGCGCGCGTCGCCCGCATGGAGCTCGGCCATGGCACCGTGCAGCATTTTTTGCGTCAGGCCGCGCGACAGCGCATCGAGCACGGCTTCGATGTCGTCGCCGCGTGCCAGCATCTTGCGCGCACGCGCCATCTCGGCGGCGCGCCATTCGTCGGCCTGGGCGTTGAGTTCCTGGATCAGCGGCACGGTGTGGCGCTGGTCCATCCAGTGCAGAAAGCTCTGCACGCCGGCGTCGATGATGACTTCGGCCTGCGCCACGGCGGCCTGGCGTTGTGCCTGGCCGGTCTGGACCACGCTGGCGAGGTCGTCGACGGTGTAGAGGTAGACGTCTTCGAGGTCTTTGACCTCGGGCTCGATGTCGCGCGGCACGGCCAGGTCCACCATGAACATGGGCCGATGGCGACGCGCCTTGAGTGCGCGTTCGACCGCGCCCAGGCCGATGATGGGCAGGGTGCTGGCGGTGCAGCTGACCACAATGTCAAATTCGTGCAGACGCAGCGGCAGATCGGCCAACCGCATGACTTCGCCGCCGAAACGCGCGGCCAGGCGCTCGCCGCGTTCCAGCGTGCGGTTGGCGATGGCCAGGCTGCGGGGGCTTTTGGCGGCGAAGTGGGTGGCTGCCAGCTCGATCATCTCGCCCGCGCCGACGAAGAGAACGCGGACTTCGCCCAGATCTTCGAACAACTGGCCGGCCAGGCGCACTGCGGCGGCGGCCATGCTCACGGAGTGCGTGCCGATGTCGGTGGAACTGCGCACCTCCTTGGCCACGGCAAAGGAGCGCTGGAACAGCTGGTTCAGGGTGGCGCCCAGGGCACCGGCCTCGTCGGCCACGCGCACGGCGTCCTTCATCTGGCCCAGGATCTGCGGCTCGCCCAGCACCATGGAGTCCAGGCCGCTGGCCACGCGGAAGGCATGCCGCGCGGCCTGGCCGCCTTGCAGGGTGTAGGCGTGGGAGCGCAGCAGGGAGGAGGGCACGCCGCCGCTTCTGGCCAGCCATTCGATGGTGTGGTCGATGGACTGGGCGTCGCCCACGCCGTAGATCTCGGTGCGGTTGCAGGTCGACAAGATGGCGGCCTCGGGGGCCCGCGGGCCGGGGTCCGCCAGCGCCTTGCGCAGACTGTCCAGGGTGGGCTGGATCTGGTCGATGGCAAACGCAAAACGGCCGCGCAGATCGAGCGGCGCGGTCGTGTGATTGAGCCCCAGGGTCCAGACAGCCATTCCCGGATTATAAAATTTGCCCGCAAGCCCGGTTTTCGGCCGTCCCGGATGGGCTTATTCTTGGACCATGAACCTGCTCGATCAGTTGATCCATCTGCTGAACTTCATAGCGCCCGCCATGTTCATGGCGCTGGCGCTGCCCCTGGCGGCGCGGCTGCTGGGCCTGCGCAGCCAGCGCGCGCGGCGCTGGCTGGTGCAGGTGGCGGGCAATTTCGCCGTGGGCGTGGCCGTGTTGGTGGCGGGGCTGTGGTTTTTCGGCGCGGACGGTCGCATCGCGAGCTATGCTGCGCTGGTTGTGGCCTGCGCCACCAGCCAATGGTGGCTGGGCGCGGCCTGGCGCGGCAAATAAGGATAATGAACGCAATACCCCGAAGGTTTCGCCCGCATGCTGTTCCTGCTGTCTCCCGCCAAATCGTTGGACTATGAATCCCCGGTGCCTGATGTGCCGCACACGCGGCCACTGTTCACGGCGGAGTCGGCGCAGCTGATCAAGCTGCTGCGAACCAAGTCGGTCGACGAGCTTGCCGGGTTGATGGACCTGAGCGAAGGGCTGGCCGCGCTCAACGCGAGCCGCTACAAGGCCTGGTCTTCACGCTTCACCGAGAAGAATTCGCGCCAGGCAGTGCTGGCTTTCGATGGCGACGTCTATGGCGGGCTCGACGCGCGGCGCCTGCCGCCGGCCGACCTCGAATGGGCGCAATCGCATCTGTGCTTGCTCAGCGGCCTGTACGGCGTGCTGCGTCCGCTGGACTGGATGCAGCCCTACCGGCTGGAGATGGGCACATCGTTGGTCAACGAGCGCGGCGCCAACCTCTACCAGTTCTGGGGCGATCGCATCTCCCGGTATCTCAATCAGCAACTGGCCGCCGACAAGACCCCCGTGGTGATCAACCTGGCATCGCAAGAGTACTTCCGCGTGGTGGACCGCAAGGCGCTCAAGGCACGCGTCATCGAATGCGTGTTCGAGGAGTGGAAGAGTGGCGGCTACAAGGTTGTCAGTTTCTTCGCCAAGCGCGCGCGCGGCCTGATGGCCCGGTACGCCATTCAGAACCGGATCGATACGCCACGCAAGCTCGAAGGCTTCAAGCTGGAAGGCTACGTGTTCGACGCCAGTGCGTCGCAGGCGGACCGTCTGGTGTTCAGACGCAGGACCACACCATGAGCGAACGCTATATCAGTCACCAGAAGATCACGCCCGAGCTGAGCAACTGGATCCTGGAGCAGACCCGCGCCGGCTTCAAGCCGCAAGATGTCCTGCAGTCGATGCTGACTGCGGGCTGGGAGCGCCCTGTGGCCGTGGCGGCGCTGGAGCGCACGCTCAAGATCCGCATCGATCCCCAGCCGGCGGCCGTGACCACGGCCACCGCCAGCCCGGCGCTGGTCTCGGCCATTGCCATGCCCGAGCCCGACCTGACAAATTCGCCGCTGTACCTCGATGGCGGCGACCGCCAGGTGGCCGTCCTCACCGTGCTGGCGAATCCGCGCGTCGTGGTGCTGGGCAACCTGCTGAGCGATGAGGAGTGCGATGGGCTGATCGCATTCGCCAAGCCGCGCATGGCGCGTTCGCTCACCGTGGACAACAAGACCGGCGGCGAGGAAATGAACGCGGCGCGCACCAGCAACGGCATGTTCTTCCAGCGCGGCGAGAACGAACTCGTCGCCCGGATTGAAAAGCGCATTGCCCGCCTGGTGAACTGGGCCGAAGACAGGGGCGAAGGCATTCAGGTGTTGCAGTACGGCCCGGGCGCCGAGTACAAGCCGCACTTCGACTATTTCGATCCGGCCGAGCCGGGCACACCCTCGATCCTCAAGCGCGGCGGGCAGCGGCTGGGCACGGTGATCATGTACCTGAGCGAGCCCGAGCAGGGCGGCGGCACGGTGTTTCCCGACCTTCATCTGGAAGTCGGCCCCAAGCGCGGCAATGGCGTGTTTTTCAGTTACGACCGCCCGCATGCCTCGACCAAGACCCTGCACGGCGGCGCGCCGGTGGTGACCGGCGAGAAATGGATCGCCACGAAATGGCTGCGCGAGGGTGTCTTTGTCTGAGCCGCCACCGGTTGACGCCGAGAACCTGCCTGAAGAGTCGCAGCTCGGACGAGTCGCGTCTTATGCCGACACTTATGACGCCTCGCTGCTGTTTCCCCTGCCACGCGCGCCCAAGCGCGAGGAATTGGGTCTGCGTGGCGCCGTGCCTTTCTTTGGCGCCGACATCTGGACTGCCTATGAACTGAGCTGGTTGAACCAGCGCGGCAAGCCGCAGATTGCGCTGGCGCATCTGATCGTGCCTTGCGAGTCGCCCAACATCATCGAGAGCAAGTCCCTGAAGCTGTACCTCAACAGCTTCAGCAACACCCGCTTCAATGATGCCGAACAGGTGCAGGCGCTGCTGCGTGCAGACTTGCGCGAGGCGGTCTGGCGCGGCGCCGCAAGCGCCTGCTCGGTCGGCGTGAAGCTGGTCGGGCCGGAGCAGTTCGAACGCGAGACACTGCAGGAGCTCTCCGGCCAGGATCTGGACCGCCTGGACATCGAATGCACGCGCTACACGCCCGCGCCCGATTTGCTGACGGCCGCGTTCAACGAGCCGTCCGTGACCCAGACGCTGTGCAGCCGCCTGCTCAAGAGCAATTGCCTGGTTACCGGGCAGCCCGACTGGGGCAGCGTGCAGATCAGCTACACCGGGCCGCAAATCAACGAAGAGGGTTTGTTGCAGTACCTGGTGAGCTTTCGCAACCACAACGAGTTTCACGAGCAGTGCGTGGAGCGCATCTTCATGGACGTGTGGACGCGCTGCAAGCCGCACCGGCTGTCGGTCTATGCGCGTTATACGCGGCGCGGCGGGCTGGACATCAATCCGCTGCGCACCAGCCATCCTCAGGCCTTGCCGCCTAACGTGCGTACGGCACGCCAGTGAGTTCGCGCGGCGGGCCCTGCGCTCCCAGACGCCGGGCAGTGACAAAGCCGAGCAGCATCACGGCCACAATGGTGAGGCTGAACCACAGTTCCTTGCCCTGACTCCAGGCTTCTGCCTGCGGCAGGGTCTGGGTGGCTGCACCCAGTGCGGCGGTCATCAGGCTGACGGTGCACACCGCGAAGGCCATGATGCGCGAGGCCCGGCGCGATGCCTGGTCGCAGCGCCCGATGAGGCGCGACATCCACAGCCCGTTGAGGCCATCGGTCAGCGCCATGCCGGCGGCGAACAGTCCGGTCAGCAGCAGCGTGGCGGTCCAGCCGCCATGCTGGGCCGCCGCCAGCGCGAACAGGGTGGCCAGGCTCAGCGTGTCGAAGGACAGCGCGAACAGGGCGCCGACGCCGGCGATGGATCCGGCGTTGCGCACCGAAAGCAGGCGGGCAAAGGCGCTGCTGCGCCAGCCGGCAAGCCGTGCCGATTCATCGGTGCCCGTGCCCAGGGCGGCCCACAGATTGCGCAGCGCAAAGACGGTGAGCAGGCAGATCGACAACCAGGCGCCGAAGGATTCCAGCCATTGCGGCACGCGCCACGCCTGCGACAGTGTGACGGCCAGCACTGCGGCCAGTATCACCACCGCGCCATGGCCCAACGCGAACAACAGCCCGCAGGCGCGCGCCAGGCGAGGACGCAGCGCGGTGTTGAAGCGGGTCATGCCGTCGATGGCAGCGAGGTGGTCGGCGTCGAAACCATGGCGCAGGCCGAGCAGCAGGGCTACCAGGGCCAAGGCGAGGATGTCGGTTTGCAGCGCCAGGGGGTTCATGGGGGGAGGCTAGCATAGCCGCGGGGGAGTGCCTGTACGCCGTTTGGCGCAGGGTGGATGTTTGATGAGGGTATGCGCTGACCTGATCCGGGAGAACTTGGGCTAGCCACTCAGCTGGCTTTCCTGTTCGCGGGTAAAGGTTCAGGCCTGGAGGGAATCTCCATCAGGAGGTGTTCGGCAAGGCCCATGCATTCATGGAAGGGACGGGTGTAGTTGAGGCGATCGATCCTGTCGAACTCTTCCTTGCTGATCTCATGGTACTGCTTGAGGCGCGCCAGAAAAGCCGCCGAGTGGCGGGCCAGGAATGGGCGAGCAGCGCTTAACGCCGCCGGCTCCAGATCGGCGACTGCGCATAGGTCGAACAAGTCACGCGCTTTCGCCTGGTCGCCCCGGTGCCACATCTTCTTGGCGACTATTTCTGCGCAGGTCTCCACACAGATTGGTCGACCGTCAAACTCAACGACATCCCAAGGTCCGTGCGTCAAAGGCGTACCCACCACAATGTCGATCTCTCCGGTCGGCAGGAGCAGCCTTATGAATTCGGCAGCCTCCTGGTACTCCGTGGTCAATGCCTCGGCCGCGTCAGTCAGCCGGGGTGAGAAATGTCCCAGGTACTGGGGGTCTGGAACAAATAGGTCAACGTCCTTGCTCTGGCGGTGGTTCAGCCGCAGCATCAGAACGGTGCCACCGCCAAAACTCCAGCTAGGTTTCCGTACCACGGTGGCCAGGTGATCCGTCAGTGTCAGCGCGGCCGCAAAGAGGCCGCGCCATACCCCTGGGCGATTGAACTGGACAGGGTGGTTCATTGCCAGATGGGGCGTGTACAAGCCAATGCCGCCGCCAGTTTTCGCATCCTCTGCCAAGTGGCCTTGCGTGGTGCATCGTTCTCGATTTCGATCTGTGCCGCAACGCCCGACAGCACGCTTAAAGGGGCCTCATCAAGAAAGGCGCGCAGCTGCGCAATGTAGTTGGGCGGGACGACGCCCGTGAGCAGGGCGTGGCGCAGTGAAGTCGCTGGAATCTTGTCGCCGTAGCTGATGCTTCCAGTCAGTGCTGCTGTTTCCAGAGCGCCAGCAGTGTCCCGCTCGGATTTGCCCCTGCGAGTACCTGTCATGCCCAAGCCGAAGCCCAGCACATTTGCCAAGCGCTCGGCACGGGTGAGGCTCAGATTGGCGAGCTTGCCCGTCTCAAGCTCGTTGATCGTCGCGCGCGATAGACCCGCCAACTCGGCGAGTCGTTCCTGGCTGAGGCCCATGTCGGAGCGTTGGCGCTTCACGACATTTGAAAGTTCATGGAGGATGGTCATGGCAGTAGTTTATCAGGATTGTCGAATATATTATACATTTTATTGATAAATATATTAAGCAAATCTGCCGCTGCATTCGGGAGGTCCATGCCCGCAATCCCCAAAACCCGCAGCCGCTGGGCCCAACAACGGTAACTAGACCTCGCGGGATCAGGCCAGCGGGGGGTGCAGGGACGGGACTGTCCCCCGGATTCAGCCTGCGGCCGA
>JAURZS010000181.1 GCA_030653255.1 Burkholderiaceae bacterium | reverse complement strand
GGGCAATGCAGGCCAGGCCAACTATGCCGCCGCCAAGGCCGGCGTGGCCGGCATGACCCGGGCGCTGGCCCGCGAACTGGGCAGCCGCGCCATCACCGTCAACTGTGTGGCGCCGGGCTTCATCGAAACCGACATGACCGCCGCCCTGAGCGAAGAACAGCAAAAGGCATTGCTCGGGCAGATTCCGCTGGGCCACCTCGGAGCCCCGTCCGATGTAGCCCAGGCGGTGGCCTTTCTGGCCAGCCCGCAGGCCGCCTACATCACCGGCCAGGAAATCCACGTCAACGGCGGGATGTACATGTAGGCTGCAGCACACCAACGCCGATTTATCCGTTCGGCGGGCAGGGCGAGGGTCCAATCCCGAAGCCCAGCTAAAATCGCGGATTCATTTACAACCCTTAGAGGGAACCATGAGCGATATCGAATCACGTGTCAAGAAGATCATTGCCGAGCAACTCGGCGTGGAAGAGTCCCAGGTCACCAATGAAAAAGCCTTTGTGGCCGATCTCGGCGCAGACTCGCTGGACACCGTGGAGCTGGTGATGGCGCTCGAAGACGAATTCGGCATCGAGATCCCGGACGAAGACGCCGAGAAGATCACCACGGTGCAAAACGCGATCGATTACGCCAACACCCATCAGAAGTCCTGAGCCTCGAAGCGCTCGGCCATCATTCTTATGGCGTACAGAAAGGTATCCCTCTCATGAGCCGTCGCCGTGTCGTGGTGACCGGTCTGGGTTGCATCAGCCCCGTGGGCAACACGGTGGCTGACTCCTGGGCCCAACTTCTTGCCGGCAAGTCCGGCATTGACCTGATCAAGGGCTTCGACGCCAGCGGGTTTGCCGCCAAGTTCGCAGGCGAGGTCAAAGGCTTCGACGTCACCACCTACATCCCCGAAAAAGAAGCGCGGCACATGGACCGCTTCATACACTTGGGTATGGCCGCGGCCTTTCAGGCGGTGGCGGATTCGGGCCTGCCCACGGGTGACGCGCTGGGCGAGGAGCAAGCCACGCGCATAGGCTGCAACATCGGCTCCGGCATCGGCGGCCTGCCCATGATCGAGCAGACCCACACGGAGTTGATGAACCGCGGCCCGCGCCGCATCTCCCCATTCTTCGTGCCGGCATCCATCATCAACATGATTTCGGGCCACGTGTCGATCAAGTTCGGCTTCAAGGGCCCCAACGTGGCGGTCGTGACGGCCTGCACCACCGGCCTGCATGCCATTGGCCTGTCGGCCCGCATGATCGAATACGGCGACTGCGATGTCATGGTCGCCGGCGGTGCCGAGGCCACGGTCTCGCCCCTGGGACTGGGCGGCTTTGCCGCCGCGCGCGCGCTGAGCACCCGCAACGACGACCCCCAGACAGCGTCGCGCCCCTGGGACCGCGACCGCGACGGTTTCGTGCTGGGCGAAGGCGCAGGTGTCATGGTGCTTGAAGAATACGAACACGCCCGGGCTCGCGGCGCACGCATCTATGCCGAGGTGGTCGGTTTCGGCATGAGCGGCGACGCCTTCCACATGACCGCACCCAACGTCGACGGCCCGCGCCGCTCCATGCAGATGGCGCTGGCCAATGCCGGCGTCAATGCCGATGCGGTCAATTACATCAACGCCCACGGCACGTCCACGCCGCTGGGCGACACCAACGAAACCAACGCGATCAAGCTCACGCTGGGCGAGCATGCCTACAAGACCGTGGTCAACTCCACCAAGTCCATGACGGGGCACCTGTTGGGCGGCGCTGGCGGGATCGAGTCCGTGTTCACGGTGCTGGCCATCCACCACCAGAAGAGCCCGCCGACGATCAACATCTTCAACCAGGATCCCGACTGCGATCTCGACTATTGCGCCAACACCGCGCGCGACCTGTCGATCGATGTGGCCCTGAAGAACAACTTCGGTTTCGGCGGCACCAACGGCTCGCTGGTGTTCAAGCGCATCTGACGCCTGTCCCCAGGCGGCATCCTCCTCCCATGCACAGCGCTCCGTCGGTCTTCTATCCGGTGGAGCGCTCGCGCGGCGCGGCCGTCGGGCTGGCGGCCGTCTGGTTGTGCGCCGCCCTGACCACCTTGCTGTGGTGGCTGGCGCTTGGGGCGAACGGCTGGCCGCAGGTCGCCGGCCTGCTGGTCTTGTTGCTGAGCGCGCTGCTGGCCGCAAACAGCTGGCGTTCACTGCGGTCGGGCCATCTAGGCTGGGATGGCAATGAATGGCAATGGGCCGAAGCTGGCAAGGGACTGATGTCTGGGGGGCTTGCGCATCCCTGCCTGGACCTGCAGCATGCGCTACTGTTGCGGTTGCGCGACGCTGAAGGTGCGGCCCGCTGGATCTGGCTGGAGCGCTCGACCGACCCGACCCGGTGGGACGATCTGCGGCGCGCCGTCTGCGCCCACGGCGCAACGGCCAGCGGTTCGCAGGCACCACGTACCGGGCGCGAGACCGGGCTGCCCGCAGACAGACCCCACGCCGCGCCATGAGTCCGCCACCCACCACAGCCAGCGAAGCCAGTCCGACGGACAGCGACGCCATGCTGGTCGAGCGCACAATTGCCGGCGACCAGCATGCCTTCGAGCTGCTGGTGATCAAATACCAGCGCCGTATCGAACGCTTGATAGGCCGCATGGTGCGCGATGTCGATCTGGTCGAGGACATTGCCCAGGAGACTTTTATCCGCGCCTACCGGGCGCTGGCGCAGTTCCGTGGCGACGCGCAGTTCTACACTTGGCTCTACCGCATTGCGGTCAACACCGCCAAGAAGGCGTTGCTCGAACTCAAGCGCAATCCGGTGGTTTCCGAGGGGGCTTTGCAGTCCTCGGACGAAGAAGATGAAACTTACCGGCCCGGGAATGAACTAACCAGTCAGGAAACCCCCGAAACAGCTCTGGCGGCCAAGGAAATCGGTGCGGCGGTGAACGCCGCAATGGATGCGCTGCCGGAGGAATTGCGCCAGGCAGTGATCCTGCGCGAGATTGAGGGCTTGAGCTACGAAGAAATTGCCGAATTGATGAGTTGCCCCATTGGCACCGTGCGCTCCCGGATATTCCGTGCGCGCGAGGCCATTTCCGCCAAGGTCCGGCCTATGCTGGACCGGCAATCGGGCAAGCGCTGGTAGGCCTTGCAGGAATGACGTTTTTGCCGAAAGTCGTGACCATGAACCAAGACACATCCAAGACCCTGGAACAATTGTCCGCGCTGGCGGATGGCCAGTTGCGCGGCGCCGATTTCGCCGCAGCGGTGGAATCCATCGCCCGCGACCCCGAGGCGCGCGCCAGTTGGCAGGCTTATCACCTGATCGGCGACGTGCTGCGGGGCCGCGAAGGCGCTGCAGCGCCGGTGGACCCGGGCTTTGTCGTGCGGTTGCGGCATAAGCTGGCCAATGAGCCGCAGCGTGTTGGGGCGGTGGGCCGCGAGCTGGGGGCCGTGACCTCGCCGCCGACGCCCGCTGGACAAGATGCCGCCAACGATGGCAGCTGGCGCTGGAAGTTGGCCGCCGCGTTCGCCAGCGTGGCTGCCGTGTCGGCCGTCGGTTGGAATGTGCTGGGCGTGAGTCTCACGCCTGCGGTTCAGTTCTCGCAGGCGGCGCCGGTCGAGCCACCCCGGCGCCCGGCCTCGGCGCCCGAGCGCGAGGCCCAGGAATTGCTGGCAGGCAACCCTCAGCGCACCACCCAGGAGCGGCTGGCTTCTGCGTCGAATGCCGATCGCCCGGTGATGCTGCGCGATTCCCGGCTCGACGAGCTGCTGTCCGCTCACAAGCAGTTTGGCGGCACCTCCGCGCTGCAGATGCCCGCCGGTTTCCTGCGCAACGCCACCTTTGAAGTGCCGGTGCGCTGAAGTCTGCCGCACACCCTGCGCGAAACACCATGAAGCACCTACTCGTCGTCTCTTGCATGCTGATCGGGGTGGGGGCGGGAGTGGCTCCCGTTCAGGCTGCGGGGCCCGCGCCGCGGCCTGCGACCCAGGCCGCCGAGCCCAGCATCGGTGACTGGCTCATGCGCATGCACGACGCTTCGCGCAAGCGCAGCTACATCGGTACTTTCGTCGTTTCCTCGGCGGCCGGAAATCTGTCCAGCGCCCGCATCTGGCATGTGTGCGACGGCGAGCAGCAGATGGAGCGCATCGAGACTCTGACCGGTGCGCCACGTTCCATCTTCCGCCGCAATGACGAGGTCATGACCTTCCTGCCCGAAGCCAAGGTGGTTCGCACCGAGCGGCGCGACTCCCTTGGCCTGTTCCCCAACCAGCTGAGCGCGGGCGACAGCAGCATCGCGCAGTTCTATGCGGCCCGCCGCACCGGCAGCGAGCGCGTCGCGGGCTTCGATGCCGACGTGGTCGAGCTGGCGCCCAAGGATCGGCTGCGCTTCGGCTACCGCGTCTGGAGCGAGAAGAAGTCCGGCCTGGTGGTCAAGCTGCAGACGCTGGACACCGACGGTCGCGTGTTGGAGCAGGCGGCGTTCTCCGAGTTGCAACTTGACGCGCCGGTGCGCATGGAAAAGCTCAGCCAGATGATGAGCAATACCGAGGGTTACAAGGTTGAAACCCAGGAGCTGGTCAAGACCACTCCGGCGGCCGAAGGCTGGTCGCTCAGGAACCCGGTGGCGGGCTTCAAGCCCATGAGTTGCTACAAGCGTCCGGTCTCTGGCACGGCCCAGGACAATACGATGCAGTGGATTTTTTCCGACGGGATGGCCTCGGTGTCGCTTTTTGTCGAGGCCTTCGACCGGCAGCGCCACCTGCGCGAGGTCATGCTGTCCATGGGAGCCACGCAGACCCTGACCCGGCGCATCGGCGACAAGCCGGGCGACAAGGATGGCGGCTGGTGGCTCACAGTGGTGGGCGAGGCGCCGCTGACGACCCTCAAGGCTTTCGCTCAGGGTCTTGAGCGCGGCAAATAGAACCCTATATCCTGCAGAGTCGTGGCCGGGTGCTGGCGTGCAGCGCTGTGATGAGGGTGCTTCGCAACGGGCGCTGAACCATTTGCTGCGGCCTGACTCTGAAGAGCTATCACTTCACTTGGATGGATTCCCGATGATGATCAATATGAATTTGAAAAAGATTCGCGTTTTTGCGCTGGTCTGCGCACTGGCCGTCATCAGCACTGTGGCGCTGATGCCCTTGCGGCCGGTGGCCGCCCAGGGGCGAGCCTTGCCCGACTTCACGGACTTGGTCGAACAGGTCGGTCCTTCGGTGGTCAATATCCGAATGCTCGAGAAAAGCCGCGCGGCCAGCGCAGGCTCCGGCACCGATGAAGAAATGCAGGAATTTTTCCGGCGCTTCTTCGGCCAGCCGCTGCCGGGCGTGCCGCGCCGGCCGAACCGTCCGCAGCAGCCCGACGACGAGCAGCAGGCCCGGCCGCGGGGCGTGGGCTCCGGCTTTATCCTGACCAGCGACGGCGTCATCATGACCAATGCCCACGTGGTAGAGGGGGCCGACGAACTGGTGGTCACGCTCACCGACAAGCGCGAGTTCAAGGCCCGCATCCTCGGCTTCGACAAGCGTACCGATGTGGCTGTGGTCAAGATTGACGCGACCGGTCTTCCGGCAGTCAAGCTGGGCGATGTCAACCGCCTGCGGGTGGGTGAATGGGTCATGGCCATCGGCTCGCCGTTCGGCCTGGAGAACACCGTGACTGCCGGCATCGTGAGCGCCAAGGGGCGTGACACAGGCGACTACCTGCCCTTCATCCAGACCGACGTCGCGATCAACCCCGGCAATTCGGGGGGGCCTCTGATCAATATGCGCGGCGAAGTCGTGGGCATCAACAGCCAGATCTATTCACGCTCGGGCGGTTTCATGGGCATCTCGTTCTCGATCCCCATCGATGAAGCGACCCGTGTGAGCGAGCAACTCCGCGCCACGGGCCGGGTCTCGCGCGGACGCATCGGCGTGCAGATCGATCAGGTCACCAAGGACGTGGCCGAGTCCATCGGCCTGGGGCGGCCGCAAGGCGCCCTGGTGCGTAGCGTGGAAGCCGGCGCGCCGGCTGACAAGGCGGGCGTCGAGGCCGGCGACATCATCACCCGCTTCGATGGCAAGCCCATCGACAAGGCGAGCGACCTGCCGCGCCTGGTGGGCAACACCAAGCCGGGCAGCAAGAGCACGCTGACGGTGTTTCGACGCGGCAACACGCGCGATCTGAGCATCGTCGTCGCCGAACTCGAAGCCGAGCGTACGGCAGCCACCCGCCGTGCACCGGAGCGCGAGGAAAAGCCCCGGGCCTCCGCCGCCGGTCAGCTGCTGGGTCTGACGGTGAGCGATCTGACCGAGGCGCAGAAGCGCGAGTTGAAGCTCAAGAGTGGCGTCAAGGTCGATGCCGTTGCCGAGGGCTCCGCTCGCGCCGGCCTGCGCGAAGGGGATGTGATTCTTGCGATCGCCAATACCGAGATCGGCAACGTCAAGGAGTTCGAGGCGGCTCTGGCGAAGATCGACAAATCCCGGCCTGTGAACGTGCTGTTCCGGCGTGGCGAGTTGGCCCAGTTCGCGCTGATCCGGCCGACCCGCTGAATTCAGGTCGGCAAGTCAAGAACCCCCAACCCGGACTCGGGTTTGGGGTTTTTTTTCAGGCCGCAGGAACGGCCTGCAGGCTTTTTTTTAAATATTTCCCCTCGACCTGAATCATCAAATAAAGTTAGTGAACACAAACTTTTGTCAAAGCTAAGAACAAATTTGGATAGAATCAAGGCCTTCCATGGCTCATTACGGACATATCGAATGGGGTGGAAACCACCATGCGAGATGCAATCGCATGGTTCACAGGTGATCCACAGATCGCCCACAAGTTGTTCAGGGTGTCGCCACCTGGAGTTGTTGATAAGTTGTTAATAAAGTTCATGTTGCTGCGCTGCAACGACATGGTTACGGCGATTTTTGGACTGTACGCGCGGGGCTTTTTGCCTACAATGAAGTTCCAACTATCGCAGTTGCCATAGATTGTTGGTTTTAGGGCGCGTCAATTTTCGACGCGCCCTTTTTTCTGGGCGCAACCAGTCAATTCAATCACTTAAGCGTTCTCGTTGATGAAACACATCAGAAACTTTTCCATCATCGCGCACATCGATCATGGCAAATCGACACTCGCGGATCGTTTGATCCAGCGCTGCGGCGGACTCGAAGCACGCGAGATGCAGGCGCAGGTTCTCGACTCCATGGATCTTGAGAAAGAGCGTGGGATAACCATCAAGGCGCAGACGGCTGCACTCCAATACACGGCGCGTGACGGACAGGTCTATAACCTCAACCTGATCGACACGCCGGGTCACGTCGACTTCTCGTATGAAGTGAGCCGCTCACTCAGCGCCTGCGAAGGTGCGCTGCTCGTGGTGGACGCGAGCCAGGGCGTGGAGGCGCAGACGGTGGCCAACTGCTACACCGCGCTGGACCTTGGCGTCGAGGTGGTGCCGGTGCTCAACAAGATGGATCTGCCCAATGCAGATCCCGACAATGCGCGCGCCGAGATCGAGGACGTCATCGGCATCGACGCCTCGAACGCAATCGCCTGCTCAGCCAAGACCGGCATGGGCATTGACGACATCCTGGAGGCCGTGGTGGCGCGCATCCCGCCGCCCCGCGGCAACCCGGACGGACCCTTGCGCGCGATGATCATCGACAGCTGGTTTGACTCTTATGTCGGCGTGGTCATGCTGGTGCGTGTGGTCGACGGCCGTCTGTCCAAGGGTGAGCGCATCAAGCTCATGGCCACCGGCGCGACCTACAACGCCGACAGCCTGGGCGTGTTCACGCCGGCCAATGCGCCGCGCGAGTCACTCGAGGCCGGCGAGGTCGGCTACGTGATCGCCGGCATCCGCGAGTTGCAGGCCGCCAAGGTCGGCGACACCGTCACCCTGATCCGGCCCGGCACGGGCGGCGCAGCCGCCACGGCCACCGAGCCGCTGCCCGGCTTCAAGGAAATCCAGCCCCAGGTGTTCGCGGGCCTGTACCCAACCGAGGCCAACCAGTACGAAGGATTGCGTGACAGCCTCGAAAAGCTCAAGCTCAACGACGCCTCGCTGCACTATGAGCCGGAAGTCAGTCAGGCGCTCGGTTTCGGCTTTCGTAGCGGATTTCTGGGCCTGCTGCATATGGAGATCGTGCAGGAGCGTCTGGAGCGCGAGTTCGACCAGGACCTGATCACCACCGCACCCAGCGTGGTCTACCAGGTTGTCAAGTCGGACGGCGAGGTGGTCATGGTCGAGAACCCGTCCAAGATGCCAGATCAGGGCCGCATGGTGGAGGTGCGTGAGCCCATCGTGACGGTTCACCTTTATATGCCGCAGGAGTACGTCGGCGCCGTCATGACCCTGGCCAACCAGAAGCGCGGCATCCAGATGAACATGGCCTATCACGGCCGCCAGGTCATGCTGACCTACGAGCTGCCGCTGGGCGAGATCGTGCTGGACTTCTTCGACAAGCTCAAGTCGGTCAGCCGGGGCTATGCCTCCATGGATTACTCCTTCAAGGAGTACCGCGCCGCCGACGTGGTCAAGGTTGATATCCTGCTCAATGGCGAGCGTGTCGATGCGCTGTCCATCATCGTGCATCGTTCGCAGTCGCAGTTTCGGGGCCGCGCCGTGGTTGCCAAGATGCGCCAGGTCATTTCGCGCCAGATGTACGACGTGGCGATCCAGGCTGCGATCGGGGTGAATATCATCGCCCGTGAGACAATCAAAGCCTTGCGCAAGAACGTGCTGGCCAAGTGCTATGGCGGCGATGTGTCGCGCAAGCGCAAACTCCTCGAAAAGCAGAAGGCAGGCAAGAAACGCATGAAGCAGATCGGCTCGGTCGAAGTCCCCCAGGAGGCATTCCTGGCCATTCTCCAGGTGGAGGACTGATGCAGGCCCTCACCTCTGTGATTCTCGCAGCCTTCGTCGGCTATGTCGGCGCCTGGTACTTCAATTTTGTCGAGGGAAACTTCGCGCTGCTGTTGTTCCTGGCCACCTTCGTGACCGGCATTTACTGGCTGGCCGAGCGCTTTTATTTCCTGCCGCAGCGTGAGCGCGCCGCCGCAGCGCTCGAAGCCCAGGTCCTGCAGCGCAAGGCCGAACTCGAGCGCCAGGGTCTGCGCACTGACGGTCAGGACGTCGAGCCGTTGCGCCGCCGCGTGCTGGCCCAGCCCTGGTGGCTGGACTGGACCGCCGGCCTGTTCCCGGTGATTGCGGCGGTTTTTCTGCTGCGCTCCTTTTTGTTCGAACCCTTCAAGATTCCGTCAGGCTCCATGATTCCCACGCTGCGCGTGGGCGACCTGATTCTGGTCAACAAGTACCACTACGGCCTGCGCCTGCCGGTGATCCATACCCGCATCACTGAAGGTGCGCGGCCGCAGCGCGGCGATGTCATGGTGTTCCGCTATCCGCCCAAGCCCAGCCTGGACTACATCAAGCGGGTAGTGGGGCTGCCGGGCGATGAGGTTGCGTACCTCAACAAGCGGCTCACGATCAACGGTCAGCCCGTACCCAGAAATGCGCTGCCCGATTTCTTCGACGACGATGCCATGCGTTACTTCAAGCAGTTCGGCGAGACTGCGGGCGGCCGGCGTTACAGCGTGCTCAACGACGATGGCCGGCGCGGTGGTTTCTCCGAGCAGGAGATCGAAGACTTTCCGTTTCGTGCCAATTGCCGCTACAGTGCGGATGGCGTGGTCTGCAAGGTGCCTGAAGGCCATTACTTCATGATGGGCGACAACCGCGATAATTCGCAGGATTCACGCTATTGGGGCTTCGTGCCGGATCGCAACATCGTTGGCAAGGCCTTTTTCGTGTGGATGAACTTCAGCAGTCTGAAGCGCATCGGGTCGTTCGAGTAAGGATCAGTTCATGAAACATCAGCCCAGATCGAAGCAACGTGGCATTTCATTCATCGGCCTGCTGTTTGTCGGCGCGGTTCTCGCCTGCATTGGTGTGGTCGGCGCCCAGGCATTCCCCACCGTGGTCGAGTACCAGGCCATACTCAAGGCCGTCAACAAGGCCAAGGAGGGGGCGACGCCGGCCGAGATCCGGTCCAGTTTCGACAAGGCCGCCGAGATCGACGACATCAAGTCGATCAAAGGCAAGGATCTCGACATCGCCAAGGATGGCGACAAGGTTGTGGTCAGCTTTGCCTACAACAAGGAAATTCACCTGACCGGCCCGGCCTATCTGCTGCTGAAATACAGCGGACGCTCCAAATAAGCGTGGACCCCGGCCTGTCAGGGCTGCAGGCGCGCCTGCAGCACACGTTCTCCGATCCCTCACTGCTGGTGCGTGCCCTCACGCACCGGAGTTTTTCGGCAGACCATAACGAACGCCTGGAGTTTCTGGGCGATTCGGTGCTGAACCTGGCCGTTGCCGCCTTGCTTTACGAGCGCCTCAGCGCCCTGCCTGAAGGTGATCTGTCGCGTGTGCGGGCCAATCTTGTCAAGCAGGACACGCTGCACCAGCTGGCGGTCGGCCTGGACTTGCCCGAGTTGATCAATCTGGGTGAGGGCGAAGCGCGCTCCGGCGGCACCAGGCGGCCTTCGATCCTGGCCGATGCGCTCGAGGCGGTGCTCGGCGCCGTGTACCTGGACGCTGGCTATGGTCCGGCCGAGGCGTTGGTGCGCCGCCTGTACGAGACCGTGGAGATCAACCCCGGCATGTCGGCCGCTGCCAAGGACCCCAAGACCGAACTGCAGGAGTTGCTGCAGGGGCGCCGGCTCAGGCTGCCGGTCTACCGCGTTGCCGGAACGCTGGGCGCGGCCCACAAGCAGACTTTCGATGTCGAGTGCGAAGTGCCCGAACTCGGCGTCACCGAACGCGGCATTGGCGGCTCACGTCGTGCTGGCGAGCAGGCCGCTGCTGCGGCCATGCTTTTGACACTCAAGGCAAAGGGCGCATGATGCCAACCAAAAAGCCACCACTGCCGGACCTGTCGGACCTCTTGAGCCAGCCCGCAGCCACGCCCACTGTGCCCTTGGCCGAGCAGCGCTGCGGCCTGCTGGCCATCGCCGGCAAGCCCAACGTGGGCAAGTCCACTTTGCTCAACGCGCTGGTCGGCCAGAAGATCAGCATCACCTCGCGCAAGGCGCAGACCACGCGGCACCGCATCACCGGCATACGCACGCTGGGCGCGTCGCAGTTCGTCTTTGTCGATACGCCGGGGTTTCAGACGGTGCACAACACGGCGCTGAACCGCTCGCTCAACAAGACCGTGCTGGGCGCGCTGGGCGAGGTCGATCTGGTGCTGTTCGTGGTCGAGGCCGGCAGCTTCACGCTGGCTGACGCCAAGGTGCTATCCCTGCTCAAGCCGGAGATTCCCGCGCTGCTCATTGCCAACAAGCTCGACACCGTGCACCGCCGTGCCGAGATTGCGCCCTGGCTCAAGAGCATGCAGGAGCGCCACCCCTTTGCCGAGTTCGTGCCCATGTCGGCAAAGAACGCCAAGGATGTGGAGCGTCTGTTCGGCATTTGCGAAAAATACTTGCCGCAGCAGCCCTGGATGTATGCCGAGGACGAACTGACCGACCGCAGCGAAAAATTCCTGGCCAGCGAGACCGTGCGCGAGAAGCTGTTCCGCTTCACGGGCGACGAGCTCCCCTACACATCCACTGTGGTGATCGACAAGTTCGAGGAAGAAATCGGGCGCAACCAGAGCCGTCTGGTCAAGATCGCCGCGACCATCGTGGTCGAGCGCGAGGGCCACAAGGCCATGATCATCGGCGAGCGGGGCGAGCGTCTCAAGCGCATCGGTACCGAGGCGCGCCAGGAGCTGGAAAAACTCATGGGCTGCAAGGTGTTCATCGAACTGTGGGTCAAGGTCCGCTCCGGCTGGGCCGACGACGAGACGCGTCTGCGCTCTTTCGGGTATGAATAAGGTCGGCGGGGTCTGAGTGGCTGTCGTCCGGATCACGGAGGAGCCTGCCTATGTGCTGCACCGTTATGACTGGAGCGAGTCCAGCCTGATCCTGGAGGTCTTTACCCGGCGGCACGGGCGTGTGGCGCTGGTGGCGCGCGGCGCGAAGAAGCCGAGCTCGAATTTCCGCCCGATCCTGCTGCCCCTGCAGCCGCTGCTGGTGTCGTATGCGCTGACGCCCGGCGGCGACGCCGAAATCCATGCGCTCAAGGGGGCCGAGTGGGCTGGTGGCCATGTCATGCCGACGGGCGACGCCCTGCTGTCGGGCTATTACCTCAACGAACTGCTGCTGCGCCTTGTGGCGCGCGACGATCCGCACGAAAGCCTGTTCGATGCCTATGCCAGCGCGGTGCAGGTGCTCGCGTCCGAGCACGCGCAGGCGCTGCCGCCGGCCCTGCGCGCCTTCGAACTGCTGCTGTTGCGCGACATCGGCGTGCTGCCACAGCTCGATCTGCAGACCCTGACCCTGGCGGCGCTGGAACCTGCGGCGCGCTACGTTCTGGTGCCTGAGGGCGGGTTGCGTGGGGCCGGCACAGATGAGCGCCATGCCCTGGGCGGCGCGCAATGGACGCTGCTGCAGCGCGCGCTTGATGAGGAGGCTCCATTCCATGCGACGCTGCGTGCCTGCGCCGGCATGATGGGCGAGCTCAAGCCCCTGTTGCGGTCCTTGCTGCACTACCATTGCGGAGGCGCAGTCCTGCGCACCCGCCAGATGATGATCGACCTGCAAGCCTTATGAAAAACTCTTCCACGCACACGGACAAGACCGCGCTGTCGGTCAATGTCAACAAGGTGGCCCTGGTGCGCAACACCCGCCACCTGGGCATTCCCAGCGTGCTGCGCGCCGCCACGCTGTGCCTTCAGGCCGGCGCGCAGGGCATCACCGTGCACCCGCGCAGCGACGCCCGCCACATCCGCGCCACCGATGTGGCCGAACTGTCCGCGCTGATGAAGCAGTGGCCGCAGGCCGAGTACAACATCGAGGGCAATCCGTTCCAGAACCTGATGGACTTCGTGCGCGAGTTCCGGCCGCAGCAGGCCACGTTCGTGCCCGACAGCGAAGACCAGTTCACCAGCGACCATGGCTGGAACATCGCCGCCGATGGCGCGCGGCTGCGCCCGCTGATTGCGCAGTGCCATGCGCTGGGTGTGCGGGTCAGCCTGTTCATGGACGCCGACCCCGCTGCCATGCAGGCGGCGCGCGACATCGGCGCCGACCGTGTCGAGCTCTATACCGAGCCTTATGCGGCAGCCTTCGGCGGCGTGACGCAGCAGGAGGTACTGACGCGTTTTGCGCAGGCTGCGCGCGCCGCGCAGGACTGCGGGCTGGGGGTGAATGCAGGCCACGACCTGAACCGCGACAACCTCGCGCCTTTTCTGAGCGCAGTGCCTGCGGTGCAGGAGGTCTCCATCGGCCATGCGCTGATCTCCGATGCGCTTGAACTCGGCTATGCCGCCACGGTCAGGGCCTACCTGGCCTGTATCGATCAGGCCTTTGCCCCGGGGCCGCGATGATCTACGGCATAGGCACAGATATCTGCGACGTGCGCCGCATCCGCGCATCGCTGGAGCGCCATGGCGAGCGCTTTGCGCGCAAGGTGCTCAGCGAGGACGAGTTCGCCACATGGAAGATGCGCACGCAGCGATGGCCGGAGCGCGGTGTGCGTTACCTGGCCACCCGCTTCAGCGCCAAGGAGGCCTTCAGCAAGGCCGTGGGCCTGGGCATGCGCATGCCCATGAGCTGGCGCCTGTGCGAAATCGGCAAGCTGCCCAGCGGCAAGCCGGCCATCGTGCTGCATGGCGGCCTGAAAGACTGGTTCGACGCCAGGGGTCTGAGTGCGCACGTGAGCGTGACCGACGAATCCGACTATGCCGCCAGCTTCTGCGTGGTGGAACATCTTCCCCCGAGCGTACCCGCCAACGGCGCGCCAACGAACCCATGAACCTGCACGCCCCCCTCATCATTGACATTGCCGGCACCGAACTGACGGCCGCCGACCGCCGCCGCCTGCGCCATCCGCTGGTGGGCGGCATGATCCTGTTTGCCCGCAACTGGAAAAGCCGCGCGCAGCTCTCGGCGCTGTGCGCGCAGATGCACAAGCTGCGTCCCGATCTGCTCATCTGCGTGGACCACGAAGGCGGACGCGTCCAGCGCTTTCGCACCGACGGCTTCACGCACCTGCCGCCCATGCGCGCCCTGGGCGAACTGTGGATGAAAGACGCGCTGGCCGCCACCGACGCGGCCACGGCCTGCGGCTACGTGCTGGGCGCCGAGCTGCGGGCCTGTGGCGTGGACTTCAGCTTCACCCCGGTGCTGGACCTGGATTACGCCCAGAGCGGCGTCATCGGCGACCGCGCCTTCGCGCGTGACCCGCGCGTGGCCGCACTGCTGGCCAAGAGCCTGATGCACGGTCTGCTGCAAAGCGGCATGGCCAACTGCGGCAAGCATTTCCCTGGGCACGGCTTCGTCAAGGCCGACTCCCATACCGATATTCCGGTCGACCGGCGCAGCCTCAAGGCAATTCTTGCCGACGATGCCGCGCCCTATGGCTGGCTCAGCAGCAGCCTGACGAGCGTGATGCCAGCGCACGTGATTTATCCGAAGGTGGATACACGGCCGGCGGGCTTCTCCCGGGTCTGGTTGCAGGATATCCTGCGCGCGCGCCTGCAGTTCGGGGGGGCGATCTTCAGCGACGATCTGAGCATGGCGGGCGCGCGCGTCATCGATGGGCGCGAGGTCAGCTACACCGAGGCGGCGGTGGCCGCCTTGCAGGCGGGCTGCGACCTCGTGCTGCTGTGCAACCAGTCGGTGGGCGAGGGGCGTCCCGTGGACGAGTTGCTCGACGGTCTGGCCGAGGCCCAGCTCAAGGGCCATTGGGAGCCTTTGCCCGACAGCGAGGCGCGCCGCCTGGCACTGTTGCCCGCCACACCGCCGCCCGACTGGGATGCGCTGATGGTGCAGCCGGCGTATATGCGCGCGCTCGACCTGCTGGTTTGAGCGGGGGCTGCTTCACGGCCAGTGGGGTTTTGCGAGGCTTGCAAGGGGCTTCAGGACATCCCGCGCCGCGCCCAAGGTGCATGCTCAGTCCGGCCAGACGAGCGGACCCAGTTCATCCAGGTGCGTCAGATACAGGCGCAGGTCCAGTTCGATCTGGTGATAGGCCGGCTCCATATAGGTGCATAGCTGATAGAAGGCCTTGTCGTGCTCCTTCTCCTTGATGTGCGCCAGTTCATGCACGGCGATCATGCGCAGAAAAGGCAGGGGCACTTCCCTGAACAGGGCGGCCACGCGGATTTCGCGCTTGGCCTTGAGTTTGCCGCCTTGCACCCGGGACACCGTGGTATGTGTGCCCAGCGCGTGCGCGATCACATGCAGCTTGCTGTCGAAGTGCACCCGCGACAGCGGATCGGCATTGCGCAAATATTCGTTCTTGAGCCCCGTCACATAGTCGTACAAGGCGCGATCGCTGCGGATGTCGTGCGCGCCGCTGTACTTGCGCCGTAGCAGATCGCCCAGCCGCCGCTGTGCCAGCAGGTCCTGGACCTGGGCGATCAGCGGGGCGGGGTAGCCGCTCAGGTATTTGAGGGGGGCTTGCACTGGGGGGCGGTTTCCTGAGGCAGGCTACTTGGCCTATTTACGCAATGGTATGGATACGTCCACAGGATAGCTGGCGTCGAATAGCCTGTCAGGGTTGGGTGGAATGGGCTCGTCAGGTCGGACGCCACTGTTCGGAGCGCCGCCCTGTTGGCGGACTGCATTTCCCCTGCGAGTCTGAGCCTGCTGGTGCCGCCAGCTTCTTCATTTGCTGGTCGATAGGGGCCAGGGCCTCGGCTTGCCGCTGGCGAGCGGTCTGGGCTCCGGTTGGGCAGGCGTGTCAGCCTGCATTGGGGGACTGGGTGCGCCGTTACTTTGGCTGCGGCGCTGTCAGTTCGCTCAAGGCGAGGCGAAGGGCTGGTGCCGAGTCCAGCCACTGCTCGGTGGCGGCAGGGTCCAGCCTGGAAACCGCCTGGTGCACCGCACGCATGCCCGCCGGCCAGGCCTGGACCAGGTCGCGCAGGCAGCTGCTGATCAATGGCCCCGGTTTCGTGTCGGCCAGGGCGTACCTCATTGCGCGCACGCATGTCGGGATTCTGCACATCCGCTTTGCGGCATGCGGTCATGAAATTGAGCACGATGCCGAGGAGGTCCTCGGGCAGTGTCTTGCTCAGCTTCATTTCCAGGTTCTTGCCGAACTCGATCAGGGTCGACGGGGCGATCCGCCCGGGTGGCTTGCAAGCGTCCTCAAGTTGGAGCGCCATTTTTTGAAGATCTGTGGCCTGCAAGGGCTGCGCCGAGTCCAGCGACTGAGGAGCGACGTACAGGGGGGCCTTGAATTTTTTCTTCTTCGGGGACGAGGAGGGCTTTTCGCCGGCAGCCTTTGATTTGCGGGCAGGCGCTGTGTCGGAGTGGTGGCCCATCTCATGCTCAGGTTCCTGGCGTTGCGGCCGCAGGCAGCAAAGCAGATTCATGAGGGCATTGACGGATTCAGCAAGCAGATCACCTTAGTGATACATGTCTTGCCTGCGGTTCCGTCCCGCGCCCCCGCGGAGCGCAAAGGGCCTGCGCGGCTTCAGGTCTCTCGGCGCAATGCGGGGAACAGGATCACGTCGCGGATGCTCGGGCTGTCGGTGAGCAGCATCATCAGGCGGTCGATGCCGATGCCGCAGCCGCCGGTGGGTGGCATGCCGTATTCGAGCGCGCGCACGAAGTCGTGGTCGAAGAACATGGCTTCGTCGTCGCCGCTGTCCTTGGCCTGGACTTGCGCATGGAAGCGTGCGGCCTGGTCTTCGGCGTCGTTGAGTTCGGAGAAGCCGTTACCGAACTCGCGCCCGGTGATGTAGAGCTCGAAGCGCTCGGTCACCTCGGGCCGTTCGTCGTTGGCGCGTGCCAGCGGCGAGATCTCGGTGGGGTGCTCCATGATGAAGGTCGGCTCCCAGAGCTTGTCCTCCACAGTCTCCTCGAAGAACAGCACCTGCAGTGCGGCCAGGGTGCGGCGCGACAGCTTGTTCTTCTCTTCGGTCAGGCCCAGCTTGCGCAGACGCTGGATCAGCCACGCGGCATCGTCGACGTTGTCGCCGACGTCGGTGTGGCGCTGTATGGCCTGGCGGATGGTCAGCCGCTCGAAAGGTTTGCCCAGGTCCACGGGCCGCCCGTCGTAGCTGAGCATCAGGCCGCCGGTGGCCTGGCGCGCCACGCGGCGGATCAAGGTCTCGGTGAAGTCCATCAGGTCCAGGTAGTTCCAGTAGGCCGCGTAGAACTCCATCATGGTGAACTCGGGGTTGTGGCGCACCGAGATGCCTTCGTTGCGGTAGCTGCGGTTGATCTCGAACACACGGTCGAAGCCGCCGACGATCAGGCGCTTGAGGTACAGCTCGGGCGCGATGCGCAGGAACATCTCCTGGTCCAGCGCATTGTGGTGCGTCTTGAAAGGACGCGCGTTCGCGCCGCCGGGGATGGGGTGCAGCATGGGCGTTTCGACTTCGAGAAAGCCGTGCTCCACCATGAACTCGCGCACCGAGGTGATGGCCTTGCTGCGTGCGCGGAAGCGGTCGCGCGCGGCGGGGTCGGTCATCAGGTCGACGTAGCGCTGGCGGTACTTCATTTCCTGGTCGGCCATGCCGTGGAATTTGTCGGGCATGGGCCGCAGACTCTTGGTCAGCAGGCGCACGGTGCTCGCGTCGATGGACAGCTCGCCGGTGCGGGTCTTGAAGACGCGGCCTTCGGCGGCAATGATGTCGCCCAGATCCCAGTGCTTGAAGTCCGCGTAGACCTCTTCGCCCACGCTGTCGCGCGTGACATAGATCTGGATGCGCCCGGTGCTGTCCTGCAGCGTCGCGAAGCTGGCCTTGCCCATGACGCGCTTGAGCATCATGCGGCCGGCCACGGCCGCGACCGTGCCTTCGGCCAGCAGTTCCTCGGGTTCTTTTGCGTTGTGGGTCTCCAGCAGCTGCGCAGAGGTGTCGCGCGGCTTGAAGTCGTTGGGGAAGGCGATGCCCCGGGCCCGGATCGCCCGCAGCTTCTCGCGGCGCTCCGCGATCAGCTGGTTTTCGTCCTGCGGCGCCGAAGGCGCGGCAGCGGTCTGGGTCTTGTCTTGAGGCATAGGAGGACTTTGGAATGACGGGCGAAACCGTTGATTTTAGTTTTTCCCGGAAGCGGGCCCGCGCGCGGCACTGCCGCGCCCGGATAATCGCGGCCATGTCCACCTATTTGCGCGCCGCCATGGCCTCTCTCGTGCTGATGCTGTTCAGCCGCGTGCTGGGCCTGGTGCGCGAGTCCATGCTGGCCGCCTCCTTCGGCACCACGGCCATGGCCGATGTGGTGGTCGTGATGATCACGCTGCCCGACATCGTGGCCAATGTCCTGGCCACCGGCGCCTTGGGGCTGGTGCTGGTGCCCTGGTGGGCGCGACAGTTGCCCGCCGCACAGGCGGCCAGCCAGAAGCGCGTGGCGCTGGCGCTGTCCGGCGTCGGCGCGGCACTGGCCCTGGGTCTGCTGCTGTGGCCCGCGCCGCTGGCGCATCTGCTCGCCCCGGGCGTGAGCGAATCGCATCAGGCGGCACTGCTGGCCGGGGTGCGCTGGTCGGCGCTGGCCCTGCCGCTGTCGTTCACGGCAGCCGTCTGGTACACGCGGCTGCAGCACGAGCGCGACGTGGTGGGCATGTACGGCATGAATGTGGCGCATACCAGTGTGGTGATCCCGGTGCTGGCTGGGGTGGCTTTTTTCTATTCCGGCGCTCATGTCGTGGGCTGGCTGGGTCTGGGCCTGCTGGCGGCGGTCGGCCTGCGCCTGGGCTGGCTGCATTGGCGCATGAGCCGCCTGGCGCACGCCGCACGCACGCCGCAGGCCCCGGTCGAGGGGCTGCCGGCCTGGCGCATCTGGTGCTGGGCGGGCCTGGCCACCGGCCTGCCGGTGGCCTTGCCGGTGGTGGCGCGCAGCCTGGTGTCGAGCGGCGGCGACGGCGCGCTGGCCACTTTCAATTACGCATGGAAGCTGGTGGAGCTGCCCAATCTGCTGGCGATACAGCTCGTCACGGCGCTGGCTTTCCCTGCGCTGGCGCGCGCGCATGCCGAGGGGCGCGGTATTGCCGTTCAACTGCGCAGCGCCTTCGTGCTGTCCTGGACGCTGGCCTGTGCGGCCGCGCTGGGGCTGGCTCTGGGCGCGCAGCCGGTGGCCGATCTGCTGTTCGGCTGGGGCCGCATGGAGAGCCGCCATGTCGACGAGGTGGCGCGCTGGTCAGCCTGGGGCGCCTGGACGCTGTTGCCGCAGGCCCTGGTCGCAGTCCTTGTGAGCCTGCTGGCGACGCTCGGGCGCATGCGCGCGGCAGCGCTGGGCTATGCCCTGGGGCTGACCGCCTTGCTGCTGTACGGTGCCCAGGGTCCGCGCGAGGTCATGTTCGCGCTGGTGCTGGCCTTTGCCGTGGCGGCCGTGGTGATGTTGTTTGCGGCGCGCCGCGAAGTCGCCGCCGCCCTGGCCTGGCGCGAGATGGCCCTGCCGGCGGGCCTGTGTGCCGCGCTGTGGGCCGGATTGCGCGGCGTTTCGCTCGATAATCCCTGGCTGACCCTGGTCGGTGCGGGTCTGGCCGCCGGTCTGTTGATGGGGCTTTGTGTGCTGGCCAGCCCCGTGCTGCGTTCCCTGCTCCGGCGTTGACACCACAGCCATGATCGAGCTCCTGCAGATTACCAACGATCCCGATTTCGCGCGGCGCTGCGACGCCATGCCTGGCATGCGTCTGTTCGTCGATCTGGAGCGCCACGGCAAGGCCGAGCGCCAGGCCGGACGCAGCACCTTCATCAGCACCCACGCGCCGCACGACGTGGGCCGGATCAAGGCGGTGCTGACGCGCTCGCGCCTGATGGTGCGCCTCAACCCCCTGCATGCGGACACCCCCGCCGAGGTCGACGATGCGTTGGCCCAGGGCGCAGATTGCCTGATGCTGCCGATGTTCCGCTCGGCACAGGAGCTCGCCGATTTCTCCCGCATCGTGGCGGGCCGCGCGCCCATCGTGCCGCTGCTGGAGACGGCCCAGGCGCTCTCCAGCCTGGACGAATGGATCGCCACGCCCGGCCTGGGCGAGGTCTTCGTGGGCCTGAACGACCTGCATCTGTCGCTGGGCTGTCGCTTCATGTTCGAGCCGCTGGCGCAAGGCCTGATCGATCGCGTGGCTGTGGCCGCCCGGCGCCAGGGCCTGCCTTTCGGCTTCGGGGGCATAGCGCGCCTTGACGAGGGCGCATTGCCGGGCCGCGACGTGCTGGCCGAGCATGTGCGCCTGGGTTCGGGCGCCGTGATCCTGTCGCGTACCTTCCATCGCAGCGATTCGCCACGTGCCTTCGAAGACGAAGTCGCCGCGCTGCGCCAGGCCGAGGCCGCGCTGGCCCTGCGCACGCCGGCGCAGCAGGAGAGCGATCGGCTGCGCGTGGCCGCCGCCGTGGCGCGCATTGCTGCGGACATGGCGGGCAGGCCGCAGCCGGGGCCGCCATGAAGCGCACCTTCGACATCGTGGTGGCCTGCGTGGCGCTGCTGCTGCTGAGCCCCGTGCTGCTGCTCGCGGCCCTGGCCGTGGTGCTCGAGGACGGCCGCCCCGTACTGTTCCGCCAGACCCGCGTAGGCACGCAGGGGCGCGAATTCGGACTGCTGAAGTTCCGCAGCATGGTGCGCAACGCGGCGTCCATCGGTCCCTATTTCACCGCCAGCAACGATCCGCGCATCACCCGCGTTGGCCGCTTTTTGCGCCGCAGCAGCATTGATGAGTTGCCGCAGATCTTCAATGTGCTGCGCGGCGAGATGAGCCTGGTCGGTCCTCGCCCCGATGTGCCGGCCCAGCGTTCGCTTTACTCCGAGGCGGACTGGACCCAGCGCCTGAGCGTGCGCCCCGGCATCACCGGCCTGGCGCAGGCCTTGTTGCGCTCCGAAGCCACGCCCGACCAGCGGCTGGCGCTGGACCTGCGCTCCACCCGCGAGGCAAGCCTGTGGCTGGATCTGCGCATCCTGTGGTGGACCCTGCGCAGGCTCGGCGGCGCGGGATCCAACTGAGCCGATACCCGACAGTCCGGAGGCCGGTTGTGCCTGCGTCTGCACAGGGGGCGCGGCCTATAATCCGCAGTGGGGTGTGGATAGACCAAACCGGCGCTCGCCCGCGCCTCGAAACGACGTGAATCAAAGACACCATGACAGCGTGATGGAACGCCGGCCTGTGGGCTACAACGTGCACACCGGCGCGGACATTCAGGCCATGCTCGAAGTCATGGGGCTGCAATCCATCGAGCAGTTGTTCGCCGACGTGCCGCCGCAAGTTCGCCTGGGGCGCGACCTGCGCCTGCCGCCCGCGCTCAGCGAATGGGAGCTGGCACGCGATGTACGCGCCATGGCCGACCGCAACCAGAGCGCGCTCACCCATGCCTGCTATCTCGGCGGCGGCGTCTACGAACACTACATCCCTGCCGTGGTCGATGCCATCGTGTCGCGCGGCGAATTCCTCACCGCCTACACACCCTATCAGCCCGAGATGAGCCAGGGCCTGCTGCAGGCCCTGTTCGAGTTCCAGGTGCTGGCCGGTCGCCTGCTGGGTCTGGACAGCGTCAACTGCTCGGTCTACGACGGCGCCACCGCGCTGGCAGAGTCCTGCTGGATGATGTGCTCGTCCTCGGGCCGGCGCCGCATCGTCGTCGCCCGCGCAGTCTGGACCGAATACCGCGAAGTGCTCCAGACCTATCTGCTGCCGCGCGGCGTGCGCATCGACACCGTGGACCAGGACGCCCGCACCGGCCTGACCGACACCGCCGCACTGTCGGCCCTGCTGGCCGCGGGCGATGTCGCCGGCGTCGCCCTGCAAAGCCCCAATGCCTTCGGCGTGATCGAAGACGTCGCCGCAGTCGCAGCAGCGTGCACGGCTTCAGGCACGCTGCTTTGCGTGGCCGTCAACCCCCTGCTGTGCGGATGGCTGGAAGCGCCTGGGCGCAACGGCGCGGACATCGTCGTCTGCGAAGGCCAGCCCCTGGGTCTGCCATTGAGCTCGGGCGGCCCCTACATCGGCATCATTGCCTGCACCAAGCCGCTGGAGCGTTTCCTGCCCGGCCGTCTGGTGGGCCGCCTGCACGACATCAACGGCAAGCTCGGCTACGCGCTGGTCAAGGAAGACCGCGAGCAGCATGTCGCGCGCGACAAGGCCACCAGCCACATCTGCTCCAACCAGGCCCTCAATGCGGTGCGGGTTGCGGCCTATCTGTCGGCCCTGGGCGAGGCCAATTTCATGCAGCTCGCGCGGGTCAATGCGGCGCAGGCGCGCTATCTGCACGAGCGTTTGCTGGCCTTGCCCGGCGTGACGGCCTTGCGCAGCGGGGTGTTCTTCAACGAATTTGCGATCGAGCTGCCGGTGGATGCGGCCCTGTTCTGCGAGCGCATGCGGGCGTTGGGGGTGTTTGCGGGGGTGCCTGTCAGTGTTGAGTTGGCGGGTAGTTCGCGGGGGCTGCTCGTGGCGGTGACGGAGACCAAGAGTCTGGCGGATCTGGAGGCTTATGTGGGGTTTGCGCGGGCTTGTTTGTCTGGGGGTGAGGGTTGAGCGCCGTGGCTTTGTTTTCTCCGGTGGGGGCGCGCGTGGGCGGCTCAGTGCGCGGGGCGACCCCGGTGGGTGGGCCCTTCGGGCTTCCCTGCGGTGCTCGGCTTGGGCGGGGTCTGGC
>JAURZS010000175.1 GCA_030653255.1 Burkholderiaceae bacterium | reverse complement strand
GTAGCCCACGCCGCGCACGGTCAGGATGCGCTTGGGGTTCTTGGCGTCGACTTCGATGGCGGCGCGGATGCGGCCCATGTGGACGTCGATGGAGCGGTCGAAGGCTTCGAGCTCGCGGCCGCGCACGGCCTCCATGATCTGGTCGCGCGTGAGCACCCGGCCGGCGCGCTCGGCCAGCGCAATGAGCAGGTCGAACTGGTAGGAGGTGAGCTCGCAGGGCTGGCCCGCGACGGTGACGATGCGCGCATCGCGGTCGATCTCGAGCGAGCCGAAGCGCAGCATCTTGGCCGAAGGCGCCGCGCCGTCGGAGCGCCGGCGCAGGATGGCGCGAATGCGCGCCAGCAGCTCGCGCGGCTCGAAGGGCTTGGGCAGGTAGTCGTCCGCGCCCAGCTCCAGGCCGATGATGCGGTCCATGGGGTCGCCCTTGGCGGTCAGCATGAGCACCGGCACGCGCGCGGCCTCACCGGGCAGCGAGCGGATGCGACGGCAGACTTCAAGGCCGTCGATGTCGGGCAGCATCAGGTCGAGGATGACCAGGTCCGGGATCGCGGCCCCTTCGCCCTGCAGGCGTGCCAGGCCCTGCAGGCCGTCCGGGGCATGGGCGAAGCCAAAGCCCGACTGCCCCAGGTACTCGCCCACCATCTGGGCCAGCCGGCTGTCGTCCTCAATCATCAGAAGTTGTTGCATGGCCCGATGGTAAACCTCGCGAAACTGCGAGCTTGCACTATGCGCCCTGCGCCGCTGCGCCCGTTTGAACCGGCTGTAAAGTTAGGTAAACCCGTTAACATCGCTGCAGGACAGGAAGGCTTCTGGATGACACGTGTCTTGATTACCGGTGGTGCGGGTTTCATCGGCTCGCACACGGCGCAGGCGCTGCTCGCGCGCGGCGCAGCGGTGCGCGTGCTGGACAACCTGTCCAACGGACGGCGCGACAATCTGCCGGCCGATGCGCTGGCCGATGGCCGGGTCCAGCTGATCGAGGGCGATGTGCGCGACGCCAGCACCGTCGATGCGGCAGTGCAAGGCTGTCAGGCGGTTTTGCATCTGGCCGCGCAGGTCTCGGTGCAAAGTTCCATTGCCGAGCCGGTGGCCTCGGCCGGGCACAACGTCCTGGGCTTCCTGAATGTGCTCGATGCGGTGCGCCGCCTGGGTGTGCCGCGCATGGTGTATGCGTCGAGCGCCGCTGTCTATGGCGTGCCGCAGGTGCTGCCTCTGCACGAGGGCGTGGCGCCTGCGCCCTTGTCGCCCTATGGGCTTGAGAAGTACTTCAACGACCAGTACGCGGCGCTCTATCGCGAGCTCTACGGCGTGTCCAGTCTGGGCATGCGCTACTTCAACGTCTACGGTCCACGCCAGGACCCGCGCTCGCCGTATGCGGGGGTCATCAGCAAGTTCGCCGATGCCATCGAGAGTGGCGGCACGCTGCGCCTCTTCGGCGACGGCCTGCAGACCCGCGATTTTGTCTACGTCGGCGATGTGGCCCAGGCCAATGCGCGCGCGCTGGCCGGCACGGCAACGGGCGTGCTCAACGTGGGCACGGGCCGTTCGGTCACACTGATCGAGTTGACGCACGCCATGTTCGAGGCCTTCGGCCGCGAGGCTCCGGTGCGCCACGAGCCACCTGCCAAGGGCGATGTCCGCGAATCGGCCATGCGGCCCGAGGCCATGCAGAAAGAACTCGGCTACACGCCATCCACCGCCCTGGTCGATGGCTTGAAGGCGTTGGCCGCATCGCTGCGGGAGGCTTGATGCGGCTGCACAGTCTGGGCCGGTGGAGTCTGCGGGCCTGGCTTGCCGTGTCCCTGCTCCTGGGCACGGTCTGCGTCGGCGCGCAACCGTCATTGCCCGCGCCGCCAGCGTCGTACGCGTTTTATTACGACCAGGACATTCCGTGGGAGACGCTGGGCGCTTTTGACACGGTGGTGGTCGAACCCGACCATGCGCAGCAGTCGGCCTGGATGCACAGACTGAATCCAGGCAGTACCGTGGCGGCCTATGTGTCGGTTGGCGAGATTCATCCCACCCGCAGCTATTTCGCCAAGGTGAGGCCCGAGTGGAAGCTGGGCGCCAACACCGCCTGGGGCTCCATCGTGATCGATCAGACCGCCACCGACTGGCACGCGTTTTATTTGCGCGAGGTCATCGAGCCTTTGTGGGCGCGCGGCTTTCGCGCCTTTTTTCTGGACACGCTGGACTCCTTCAATCTGGTGGCCAAGACCGACGAGGCGCGCTCCACGCAGGCCGCAGGCCTGGCCGGGCTGATCCGCGCGATCAAGTCGGCGCACCCCGAGGCCAGGCTGATCTTCAATCGGGGCTTCGAGATCCTGCCGCAGGTCCATGGTCTGGCGCACGCAGTGGTGGCCGAGTCGCTGTTCCAGGGCTGGGATGCCGGCAACCAGAGCTACCGCGAGGTGCCGCCGCAGGACCGCGATTGGCTGTTGGCGCAGTTGCGCCGCTGCCGCGACGAGTACGGCCTGCCGGTGGTCGCGATCGACTACGTGGCGCCGCAGCAGCGCGAGCTGGCCCGCGAGACGGCGCGTCGCATCATGGCGCTGGGCATCACGCCCTGGGTCAGCAATCCGGCGTTGAACATGGTGGGCGTCGGCCGGGTGGAGGCGATCCCGCGCGAAGTGCTGGCCCTGCACGACGAGTCCCGTCACGTGGCGGCCGTCGCGCTGCACGAGATTCATCGCGTGGGCACCATGCCGCTGAATTACCTCGGCCTGGACGCCACCCATGTCTATTTCGACGCGCCCGAGATGTCGCGTCTGAGCGAGCGCCCGCTGATCGGCCGCTACGCGGGGGTGCTGACCTGGTTCAATCGGGGCAGCTTCCCCGAGACGCCGCGTGTCATGAAGCTGCTCAACACGGCGCGCGAGCAAGGCGTGCCGGTGGTGATCGTGGGCGCCATGCCGGGCGACGCCGCCCTCGACAGCTTTGGAATTGACGTGGGCGAGTCGGCCCGCGGCAATCTGTCGCTGAAGCTGGAGAAGCGCTCGCCGCACGTGGGTTTCGAGATGGAGCCGCAGCCCATTGTCGACAGCTTCGCGCCCCTCCATCTGCGCCAGGGCGATGTGTGGCTGCGCGTGACGGCGGCTTCCGGGCAGTATGCCGACGCGATCGGCATTGCGCCCTGGGGCGGTTTTGCGGTGGACCGCTACTGGAAGCTCGACCTCAGCCAGGACCAGGGCGAGCGCTGGGTGGTCAATCCGATCGAGTTCTTTCGCGCCGCCTTGCGCGTGCGCCCCGAGGTGCCGGTGCCCGATGTCACGAGCGACAACGGGCGCCGCCTGTTGATGGTGCATGTGGATGGTGACGGCTTTCCCAGCAAGGCCGAGATTCCTGGCACACCGCTGGCGGGCGATGTGCTGCTGCGCGAGTTTCTGCTGCGCTATCCTCTGCCCACCACTTTCTCGCTCATAGAGGGCGAGACCTCGCCCAAGGGGCTGTACCCGGCGCTGTCGCCGCAGCTTGAAGCGACTGCGCGCAGGATATTTGCGCTGGACCACGTGGAGATCGCCAGCCACACCTACAGCCACCCCTTTTACTGGTCC
>JAURZS010000165.1 GCA_030653255.1 Burkholderiaceae bacterium | reverse complement strand
TCATCCTGTCGCGCTCTGCGCCGGCCTTCATGATCGAGCTGTTCCGCCAGGAAGTGCCGGAAATCGAGCAGGGCCTGCTCGAGATCAAGTCCTGCGCCCGCGACCCGGGTTCGCGCGCCAAGATCGCCGTGCTGTCGCATGACAAACGCGTCGACCCCATCGGCACCTGCGTCGGCGTGCGCGGGACCCGCGTCAATGCCGTGACCAACGAGCTCGCCGGCGAGCGCGTGGACATCGTGCTGTGGAGCGAAGACCCGGCCCAGTTCGTGATCGGAGCGCTGGCGCCGGCCAATGTGTCGTCCATCGTCGTCGACGAGGAGCGCCATGCCATGGACGTGGTGGTCGACGAGGAAAACCTCGCCATCGCGATCGGCCGCGGCGGACAGAATGTGCGCTTGGCGTCCGATCTCACGGGCTGGAAAATCAACATCATGGATGCGGCAGAGTCGGCCCAGAAGCAGGCCGAGGAAACCGACACCATCCGCACGCTTTTCATGGAGAAGCTCGATGTCGACCAGGAAATCGCCGATATCCTGTTTGCCGAAGGCTTCACCAGCCTGGAAGAAGTCGCCTATGTGCCGATCCAGGAAATGCTGGAGATCGAAAGTTTCGACGAGGACACCGTCAACGAGCTGCGCACCCGTGCCAAGGATGCGCTGTTGACGATGGAAATCGCCAAGGAAGAAAGCGTCGAGGAGGTTTCGCAGGATCTGCGCGATCTCGAAGGCCTCACGCCCACGCTGATTGCCAAGCTGGCCGAGAGCGGAGTGCACAAGCGCGACGATCTGGCCGATCTGGCCGTTGATGAATTGACAGAAATCACCGGCCAGTCTCCCGACGAAGCCAAGACGTTGATCATGAAGGCTCGCGAGCATTGGTTCGCGGGTCAAGAGTAATGGTCATGGAGGCGAACCAGATATGTCCAGTACCACCGTTGCCGAGTTCGCAAGTGAACTCAAAAAATCAACCGAAACCCTGCTTGAGCAGCTGCGCAGCGCGGGTGTCAGCAAATCTGCTGCGTCCGATGCCCTGACCGATGCCGACAAGCAAAAGCTGCTGAGTTTTCTGCAGGCGGCTCATGGCACGGCGACGGCCGAACGCCGCAAGATCACGCTGGTCAAGAAGTCCACCAGCGAGATCAAGCAAGCCGATGCCACGGGCAAGGCACGCACCATCCAGGTCGAAGTGCGCAAGAAGCGCACCTTCGTCAAGCGCGACGAAAGCCTGGACGCCGTTGCCGAGGCGCCAGCCGTTGTGGAGGCCCCGTCCGCCCCTCTGATCGACGACGCCGAATTGGCCCGCCGTGAGGAAGAAGCGCGGCATCAGGCCGAGTTCATCCGCCGCCAGGAAGAAGAACTGGCCGAGAAGCGACGTCTGCGCGAAGAGCAGGAAGCGCGTGAACGCGAACAGGCCGAGCGCGCCGCCGCCCAGGCCGAGCAGGCCTTGCGTGAGAAGCAGGCCGAGGCCGTGAGCGCCGATGGTCCCGCCCCCGTTGAGGCACAGGACCAGGCCGCCGCGCTGGAGCAGGAACAAACCAGGATCAAGGCCGAGGCTCGCGAGAAGGCCGCCGCCGAATCCAAGGCTCGCGCCGACGAGGAAGTCGCCCGCGCAGCCGACCTCGGCGAGCGCCGCCGCAAGGCCGAAGCCGAGGCTGCCGCCATCCGCTCGATGATGTCGACGCCCAAGAAGGTGTTGATCGCCAAGAAGCCCGAAGAAATCAAGCCCGCCGTCAAACCAGCTGCGGGCGATGCCGCCAAGGCCGGCATGAAGGGCACACTGCACAAGCCGCCCACGGGTAGCACGCAGCCGGCGCGCCCCGGTGTGGCCGCCGCTCCTGGTGCCGCCACCGCCGGCGCGGGCAAGGAAGTCAAGTCGGCCAAGCTGTCTTCGAGCTGGGCCGGCGATCCAGCCAAAAAGAAGGCCATTCCGACCCGCGGCGATTCGTCCGGCGGCGTCGGGCGCAACAGCTGGCGCGGTGGCCCGCGCGGGCGCCGTGGCAATGACCGCGACCGCGACGACCACACCGCACAGTCTGCGCCGGTCGAGGCCCGCATCATCGAAGTCCACGTGCCCGAAACCATCACAGTGGCCGAGCTGGCGCACAAGATGGCGGTCAAGGCCTCCGAGGTCATCAAGCACCTGATGAAGCTGGGCCAGATGGTCACCATCAACCAGCCGCTCGACCAGGATACGGCGATGATCGTCGTCGAGGAAATGGGCCACAAGGCCATCGTTGCAGCGCTGGACGATCCGGAAGCCTTCACCGACGAGGAAGTCTCTCAGCAGCATGCCGAGTCGCTGCCGCGCGCGCCGGTCGTGACCGTCATGGGCCACGTCGACCATGGCAAGACCTCGCTGCTCGATTACATCCGCCGCGCCAAGGTGGCATCCGGCGATGCCGGCGGCATCACGCAGCACATCGGCGCCTACCACGTCGAGACGCCGCGTGGCATGGTGTCCTTCCTGGACACCCCCGGTCACGAGGCCTTCACGGCCATGCGGGCACGGGGCGCCAAGGCCACCGACATCGTCATTCTGGTGGTGGCTGCCGACGACGGCGTCATGCCGCAAACCCGCGAAGCCATCAAGCACGCCAAGGCAGCGGGCGTGCCCATCGTGGTGGCGGTCAACAAGATCGACAAACCCGATGCCAACCCCGAGCGTGTCAAGAGCGAACTGGTGGCCGAGGAAGTCGTGCCCGAAGAGTTCGGCGGCGAGTCGCCGTTCGTGTCCGTGTCGGCCAAGACCGGCCAGGGTATCGACGAACTGCTGGAGCAGGTGCTGCTGCAGGCCGAAGTGCTGGAGTTGCGCGCACCGGTTGATGCCATGGCCAAGGGCCTGGTGATCGAAGCCCGTCTGGACAAGGGACGCGGCCCGGTGGCCACCGTCCTGGTGCAGTCCGGGACATTGCGCGCTGGCGACGTGGTGCTTGCAGGCTCGACCTATGGCCGCGTGCGCGCCATGCTGGACGAGAACGGCAAGAGCATCAAGGCCGCGGGCCCCTCCATCCCTGTGGAGATCCAGGGTCTGACCGAAGTGCCTCAGGCGGGTGACGAATTCATGGTGATGTCCGACGAGCGTCGCGCCCGCGAAATCGCCACCTACCGTGCGGGCAAGTTCCGCCATACCAAGCTGGCCAAGCAACAGGCCGCCAAGCTGGAGAACATGTTCTCCGACATGGCCGCAGGCGAGGTCAAGATGCTGCCCATCATCGTCAAGGCCGATGTGCAGGGTTCGCAGGAAGCCCTGGCGCAGTCTTTGCTCAAGCTGTCGACCGAAGAGGTCAAGGTGCAGATGGTGTACACGGCCGTGGGCGCCATCAGCGAGTCCGATGTCAATCTGGCGATTGCCTCCAAGGCGGTCATCATCGGCTTCAACACGCGGGCCGATGCCGGCGCGCGCAAGCTGGCCGAGAACAACGGCGTGGACATCCGCTACTACGACATCATCTACGATGCCGTCGATGAGCTCAAGGCCGCCATGTCGGGCATGCTCACGCCGGACAAGAAGGAAGAAGTCATCGGCACGGCCGAGATCCGTCAGGTGTTCAAGGTCAGCAAGATCGGCTCCATCGCAGGCTGCATGGTCACCTCCGGGGTAGTCAGGCGTGCGGCGCGGTTGCGGCTGCTGCGCGACAACGTGGTCATCTTCACGGGTGAGCTCGAATCGCTCAAGCGCTTCAAGGACGACGCCCGCGAGGTCAAGGAAGGCTTCGAGTGCGGCCTGAACATCAAGAACTACAACGACATCCAGGAAAACGATGTGCTGGAGTTCTTCGAGATCAAGGAAGTCGCCCGTACGCTCTGATGCCATGGCAAGCCGCAAGCCGTCCGCGCCCAACCGCAGTTTCAAGGTCGCCGATCAGATCCAGCGCGATCTGACGGAGCTGATCGCCCGCGAGCTCAAGGACCCGCGGGTGGGCATGGTCACGGTGCAGTCGGTGGAGGTCACCCCCGACTATGCGCATGCCAAGGTCTATTTCAGCGTGCTCGTCGGCGACCCGAAGGAGTGCGAGGAAGCGCTCAACCAGGCCGCCGGCTTTCTGCGCAACGGCCTGTTCAAGCGGCTTCACATCCATACGGTGCCTACGCTGCATTTCCTTTTTGACCGCACCACGGAAAAGGCGGCCGACATGAACGCCCTGATCGCGCGTGCCGTCTCGTCTCGCGCCAAGGACGACTGAACATGCACGCGCCGCGCACGAGGGTGTCACGGCGCCCCGTGCATGGGGTGCTGTTGCTGGACAAGCCATTGGGACTGTCGAGCAACGACGCGCTGCAAAAATGCAAATGGCTGCTGCGCGCCGAGAAGGCCGGGCACACCGGCACGCTGGACCCGCTGGCCACTGGTGTGCTGCCGCTGTGTTTCGGCGCGGCGACCAAATTCAGCCAGTTGCACCTGGATGCCGACAAATGCTACGTGGCCGTGGCGCGCCTGGGCGTGAAAACCAGCACCGGTGACGCCGAGGGCGAAGTCATTGCCGAGCGGCCCGTGCAGATCACGGCGCAGCAGGTGGCCGAGGTGGCGCAGCGCTTTACCGGCCGCATCCGGCAGGTGCCGCCCATGCACAGCGCCCTCAAGAAGGACGGGCGTGCCCTGTACGAATACGCACGCGCCGGCATCGAGGTCGAGCGCGAGGCGCGCGAGATCGAGATTTACGCACTGGCCATCGAGTGCCTGCCGCGCGAAGGTGGCATGGACCTGCGGCTGGAGGTGCGTTGCAGCAAGGGGACTTACATACGCACGCTGGGCGAGGACATCGGCGAGGCGCTCGGATGCGGCGCGCACCTGGTCTCGCTGCGGCGCACGGCCACTGGCGCCTTCGACCTGTCGCAGTGCGTGACACTGCAGGCCCTGGAAGCCATGGACGAAGATGCACGCCTGTCGGTGCTGCTGCCGGTGGATTCGCTGCTGGCCGGTCATGAAGCCGTCACGCTGGCGGCCGACGATGCCGGGCGCTTCCTGAGCGGTCTGCGCCGCCGGGGCAGCTGGAAAGACAACGCGCAGGTGGCCGTTTACGGCCAGCAACCCGCAGCCTTGCTGGGCACAGCCCATGTCAAGGCCGGTGAACTCATTCCGGGTCGCCTGCTGAACCCGGCAGAGATCGAACAGATTCTAGAAAGTGAAACATGAGCAGTCAGAAGCAAATCCGCAATATCGCCATCATCGCCCACGTTGACCACGGCAAGACCACGCTGGTGGACATGCTGTTGCGCCAGTCCGGCACCTTCCGTGCGAACGAGAAGATCGCCGAGCGCGTCATGGACAGCAATGACCTGGAAAAAGAGCGTGGCATCACCATCCTCGCCAAGAACTGCGCCGTGAGCTGGCAGGACACGCACATCAACATCGTGGACACGCCCGGCCACGCCGACTTCGGCGGCGAGGTGGAGCGCGCCCTGTCCATGGTCGATGG
>JAURZS010000162.1 GCA_030653255.1 Burkholderiaceae bacterium | reverse complement strand
CCAGCGCCTTCGTGAGCCCAAACTCCACGCCCGCCGCGCCCATCAGCACCAGGCGCCGCACCCGCGACGGATGCCGGATCGCCAGGGCCAGCGACAAGGCCCCGCCGAACGAATTGCCCACCAGGTCGGCCTGCTCTATGCCCAGCGCATCGAGCAGATCCACGGCCTGCCTGACCCAGCCGTCCATGTTGTACACAGCGCCGGGACGCCGCTCGGTGAAGCCGAAGCCCGCCATGTCCGGCGCGATGACACGGCGGCTTTTGGCGAGCGCCGGCATCACCAGGCGCCAGTTGGCATAGGCGCTGACGCCCGGGCCTGAACCGTGAATGAACATCACAGGCTTGCCGCTGCCCAGATCGTGGTAGTTGGTCTGCAAGCCGCCTGCGGAAATGCTCTTGCCGATCTCGGGGCTGCTCACGCCCGCTGCCGCGGCGCTGTTCGATTTATCCATGACGACGTCTCCAGGTCAAAGTTGCCGTCACACTGACGGAAGACACGATACGGGGGGCGGCCTCCAGCACCAGCAGGCCGTCGACCATGCGCGGACTGCGCATCTGCCGCTGGCCCACCCAGTTCGGGTAGCTCGCGCAAGTGATCTGGTGCGCGACATCCGAACCATCCAGTTCAAACGTGCCGCAGTAGCCCAGATAACTGCCGAAAGCCTCGGCCTTTTCGGCCAGGCTGCCAGTGACGAAATCGCCCGTCTGCATGAGCGGACGATCGCGTCGCATGATGTTGACCGACATCATTCCGTCGTCGGTATATACCAGCACACCGACCGGCGAGTCGCCCATGGGCAGGACTTGCTCTTCGCCGCGGCGCTGCACCCACGAAACCATCTCCCAGGTGCCGATCAGATCGGACCGAAGCAAAGACGCCATCTGCATGTCTCCAGGAACTGCGCTCAGAGGATGAAAAAAATCGGACGATGCGAACGCAGGGCTCAGAGATGCTTGTGACCCCAGACACTGGTGACGTCATAGGTCGACACGGCCCAGGTCTGCTCGTCCTGGACTTCCACGCCGCCATGGCCGTACTCGACCTGCACCTTGGAGGGCGTTTCCATGTAGAAGGAAATCATCTTGTCGTTGATGTGACGGCCCAGCGAGCGCGTCTGCTTCAGGCCCGAGGCCGGCACACGGTCGAGTGCGCGGCCCACATCATCGATATCGCGGCACTGCAGCATGAAATGCGCCAGCCGCTTGGGCAGCGGCAACTCACCGACAGCCATGGTGTGGTGGCGCCCGTTGCAGCGCAGGAATACAAAGCTTGCATCACGGCCGTTGTAATTGGTCACGACATAGTCGCTCACGCGGAAGCCCAGAACGGATTCGTAGAATGCCTGCGCCTCGGCCTTGTTGGGCACTGTCACCATCACATGGCCCAGGCCCTGCTCGCCGGTGACGAAGCCGCTGTGTGCGCGCGGCGGATGGAAGGGCTCCTGCGGACGCGCCATCGCAGCGTAGGAGAACTCCAGCGCCAGGCCCGTGGGGTCCGTGACCGTCATGAGCTCGGCCACGCCGCGCGCCGCCGTGTGCGCAGCCGATGCGTCAGAGGCAGGATGCCCCGCCTTCTTGAGTGCGGCGCGGATCTGCTCATAGCCCTGGCGGTTGTCGGCCTCCAGGCCGATGGCGACGATGTCGTCGCGCGGCCCCTGTCTGAGGGCGATGCGGAAACTACGGTCGTCAATGCGCAGCAGCAAAGTATCGGCGCCGGGGCCATCGACCACCTGCGCCGCCAGAACCGTTTGCGCAAACTTTCGCCATGCCTGAAGGTCGCTGACCTCCAGTTCGATGTATGCCAATCGTCGGACACTTGTCATCTTGGACCTTGATCTGTTATAAAATCGCGACAAAACCTAATAATATCGATATTTTAACGGGTATGAACCAGCAAGCCTCCGTGTTTACCCTAGGAAGAGACAAACCCCCGCTGGCTGCTGCCACCGAGGAGCCGCCGCGCACGCTGTTCGAGGCCACCTACCGCCAGTTGCGGCGCGACATCATCCACGGCCTGTACCTGCCCAACGACAAACTGCGCGTCGAACACCTCAAGGCAGTCTATAAAGTAAGCGGTGGCACACTTCGGGAAGCGCTCGCGCTGCTGGTCTCCGACTCACTGGTCGTCTCCCAAGGCCAGCGCGGATTCCGCGTGGCCCCCATGTCGCTGGCCGATCTGCAAGACCTGACCCGCACCCGCGTCCTGCTCGAATGCGCCTCGCTGCGCGAGAGCATGGCCCACGGCGGCGACGCCTGGGAGGCCGCCGTAGTCAGCACCTTTCACCGCCTGTCGCTGTCCGAAGAACGCCTGCAGGCCGATGCCGCCGGCGCCTTCGACGAGTGGGAAGCGCGCAACCGCGAGTTCCACGACGCCCTGGTGTCAGCCTGCCCTTCGCCCTGGCTGGAACGCCTGCGCAGCCTTCTGTACCAGCAGACCGAACGCTACCGCCGCTTCACGGCGGTCAACGGCCCGCCACCGGGCAGCGTGCACGAAGAACACCGGGAAATCTTCGAGGCGGCGATTCAGCGCAACGCCGAGCGCGCGGTCGCAGCCATGGAACTGCACATCAACCGGGCCTTGACGATCATCAGGTCGAATGAGTTGTTGAGGTGATTCGCTGCAAAGGCAGGCATCCCAAGTGCACCTTCTTCGAGCCCAACGGGGTCGGAAATACCTTTGAACGCAGCCTTGATTTGAGGTAAAGTTCCATTTTCTGACCTGTATAGTCAGAATTTTGGATTCGACGGAGTTCACACATGCACACTTGGCAAATGCAGACTGCCAAAGCGCGGTTTTCCGAGGTGGTCAAACACGCGGCCGACGACGGCCCGCAGGAAATCACTGTGCATGGCCGCTCGGTGGCGGTGGTCATCTCGCGTGAACTGTTCGACCAGCTCAGCGGCAATCAGGCATCGCTGGTCGACTTCATGCGCCAGTCCCCTCTGTATGGGGCCGACGACATCGAGTTCGAACGCGATCGCAGCCTGCCACGCGCGGTGGACTTTTGAGCTACCTGATCGACACCAACGTCCTGTCAGAGTTGCGGCGCAAGCAACCCGCCCCACGTGTCGTGGCCTGGTTGCAGGCCCGGCCACGGCAGTCACTGTTCCTGAGTGTCCTGACGCTGGGTGAAATCCGCAAGGGGCTCGAACGGGTGGAGGACCCCCGCCGAAAGCAATCCCTGCTGGACTGGCTGGAGGTGGAACTACCCAACTACTTCGTGGGCCGTGTGCACGGCATCGATGCCCACACCGCCGACCGCTGGGGTCGTGTGATGGCCCAGGCTGGCAGACCGTTGCCAGCGATCGACGGACTGCTGGCAGCCACAGCCCTGCAACATGATCTGACTCTGGTGACGCGCAACGCCAAGGACTTTGCAGGCCTGGGGCTTCGCCTCGTCAATCCATGGGATGCTTAAGCCAGCCTGCAATTGACGACCCGTCAATGTCCCCGTCCGTGGGCGGCAGGGGCATCCGACTTCGCGCCATCTCGACAAAGGCTGGACGCTATCAGATTTGCCACTGCGGCAAGTGCATTTACTTCCGATCCGCCAAGCCCCGGCTGCACCTTCTTGCTGAAGCAGCAAAGGGTACCGAATACGCTTCCATCCGGAAGATATATCGGCACGCTCAGATGGGCCCCAAGGCCAATTTTCTGCGTTACAGGCAGGCCGCCTGCCACAGCATTCGCAGCCGCGTCTGGCATCGCCATGGGGAGCCGACCATCGACGACACGCTGGCAAAAACTTTCTTCCAGGGGATCTGAGCCTCCAGCACTGACGATGGGATTTTCCTCGTCAGCGGAGTCGACATGACGGAATATGCGCCGCCCCTCCAGGAACTCGGACACAAAGACACAATCCATCTGGAATGCCTGCCTCACGCGGCGCAAGAGCCTGCTCAGCGCCTCATGGCTAGCGTGATCCGAACCTTCGGCGGTCGCGACGACATATTCTTTGGTAATGGACGTAAGTCCTTCCATGTCAGGAACGTCAAAGTAGGTGGTCGGCATGCGCGCGTTCTCCTCGGCCTATGGAGTTCAAAGCGCTTATTTTCAACAGCATGTGGATTCCACAAAATCAACATGGTTTTCTCAGGCCTTAGTCCAGCACCTGGTCGGTGTGAACCTGGGGCATCACAGATGTGAATCGCATCCCGCCCCTGGCTGACGCCCTGCCCCGAACGAAGCCCGCCGCAGTGCTATTCCTCTACAAACGCTTCTTCACGCTTGGCCCTGATGGAAGGCAACAGCACAATGGCCAGCATCACCACGGCGGTGATCAGCAACCACATCGACAACGGCCTTGTCACGAAAACACTCCAGTCGCCACGCGACAGCAGCAGTGCGCGGCGCAGATTCTCCTCCATCATCGGGCCCAGGATGAAACCCAGCAACAGTGGCGCGGGCTCCGCGCCCAATTTCTGAAACACGTAGCCGATGAAGCCAAAGGCGCCCACCATCCAGATATCCCAGGTATTGTTGTTGGTGGTGTACACCCCGATGGCGCAAAACAAGACGATGGCGGGATACAGGTAGTGGTAAGGCACCGTCAGAAGCTTGATCCAGATACCGATCAACGGCAGGTTCAGGATGATCAGCATGGCGTTGCCGAGCCACATCGACGCGATCAGCCCCCAGAAGAGTTCCGGGTTGCTGGTCATCACCTGCGGGCCAGGCTGTATGTTGTGGATCGTCATTGCACCGACCATCAGCGCCATCACCGCATTGGGCGGGATGCCAAGGGTCAGCAACGGGATGAACGACGTCTGCGAACCGGCGTTGTTGGCAGATTCGGGGCCGGCGACGCCACGGATATTACCCTTGCCGAAAGGGACTTCACCGGGCCGCATGCGCATCTTCTTCTCGATCGCATACGACGCAAATGACGATAGCATCGCGCCTCCGCCAGGCAGGATGCCAAGTGCGCTGCCCACAGTTGTGCCGCGGAGAACGGCCGGAACCATGTCCTTGAAATCCTGCAGCGTGGGCCACAATCCGTGCACCTTGGAGGTGTAGACCTCCCGGTCACCTTCCGGCAACGCCAGGTTGGCAATGATCTCGCCGTAGCCGAAGATGCCCATGGCCAGTGCCACGATGCCGAGGCCATCGGTCAGCTCCGGCACATCGAATGAGAAACGGGCCACGCCTGAATTCACGTCGGTTCCCACCAGTCCCATCAGCAGTCCCAGAATGATCATGGCAACCGCCTTGAGCAACGAACCTGAAGCCAGCACCACGGCGCCGATCAGGCCCAACACCATCAGCGAGAAATATTCCGACGGGCCGAACTTGAACGCCAGCTCGGTCAGCGGGGGCGCGAAAGCGGCAAGGATCAGAGTGGCGACAGTGCCGGCGAAGAACGAGCCCAGTCCGGCAGCAGCAAGCGCCGGGCCGGCGCGTCCGTTGCGCGCCATTTGGTAGCCTTCAATCACAGTCACCACGGACGATGACTCGCCCGGCAGATTGACCAGGATCGCCGTGGTGGAGCCCCCATAGGCGGCGCCGTAATAAATCCCCGCCAGCATGATCAACGCGGCGACCGGCGGCAGTGCGTACGTTGCCGGAAGCAGCATCGAGATCGTGGCGACCGGACCGATGCCAGGCAGCACGCCGATCAGCGTGCCGAGCAGGCAACCGATGAATGCGTAGAGAAGATTGAGGGGCGTGAAGGCCACGCCGAAGCCCATTGCGAGGTGCGAAAACAGTTCCATGCGTGCCTTTGGGATGATCAACCGATGAAGGAAGGCCAGACCTGGATCTGGAGCTTGAGCAGAACGATGAAAGCCAGATAGCTTCCGACGGACAAAACGGTGGCCAGAACCAGCACCTTGTGAAGCTTGAACGTTTTGCTGGCCAGACTGGACACCAGAACCAGTGCGTATATGCCTACGATCAGCCCCATGGCTGGTACGTGCAGCGATGGCACGCCACCGAGAGCCAGGCCGAACAGCAAGTTCGCGCCCAGGATGTAGCCAACCGGCCGCCATGCCCAGCGACCCACCTGACCTTTCTCAACACGTCTGGAGCCAAGGCCGGTCAGGAGGATCACCACGCCAATCAGCGCAAGGATGACGCCCAGCATGATCGGGAAATAGCCCGGCCCCATGCGGGCACCTTCGCCAATCTTGTAGTTGGTGGCACCGATGGCGAAGGCCAGCCCGATCGCGCAGAACATCAGACCGGCGAAAAAGTCTTTGTGGTTTTTTATCATGATGTGATAGATAATACATCAGATCATGATATAGATTGATCTAGGGAAAACGCTGATGCTCGTGCCCGGGTTGGCAAAAGGTGAAAATACGTGGTTCAAATTCGGAGATGCCGCTCCCGCCCTGTTCTGCCATGCCTCGCCATTCCGCCCCTCCGCCGCCCACCCCCGACACCCCGGTCGATATGAAGGAAACCGTCGAGGCTCTGTCCGAGTTCCGGTATCGGCTGCGTCGCTTCCTTCGCTTCGCCGAGAATTCCGCGCGCGCCGAAGGGATCACGATCCTTCACTATCAGGTCATGCTGCATTGCTGCGCCTTTGCCGGGCGCGAGTGGGCCACCATCGGAGAAATCGCCGAGCGCTTGCAAACCCAGCACCATGGCGCCGTTGCCTTGGTGTCACGCTGCGAAGAAAGCGGTCTGGTAGAACGCCGGCCTGATCCGGACGACCGGCGGCAGGTGCAAGTGCACCTGTTGCCAAAGGGTCGCAAGATTCTCTACAAGCTCGCAAAGACGAATCGCACACAGTTGCCCGCGTTGCATGCGGCCATCAAGGTGCTCGGATGAGGCGCTGTGTCGAAGGAAGCGGCCAAGCGCCCCCATTGGTGTGATTCTGATTCATGAAGGCTCCGACTTCCACGAACAATCCTGGAACGTATACGCGCGATTCAAACTCCGCTTGACTCCCGTATCGTTACACGATACAATTCAACATGATCAGATCGTTTCGGCACAAAGGACTTCAAGCCTTCTTTGAGCGAGGTACGAAAGCAGGGATTCAGGCGGCGCATGCGGCCAGACTGGCCAACCAGCTTGCGCGCCTGGACCTGGCGCAACGCCCTGAAGACATGAACATGCCTGGCTGGCGTCTGCACCCCCTCAAGGGAGAACTGCAAAACCATTGGGCTGTCTCGGTCAACGGCAATTGGCGCCTGACATTCACCTTTGAAGGCCTGGATGCCATCCTGGTGGACTATCAGGACTATCACTGAAGGAGTAGCAACGATGGCACAGATGTTCAACCCGCCCCACCCCGGCCTGACCCTGCGCGACGATGTCCTGCCCGCGCTGGGGCTTGAGGTCACGCAGGCCGCAAAGCAACTGGGCGTGTCCCGGGTGTCGCTGTCGCGCGTGCTGAACGGCCGTGCCGCCATATCCCCCGTACTGGCTTTGCGGCTTGAAGCGTGGCTCGGCGTGGACAACGGCGGCGCAGCCCGTCTGTGGCTGGGTCAACAGGCGGCCTATGACGAATGGCGGGCGCGGGAGGAAATGAAAGGTACCCGGCTGCGTGTCAAGCCGGCTGTACTTCCGGCATGACTGGCGGAGAGAGTGAGATTCGAACTCACGGTACGGCATAACCGTACACCGGATTTCGAGTCCGGCGCATTCGACCACTCTGCCATCTCTCCGTGTCGAACTCAGCAGTTTATCAGACCTTGAGCAGGCTCGTCCCGCCCAT
>JAURZS010000156.1 GCA_030653255.1 Burkholderiaceae bacterium | reverse complement strand
AGGCAGCGTTCGAGGCCTACAGCGCGATCCTGGCCCATGAGTTGGCCAGCACCGGCGTCACCGTCAATGTACTGGTGCCGGGCGGGCCGGTGGACACCGCCATGCTGCCGCCAACACCGGGCCTGGCACGCGAGTCTTTGCTCAAGACCGATGTGATGGCGGCGCCACTGCTGTGGTTGGCGTCTACCGCATCCGATGGGGTGACCCTGCGCCGGTTTCGCGCCAATCTCTGGGATGAAGCGCTTTCGGCTGCCGATGCTGCGGAGCTCTCGGGCTCGCCTATTGCATGGCTGGGCCTGGCCTCCGGGCAGATGCGAAAACCGGCAGCTACTTCGCAGGCGTCTCAACCGGCGTGACCGTCTCGCGAATAAGGCCGCCCGCCTTCACGCTGCCCTGCGCCGCACCGGGCTCTTCCATGCGCGCGACGCAAGCCGCCCGGTCCATCATAGGCTGGGCTTCGCAGCGCGCCAGCGCATTCTGGCGGTAGGACGTCGTGGGGCTGTCGGCAAGCCGGCCGCGCCGGTCGTCCTGCAGTGCTGCGCCGGCTTCGCGCAGGCAAGTGGCTTTGTCCTGTTGCGACCGGCCGCTGTTGCAATACGCGACCTGCTGCCGGTAGCGCGTCTGCGCGCTGTCAGCCCGGGTGTTGTCGGCGGCCTGCGCCAGGCCGGCGTTCAGTGCCCCGCACAGAAACGTGCCGACGATGACGCTCAATGAAAAAATGGGTCGGAAATGATCGGACATATCGGCGCTCCTGTTGCAACAGGCCAGTTTGCGCGCCCGCAGTGCGCGCGCGCGTAGGACTGGACCGCCCGTGATGGCGGCGCCTGTCCTACCGCAGCCAGCGCACATACCCTCAGACCAGCCGCCGATGCGGCTTGCGCCATCGTGATTGATTTTTCTCTTTAACTGTATTTTTATAGTGAATTTAATCAAGATTGATCGATTTTTGGCAAAATGCTGCTGATGGACACCATTTCAGATCCCATAGGAGGTGCTTGGCTGGTACGCAAGTTCAGTCTTGGCCTGGTCATGCCGCTGGCCACCATGAGTGGTAACGGGGGCCGTCGCTCTTCGCAAATCAACGACGGACAGACGCAAGAAACTTACGTCGATGCCATGCGCCCCGATGCGACCCTGCGCGGCCATCTCACTTTCCACCTGAAGCATGAAGCGCCCCACCTGGAGCTGCTTTCGCGCTTGTTCAGCGCGCAAGCGTTCGACCCCCAAGAACTTGCGACGTGGTTCAACGACGAGCCGACTGGGCAGTATGTGCGGCGCGCCTGCTTCTTGTACGAGTGGCTGACCGGCAAGCAGCTTGCCGTGCAGGCCGGAACGCCGGTCGGCTATGTGGACGCTCTCGACGCCAAGCGGGTGGTGGTCGCCTCCCCGGACAAGGCGGTTCCCAATCGCCGTTGGCGGGTGCGCGATAACCTGCCGGGGTCTCCCGCCTTCTGTCCGATCATTCGCAAGACCCCGCAGCTGACGGCAAGCATGAGTCTCGACGTGGCCGCGCTCCTGGCTGAGCTGGGCGCGGAGTTTGGCGACGACCTGCTGATGAAGTCGGCCGTGTGGATGACACTGCGCGAGAGCCGCTCCAGCTTCCAGATCGAAGGCGAGGCAGACAAGGCAGATCGGATTCAGCGGTTTGCCAGCGTGCTGGGCCGGCGTACGGGCCAGGGCGATCTGCCCCTGAGCAATGCGGCGCTGGCTGAGCTGCAGACCGAAATCCTCGGTCAGGTCACGTCGCTGCAGCAGTTCGGCATCCGTAGCTCCCCCATCTTCGTGGGCGAGGTCCATGGCTATCAGGAGCTCGTGCACTACGTGGCCCCGCCGCCGGAAGACCTGCGGTCCATGCTTGAGGGACTGGCGACCTTCATTGATCGCACATCCGGGCAGTCGCCGGTGATGCGCAGCGCCGTGGCCGCGTTCGGCTTCGTGTACATCCATCCTCTGGCGGACGGCAATGGCCGTGTCCACCGCTTCCTGATCAATGACATCCTGCGACGCGATGGCGTGGTCAAGGATCCGCTCATCCTGCCGGTGTCGTCGCTGATCACGAGCGACGGGACAGAGCGTCGGGCCTACGACCGTATCCTGGAAATGATCTCTCGTCCGCTGATGCAGTCCCTCGCAGGGCACTATGGGTTCGGTGAACGCACCGCCTACCCCGACGGCATCACATCCAACCTGAAGTTCACTGGCAATGACAGCGCGCGGCATGTCTGGCGGCTGATGGATCTGAGCCGTCACGTCTCTTACCTGGCGGGCGTGGTGGAACGCACGATCAAGGAAGACATGCGCGATCAGTCACGCTACATGCGCCGCCATGCGCAGGCGCGCGCGGCCATCAAGGACATCATCGAAATGCCGGATGCCCAGATCGACCGGGTCATCCGCTCCATCGAGGCCAACAAGGGTGTACTGACCCACGTGTTGGCCAAGGAGATCCCAGCGCTTGGGAAGGAGGGTGTCTGGGATGCCGTTGTCTCGGCCCTCAAGGCCTCCTTCCAGAGCGACAGTTGACGCGCCCGGCATGCAGGTGAACGCCGGACTTGACCCGAAGGCGACGCACGCCTAATCCGAATCTGGGGTCAAATGTCGGCTGGCAAGACTCCCCTCAGAACCACCCCCGGCGACCCATCGTGCGAGACAACTCCCCACTGCCCACACCGCAAGACCGCGAGCCGCCCTACGCCTGGTTCCGCCTGATCGTCTCCCTGATCCTTATGACCATCGGCGGCTCGGGCATGTACGCGGTCACCGTGGTGCTCATTCCGATCCAGGCCGAGTTCGCCGTGGCGCGCGGCGATGCCTCCCTGCCCTACACCATGACGCTGGTGGGCTTTGGCGTCGGCGGCATTCTCATGGGGCGGCTGTCGGACCGCTTCGGTGTGATCGTGCCGCTGCTGATCGGCTCGCTGGCGCTGGGCCTGGGCTTTCTGGCTGCGGGCATGTCCGGCAGCCTGTGGCAGTTCAGCCTGGCGCAGGGCCTGATGGTGGGCTTGCTGGGCACTTCGGCGACTTTCTCGCCGCTGGTGGCGGACACTTCGCAATTTTTCACGCGCCGGCGCGGCATTGCGCTGGCCATCTGCATGAGCGGCAATTACCTGGCCGGCGCGGTCTGGCCGCCGGTGTTACAGCACTTCATCGACACCGTGGGCTGGCGCCAGACGTACACCGGACTGGGCCTGTTCTGTCTGCTGACCATGCTGCCGCTGGCACTGGTGTTCCGCCGCAAGCCCCCGCATACCGCCGTGACGACCATGCCCCCGGTAAGCCACGCCCTGCGCCGCGACCCGCCGGTCGATCCCGTTCGCCCGCTGGGCATGGCGCCAGGCATGCTGCAGTTTCTGCTGTGTGTGGCCGGGGTGTCGTGTTGCGTGGCGATGTCCATGCCGCAGGTGCACATCGTCGCCTACTGCGGCGACCTGGGTTTCGGCGCGGCGCGTGGCGCCGAGATGCTGTCACTGATGCTGGGCATGGGCATCCTGAGCCGCCTGATCTCGGGCTGGATCTCCGACCGCATCGGCGGGCTGCGCACGCTGCTGCTGGGCTCGGTGCTGCAGGGGCTGGCGCTGCTGATGTTCCTGCCTTTCGACGGCCTGGTGCCGCTGTATGTGGTGTCGGGCATGTTCGGCCTGTTCCAGGGCGGCATCGTGCCGGCCTATGCGCTGATCGTGCGTGAGTATTTTTCGCCGGCGCAGGCCGGCGCGCGCGTGGGCATGGTGCTGATGGCCACGCTGCTGGGCATGGCGCTGGGCGGCTGGATGTCAGGCGCGATCTTCGACCTGACGGGTTCGTACAAGGCCGCTTTCATCAACGGCATCGGCTGGAACATGCTCAATGTGGGCATTGCGTTGTTTCTGCTGTACCGCGCGACCCGCAGGCCGCAGCCACCGCATCAATCCCGCCCGCTGGCACCGGCAGCCTGAGGCCCGGCCGCACGCGCGGCCAGCGCCACCAGCAGCAGCACGGGCAGGCCCAGCAAGGCAGTGACGACAAAGAAGTTGCCGTAGCCGAAGCTGTCCACGAACTTGCCCGAGAAGCCCGCCAGGTACTTGGGCAGCAGCAGCATCATGGAGCTGAACAGCGCGTACTGCGTGGCCGAATAATTGATGTTGGTCAGCGAAGACAAATAGGCAATGAAGGCGGCAGATGCGATGCCGCTGGACAGGTTGTCGGCGGAGACCACCCAGATCAGCGCCGTCACGTCGTGGCCGCGCGTGCCCAGCCAGGCGAACATCAGATTGGTCAAGGCGCTGAGCAGCGCGCCCAGCATCAGCACGCGCATCACGCCCAGGCGCAGGGACAGCACGCCGCCGATGAAGGCCCCCAAGAGCGTCATGATCACACCGAAGACCTTGGTCACGGCGGCAACCTCGTCCTTGCTGTAGCCCATGTCCACATAAAAGGGATTGGCCATGATGCCCATGACGACGTCGCTGATGCGGTAGACCGCAATCAGCGCCAGGATCAGCGCCGCCTGCCAGCGGTAGCGCCGGATGAAGTCGGCAAAGGGATCGACCAGCGCCGTGCGCAGCCACTGCGCGGCATTGCGCGCTGGCGGCAACACGGGTTGAACCGGCTCTTTCGAGAACAGCACAGTCAGCACGCCCACGGCCATGGAAGCGGCCATCACCAGATAGGCGCTTTGCCAGGCGGCCTGCTGGTAGACGGCCGCCGCGCCGGCCATCGGCAGGACTTCGGCGCGCGCGGCAATCCACAGCACGCCCGCGCCGGCCCAGATCATGGCCAGCCGGTAGCCGGTCTGGTAGCTGGCGGCCAGCGCTGCCTGGTGATTGGCGTCGGCCGACTCGATGCGAAAGGCGTCGAGCGCGATGTCCTGCGTGGCCGAGGCGAAGGCCACCGCCAGCGCGCACCAGACGATGGGGCCCAGGGTCTGGCGCGGATCGCTCAGCGCCATGCCGATCAAGCCGGCGACGATGGCCAGCTGCGACAGCAGCAGCCAGCTCCTGCGGCGGCCCATCGCGCGTGTGAGCAGGGGGATCGGCATACGGTCCACCAGCGGCGCCCAGCACCACTTGAACGCATAGGCCAGGCCGACCCAGGACAGATAGCCGATGGTGGTGCGGTCTATGCCCGCCTCGCGCAGGCGAAAGCTCAATGTGCCCAGCACCAGCAGCAGCGGCAACCCGGCTGAGAAACCGAGCGCCAGCATGCGCAGGCTGGCGGGCTCCAGGTACACGCGAGCGGCTTGCAACCACGACAGCGAGGCCCCGGTCACTACTGCGACGGGGGCGGATGGCGCGGGTGATGCGTCGGCAGACGCGGATATGGATTTATCTGACATGGCCTGGAGGTTTCTGTCTATTATTGATGCATGTGTTTACTTTGCGACTTCAAACATTCCGCGTGGTCCGCGCGGCGCGGCTTTCTTCTGGCCGCAGGCGCGGCTGCGGCGCAGCCCGCGCTGGCCCAGGTCGAGGTCGACCGCGGCTCGACGCTACGTCAGCTCGTGCCCGCCGCCGAACTGGAGAACGCCTCCGGCCAGGAGTACGCCAAGTTGCTGGCCAGCGCCCGCTCGCAAGGAGCGCTGGCGCCGGCCAACCATCCGCAGCTGCTGCGCCTGCGCGCCATCGCCAGCCGCATCATCCCCTTCACCCGGACCTGGAATGACCGCGCCGCCAGCTGGCGATGGGAGGTCAATCTTATCGGTAGCAAGCAGATCAATGCCTTTTGCATGCCTGGCGGCAAGATCGCCTTCTACACCGGCATCATCGATCAGCTCCGCCTCACCGAGAGCGAAGAGGCCATGGTGATGGGCCACGAGATGGCGCACGCCCTGCGCGAACATGCGCGCGCGCGCATCGCCAAGAGCCAGGCCACCAGCCTCGGACTGTCGCTGGGCGCCAGGCTGCTGGGGCTGGGGCAGCTCGGCGATGTCGCGGCCAACATCGGCACGCAGTTGCTCACGCTCAAGTTCAGCCGGGAGGACGAGACCGAGGCCGACCTGGTCGGCCTGGAGCTGGCCGCGCGCGCCGGCTATCAGCCCGAGGCATCGGTCAGCCTTTGGGAGAAGATGGGCCGGGCCTCGGCGGGCGCCGGTGGCCCGGGTTTTCTGTCGACCCACCCCTCCGGGCCGGAGCGCATACGCCAGCTTCAAGCCAACGTGCCCAAGGTGCGAAGCCTGTACGAGCAATCACGCAAATAGTTTCCCGCGGCCTGCGCCATGCAACTTCCTGAACTCACGTCCTGGGCGTGGATACCCGTGGTGATCTTCGCCGCAGCCGCGCAGACCGCGCGCAACGCGTCGCAACGCAGCCTGATCGCTACGGTCGGCACGCTGGCGGCCACGCTGTCGCGCTTTCTCTACGGCCTGCCCTTTGCCCTGCTATGGCTGCTGTTTGTATTGAAATTCAGCGCGCCGCAGAGCCACGAGTCGGCCTTTACCCTGCGCTATTTCGGGTGGCTGAGCGTCGGCGCGCTTTCGCAGCTGGCCGCCACGGGGCTGATGCTGCTGGCCATGAAGGAGCGCAACTTCCTCATTGGCACCACACTCACCAAGACCGAGGTATTGCAGGTTGCGCTGTTCGGCGCCGTGTTCCTGCACGAAGTCCCGGGCTGGATCTCCATGCTGGCCATCCTCGTCGCCACGGTGGGCGTGCTGATGCTGTCGGCGCCGCGCGCCATGGTGTCGATGCGCGGGCTGTGGACCGACCGCACGGTCTGGTACGGCCTGGGCTCGGGCGCGGGCTTCGCGCTGGCGGCCGTGGGCTACCGCGGCGCGTCGCTGGAGCAGCCAGGCATGTCGTTCTGGCTGATCGGTGCCTGGGGCGTGCTGCTGGCACAGGCCCTGCAGTCTTCGCTGGTGGTGGGCTATCTGCTGCTGCGCGAGCCCGCGCGCCTGATTGAGATCGCCCGGGCCTGGAAGATGTCGCTGGTCGCAGGCTCGACCGGCGCGCTCGCATCGTTCGGCTGGTTCACCGCCGTGGCCATGCATTCGGCCGCCGAGGTGCGCACGCTGGCCCTGGTCGAGCTCCTGTTCAGCTACCTGGTCTCGCACCGCCTGATGGGCGAACGGCTGGCGCTGCGGGAGAAGCTGGGGCTGGGGCTGATGATGCTGGGGCTGGTGGTGATCTGTCTGCGGTTTTAGGGCACACCGCGCTGGGCACCATCATTCAGCTCGGCATTTCTGCCGGCGGCGCTTGTCCAGGACCTTGACTCCCTTTGCCGCTTTGTCCGTGCCGGCTCCGGGATTTCGCAGTATCCTTTCGCTCATGCCAGTCCACCTGCTCAAGGCCCTCCTGCTGGTTGCTGCCCTGGCTTCAAGCACCGCGGCGTCTCCTGCGGATGTTCCTGCCTCTGCGCCGGCCGTCTACACACGCGGTGAATTCCGCTCGGCGTCGGTCGACGATGGGGGCCGGACTTACGCGCGCATCAATGTCGTTGCGGGCCAAGCGCTGCCTTTCTCCACACTCCGCTTCCGGGTGCAGGACCGCGCCCTGGTGCAGAACCTGAAACCAGGCGCCAGGGTGGAGTTCCGCGCGCAGCGGCTCCAGGGCGAAAACACCCTGACAGACCTGCGGCCTGCGTCGCAATAGCACGAAGGCCCCATGCACCGCCTGCGCACTGCCCGACACCCCGCCCGACTGGTCCTGGTCTGGTTTGCGCTGTCCACCTGAACAACTACAAGTTCTGGAACTTCCATCCGTATCCCCAGCGCAGCTATGTGCTGCAGATGCAGGTGGACCTGGGCGGCTGAAGCGGCGCCGCAGCCGGCCGGGTCCATCCGGCAGCGTCAGGGCGCCTTCAGAACCAGATCGATGCGGCGGCGAAGCCTTTGCGCCTCGGCGGCATCGCCGGCCTGCAAGGCGCGTTGCTCCTGCACGCCCAGCCAGGCGAGCAAGGGGCGGCGCCAGCCCTGGGCCGATGCGGTGTCCACGGCCTGCGTGATGACGCCGGGGCTGGCGCGGCCCGTCTGCAGCAGTACAGCGGCAGCAACAAGGCGCGACAACGGATCGGCGATGGCGCCGAGGGCTGCGGGCGCGGCTTGCTCGCTGGCCGCAGCCACGCCGCGCTGCGCGGGTGTGAGCAGCGCAATGTCCTGGGGTTGCAGCCGACCGGCCAGGTAGTCGGCATAGGCGCGCTCCGGTGCGGCGGCATCCTGGCGCAAGACCTCGAAGCCGGCGCAGGGCTCCAGCACCAGGCTGGCGGTGCGCGCGGCGCAGCGCAGCAGCTCGATGCGCGCCACGGTCTGCGGTTGCCCCGTGCGCGTGGTCTCGGCGCGCGCGCGATCGAATTCCAGGGCATCGACGCGAGGCTGGCCTGACAGATAGGCTTGCACGAAGCGCTCGCCCGAGTCACGGGCATTGATCTGCCAATCGGGCGGCCGCGGTCCGCTGGCGCAGGCCGCGAGGACAAACGCCAGGCCCGGCGTGGCGACGCGCAGGATGAAGAATGACGGCGTTCGCTTCATGGCAGTTTGAGCTCCG
>JAURZS010000140.1 GCA_030653255.1 Burkholderiaceae bacterium | reverse complement strand
GTGGCCCCTGAGGCCTCGACCGTTCTCGTAGTCGGAGTCTGCGAACTGGGGCTGGGATCGCGCGGGCGGCGGTCTGTCCGCCAAGGCCGGCGCCGTCGTAGAGCGCTCGATCAGCTTGTCCAGTTCGCCGCGGTCCAGCCAAACACCGCGGCATTTCGGGCAATAGTCGATCTCGACGCCTTGGCGGTCACTCATGACAAGTGCGGTGTCGGCGCAGGTTGGGCATTGCATGGTGTGCAGGCTCATTCGTTTGAACTGCCATAGCCGAACAGGCTGAGCAGACTCGTGAACAGGTTGAAGATCGAGACGTACAGCCCGACCGTGGCCAGGACGTAGTTGGTTTCGCCGCCGTTGACGATGCGGCTGGTCTCGAAGAGGATCAGGCCCCCCATCAGCAGGACAAAGGCGGCTGACACGGTGAGCGAAAGCGCCGAAATGTCCAGGAACAATGCCCCCACCCCGGCCAGAAAGGCCACGACGATGCCGGCCAGCAGGAACCCGCCCATGAAGCTGAAGTCCTTGCGCGTGACCAGCGCGTAGGCCGACAGCGAGAGGAAGATCGTCGCGGTGCCGCCCATGGCCATCATCACCACCTGATGGCCATTGGTCAGTGCCAGCTGCTGCCCGAGGATCGGGCCCAGGGTGTATCCCATGAATCCTGTCAGGCCGAACACCGACAACACGCCCCAGCCGCTGTCACGCAGCTTGCTGGTCAGGAACAGCAGACCGAAAAACCCGGCCAGCGTGAGTAACAGGCCGGGATGCGGCAGCCCCAAGCTAGCGCTGGCCGCGGCGGTCGCGGCGCTGAAGATCAGCGTCAGCGACAGCAGGCCATAGGTGTTGCGCAGCACCCCATGCGTGCTGATCAGGCTCGGCGTGCCGTGGCGGGCAACAGCCAAAGTTTGGACGTTCTCACTGTTCATACGCCTTCTCCTTGAGGGTGGTCGGACTCCACGAGCCCGTGCCGGTTGCGCGCGGGCCGCGTACCTTGGCGCGCAATGTCGCGGTTCGGATGGGTGCGATCCAGGTACTTGACGACCACCCGGCCGACGCGCTCGGCGGCCCTGTCGATGACGGCGTAAAGGTCGACATCGACGTCCTCGATCGCGGCGGCCGGCGCGTCAAGCAGGTAGACCTGGATGCGGCAGAACTTGTCCGCCCCGCCACGCGGTCCGTTCTCGTCACCGATTCGGACCCCGATCCGTTTGATGCGGTCGCTGTGGCGTGTCAGCACGAAGCCCAGCCGGCGCCGCACGTGCGTGGCCAACGCATCCGTCATCGCAAATCCTTGAGAATGAATATCGATAATCAATTTGCACCTCTCGTGTCGCCGTAAGTGGCGATAGACAGAATTTAGGGCCGGGTGCTGTCCGTGAAAAGCAGATTGTTCTGTTGTCATCATCCGGAAAAACGGCACAATCGGGGGTGTCATTTGACCGGCACGATCAACTTCGGCACCATGAACTACAAGCACCTCCACTACTTCCTGCAGGTCGCCAAGCTCGGCGGCGTGTTGCGCGCCAGCGAGCAGCTGCACCTGTCACCGCAGACCATCAGCGGGCAGATCCAGTTGCTGGAGGAGGCGCTCGGCACGCCATTGTTCACCAAGAGCGGGCGCGGCCTGGCGCTCACCGATGTAGGACGTATGGTGCTTGGCTACGCCGAGGACATCTTCTCGACCGGGGCCGAACTCGAGGCGGCCGTGCGCGATCACCCCCGCAAAGGCAAGCTGCTCGAGTTTCGCGTCGGCGTGGCCGACGCCGTACCGAAGACGATCGCCTGCCGGCTGATCGAGCCGGCTTCCCAGTTGCCGGAGCCGGTGCGCATCGTCTGCCGTGAGTGGAAGCTGGACACGCTGCTGGGCGAGTTGGCCATGCACCGACTTGACCTCGTAATCTCCGATGCGCCGATTCCCTCCAGCGTCAGCGTGCGCGCCTTCAATCACAGGCTGGGCAGCTGCGGCGTCAGTTTCTTTGCGACACCTTCGATTCTCGCGTCGTGCACCGGAAGGTTTCCGGGCTGCCTGGATGGCGCGCCCTTGATCATGCCGGCGGAGGAATCGGCCGTTGGTCAGCGCCTGCGTGCCTGGCTGCAAGCGCGGTCGCTGCACCCCCGTGTGGTCGGCGAGTGCGATGACAGCGCCCTGGCCAAGGAGTTTGGACGACGTGGAATGGGCATCTTCGCGGGTCCCACCATCCTCGAGAGGGACATCCAAAAGCAGTACGGCGTTCGCGCGCTCGGCGCGACGCCCGAAGTCGTGGAGGAGTTCTTCGCGATCTCGGTTGAGCGCCGCATCACGCACCCGTGCGTGACGGCCATCACTGAGGCGGCGCGCAATGAGCTGTTCGCGCCTCCGGCGCGGCGGCGGGCCGGACGGGCGTCCGCCTGAGCGCTGGGCCTCAGTGCTCACCGGGTGCCCGCATCGTGGCAACAGTCTCTACCGAAATCGCGAAGTATGCGGTTGGAAAAATCTGCTTTTCTCCGGCCGCTGCGCGTCCTAGATTCTGAGCACGCCCACCATAGTGGTGCAGAAAGGTGCCGCTTGAGTAGCATCGACCAGCATCCTGTCTCGGCGGCAAAGACGCGCGGCACGCGATCTCGCTCGCCAAGCTTGACTTTCGTCAATTGCGGCATGCTCATTGCTGGCGACGATTTATAGATTGCCAACACGAGTCCCTTCTTGCAGAGACAGGAGGATCCCATGGCCAAGATGAAGGCAGCGGTGTTCGTCGAACCCGGTCGGATTGTGCTCGACGACAAGCCGATTCCTGATGTCGGCCCACTGGACGCGCTCATGCGCGTGACCACGACGACGATCTGCGACACCGACATGCACATCCTGAAAGGCGAATACCCAGTGGCCAAGGGGTTGACTGTCGGGCATGAGCCGGTGGGTGTGATCGAAAAGCTGGGCTCTGCGGTGCGCGGCTAAGCGCCACCCCAACCCCCGTCTAGCCTGCTTCGACCACGAACGGCTGGAGCCTGTCGAGCTCGAGATACAACGACTTTCCGGGCCTGGCGAGTTCGTTCGAGAACTCGTGTGAATTGGTCAACCTGAGCGCTCCGGCCGATGGGCCGGGCCGATATGACGCTTCGCCCAAATGGGGCAAATGCCTCAGAATGGTACACGGCACCTTCTTTGGTACAAACCAAAGAAAAAGGGCTTAGAGATTTCTCTCTAAGCCCTTGATTTCATTCACTTTTTGGTGCGGCTGGCAGGAATTGAACCCACGACCCCTTGGTTCGTAGCCAAGTACTCTATCCAACTGAGCTACAGCCGC
>JAURZS010000127.1 GCA_030653255.1 Burkholderiaceae bacterium | reverse complement strand
GAATGCGTGAAGATGGGCACCACCGTGGCCACCAATGCCTTGCTGGAACGCCAGGGCGAGCCCACGCTGCTGATAACCACGCGGGGCTTTCGCGATGCGCTGCGCATCGCCTACCAGAACCGCCCGCGCCTGTTCGACCGGCACATTGTCCTGCCCGAGCTGCTCCATGCGGCCGTGGTCGAGGCGAGGGAGCGAATGGGGGCGCACGGCGAACTGCTGCAGCCCCTGGACGAAGACCATCTGCGCGATGAACTGCGCCGCGCCCATGCCAGCGGCCTGCGCAGCGCGGCCATCGTGTTCATGCACGGCTACCGATACGCCCGCCACGAACAGGCCGCCGCGCGTCTGGCGCGCGAAGCGGGATTCACCCAGGTCAGCGCCTCGCACGAAGTCAGCCCGTTGATGAAGTTCGTCAGCCGGGGCGACACCACCGTGGTCGATGCCTATCTGTCGCCCATCCTGCGCCGCTATGTCGAACAAGTGGCAGGCGAAATGCCAGGGGTGCGCCTGTACTTCATGCAGTCCTCCGGCGGGCTGACCGACGCCCATGCCTTCCAGGGCAAGGATGCGATTCTCAGCGGCCCGGCCGGCGGCATCGTGGGCATGGCGCGCACGGCAGCGCTGGCCGGCCATGCGCGTGTGATCGGCTTCGACATGGGCGGCACCTCGACCGACGTTTCGCACTACGCCGGCGAGTTCGAGCGGGAATTCGAGACCCAGGTCGCCGGAGTGCGCATGCGCGCGCCCATGATGAGCATCCATACCGTCGCCGCAGGCGGCGGCTCCATTCTGGCCTTCGATGGCGCGCGCTTTCGTGTTGGGCCGCAGAGTGCGGGGGCCAACCCCGGGCCTGCAAGTTACCGGCGCGGCGGGCCTCTTACCGTGACCGACGCCAACGTCATGCTGGGCAAGATTCAGCCTCGCCATTTCCCCAAGGTGTTCGGCCCTCGGGGCGACGAGGCACTGGACCCCGCGGCCGTGCGTTCGGGTTTTGACGCCCTGGCGCAGCGCAGCGGCCGCGCCCCCGAGGCGGTGGCCGAGGGCTTCATCGACATCGCGGTGCAGCAGATGGCCAATGCGATCAAGAAGATATCTGTGGCGCGTGGCTACGACGTTACGCGCTACACCTTGCAGTGCTTCGGTGGAGCGGGGGGGCAGCATGCCTGTCTGGTGGCCGATGCGCTGGGCATGAACCGCGTGTTCGTGCATCCGCTGGCCGGCGTGCTCAGTGCCTATGGCATGGGGCTGGCCGACCAGAGTCTGATTCGCGAGCAGGCCATGGAGATCTCCCTGACTCCGGCATCGATGCCGCAGATCGTGGAAGCGCTGGAGCAACTCGCCGTTGCGGCGCGCTTGGAGCTGGCGCGCCAGCAGTTCAGCGCCGGGCCCATGCGCATCGACAAGCGTGTCCATGTGCGCTATCAGGGCAGCGATGCGGCGCTGGTCGTGCCCGACGGCGATCTGGCTGCCATCGTCGCCGCCTTCGAGGCCGCCTACCGCCAGCGCTATGCCTTTTTGATGCAGGGAAAGGCGCTGATGGTCGAGGCCGTCTCGGTGGAGGTCGTGATCGACGGTGACGCGCCCGTTGAAGCCCGGCATGCGCTGAACAGCGTGCGCGAGGCGCCACGGCGCGAGACGGTCCGCATGTATTCCTGCGGTGCCTGGCACAATGCGGCGCTGGTCGTGCGCGAGGACCTGCGCCCTGGCGACGTGGTCCCCGGCCCGGCCATCATCGCCGAGAAGAACGCCACCACAGTGATCGAACCCGGTTGGACCGCAGCCCTGAGTGAGCTCAACCACCTCGTGCTCGATCGCCGCGTCCCGCGCGAGGCCCGCTTCGCAGCGGGCACCACCGTGGACCCGGTGCTGCTCGAAGTGTTCAACAACCTGTTCATGAACATCGCAGAGCAGATGGGGCTGCAACTGCAGAACACTGCCTATTCGGTCAACATCAAGGAACGCCTGGACTTCAGTTGCGCGCTGTTCGATGCGCAAGGCGCGCTGATCGCCAATGCGCCGCACATGCCCGTGCACCTGGGCTCCATGGGCGAGAGCATCAAGACCGTGATCCGCGAGAACGCGCAGCGCATGCAGCCGGGTGACGTCTACGTGCTCAACGATCCCTACCACGGCGGCACGCACCTGCCCGATGTCACTGTCATCACGCCTGTGTACCTGGATGGGCAGCCGACCTTCTATGTGGGCTCGCGCGGCCACCATGCGGACATCGGTGGCGTGACGCCGGGCTCCATGCCCCCGTTCTCCACGCGCATCGAAGAAGAGGGCGTGCAGATCGACAACGTGCTGCTGGTCGAGCGCGGCAGGCTGCGCGAAGCCGAAATGCTCGCACTGCTGCAAAGCGGCCCCTACCCCAGCCGCAACCCGCAGCAGAACCTGTCGGACCTGAAGGCGCAGATCGCCGCCAACGAAAAAGGTGTGCAGGAACTGCGCCGCATGGTCGACCAGTTCGGCCTGGACGTGGTGCAGGCCTATATGCGCCATGTGCAGGACAACGCCGAAGAGTCTGTGCGGCGCGTCATCACGCGGCTGAAGGACGGCCGCTTCACATTGCCGCTGGACAATGGCGCACAGATACAGGTCGCCATTCGCGTCGATGCCGTAGGCCGCAGCGCCGAGATCGACTTCAGCGGCACATCGGCCCAGCAGAGCAACAACTTCAACGCGCCCACGGCGGTGTGCATGGCGGCTGTGCTCTACGTGTTTCGCACCTTGGTTGACGACGACATCCCGCTCAATGCCGGCTGCCTCAAGCCGCTGAAGATCATCATCCCGCCAGGCTCCATGCTCAACCCCAACCCGCCGGCCTCGGTGGTCGCGGGCAACGTCGAGACATCGAGCTGCATCACCAATGCGCTGTACGGAGCTTTGGGCGTCATGGCGTCGAGCCAGTGCACCATGAACAACTTCACCTTCGGCAACCGGCAGCACCAGTACTACGAGACTCTGTCGGGCGGCAGCGGGGCGGGCGACGGGTTCGACGGCGCCAGCGTCGTGCAGACCCACATGACCAACTCGCGGCTGACCGATCCCGAGGTCCTGGAATTTCGCTTCCCGGTGCGCCTGGAGAGCTACGAAATCCGCCCGGGTTCGGGTGGTGTTGGGCGCTGGCAAGGTGGCGACGGTGGCATACGGCGCATCCGCTTCCTGGAAGACATGACGGCGGGCATCCTGTCCAACGGCCGATTGCACGGCGCCTTCGGCATGGCCGGTGGACACAGCGGGCAGGTGGGTATCAACCGCGTGATACGGCTTGACGGCCGGGTAGAGGAACTGGGCCACATTGGCCAGGCGCAGATGAAGCCTGGTGATATCTTCGAGATCCACACGCCCGGCGGCGGCGGTTACGGCCGGCCTGAAGCTTCATGAAAAAGACCCGCCGCAGGCGGGTCT
>JAURZS010000126.1 GCA_030653255.1 Burkholderiaceae bacterium | reverse complement strand
GGAAGACGAGGGACCGATCAGTTCGCCGTGAAGTACCAAAATGCGAAGCCTCACTACGGACAAGCCCATGCTATGGACTAGCCCCTCTTCCTGAAATACGCCGCATGGCGTACGCAGCGCCAACCCGTCAGGTCTCGAACTGCGGATGCAACTGCCGGATCCGCCCCATTGCCATACCCGCCGCCGCCGTTCTCGTCTCAACCCCCAGCTTGGCAAACACCCGCTCCAGATGCTTCTTCACCGTCATCGGACTGGTACCCAAAATGTCCCCGATGTCCCGATTGATCTTGCCCTTGACAACCCAATAAAGCACCTCGGCCTCACGCGCCGTGAGCCTGAAGCACAGACTCATGGCCTCGATCACCGCCGCATCCGACTCCTCGCGCATGACGATCAGCCAGTCGTCATCCCCGGACTGCTGATGCAAATGAAAACACAGCCGCTGCGCGCCGCGCTCTATCGCCAGACGCGGCGGCTCCGGTGCGGCCTGCGAGAGCGGCAGCTGGCGTCGCAGCCAGGTCAGCACCGGCTCGGGCGCCTGGGGCGAAGCAGGCCCGAAATAATCCTGCAGCAACTGCCGCGCCAGCGGCGTCTGCCAGAGCAGCCGGCCATCTGCGGCACTGACTGTGATGCTGGCATAGCCAAACGCATCGAGCGCGTTGCGCGCCTGCCGCGCCTGCCGCGCCCCTTGCATGTGCACGCCCATGCGGGCCAGGACCTCCTTGGGCTTGATCGGCTTGGTTACATAGTCCACGCCGCCAGCCTCCAGGGCCGCGACCAGATGTTCAGTTTCACTCAGCCCCGTCATGAAAATGATCGGAATGTGCGCGGTGGCCGGCACGGCCTTGAGCCGTCGGGCCACCTCGAAACCATCCATGCCCGGCATCATGGCGTCCAGCAGCACGATGTCCGGCAGCGCCTGCGCAGCGCGCTGCAGCGCCGCCTCGCCGCCGGTGGCCACCAGCACCGTATAGCCCGACTCATCGAGCGCATCATGCAATACCGACAGATTGTCGGGAACGTCATCGACGATCAGCACCACGTCGCTGTTGGCGCGGTCCAGTGTCTGGTCAAGCGGTCTGTGATTCATGATTGAAGTGACGCCAGAGATTGACTCATGGCCTCGAACTGGAACTGGCGCGCCAGGCAGCGCATCTCTTCCACAAAAGGTGCGCTGGCGGGCTGCTCTGCCTGCATCGCGTCGAGTTGATTCATGATGCCGCGGTAATAGCCCAGCGTGACCACCTCCTGCAAAGACGCCAGCGCCGCAGGCGCAGGAACCGAACGCGGCACAGACGCAGGGGCAGCAGGCCGCACGACAGGTGGCGGTGGCGCTGCTTCGGCGTCGATCCAGACCAGTTCAAGCTGCCGCTCCAGCCAGTCGAGCAACTCAGAATGCCGCAGCGGCTTGAGAATGAAGTCCTCTGTCCGAATGCCCACATCATTGTCCTGTCCCTTGTCGAAGGCATTGGCCGACACGATCGCAATGCGCAACTGCGACAAATCCAGACCCAGCGCCGGATCGCGCAGCCGCCGCACAGTCTCCCAGCCGTCGATGCCGGGCATGGCCAGGTCCATCAGAATCGCATCCGGGCGGTAGCCTGCGGCCAGCAAATCCAGACAGTCGTGGCCGCTGGCCGCCGTACGCAGCTCGAAGCCCAGCGGCTGCAGCAGAGTAACCAGCAACTCCCGGTCTGCCTCCTCGTTGTCGACCACCAACACCCGTCTGCGCGGGCCGGCATAGGCGCGCCGCAAACGCGCGGCCGGCTCCGTCACCGATACCCGCGCGGCGGCGGGCACGCCGCGAATCTGCGGCAGGAAGAGCCGCACCCTGAACACAGAACCCGCGCCCGGCGTACTGCTGACGGACAACTCGCCGCCCATCAGGTCGGTCAACATCTTGGCAATGGTCAAGCCGAGACCGGCGCCCGGCGCCGCCACGCCCCCGGTCGATCCCCGCGTGAACGGCTCGAAGATGCGCTCGAGCTCCTGCGCCGAGAGTCCCGGGCCGGTGTCGGCAATCTCGATATCAGCCATCTCGCGCGCATGGCGCACCCGCAGCGTGACACCCCCGGTGGAAGTGAACTTGATGGCATTGCCCAGCAGATTGATCAGGATCTGCCGCACGCGTTTCTCATCGGCCCGCACCAGCTCCGGCAGGCTGCCCTCAGGTTCGAAGCGGAAGCTCAACTTCTTGCCCGCAGCCTGAAGCTCGAACATGCCCGCCATCTCGTGCACCAGATCGGCGAAGTGCATGGGCTTGACATTCAGTGTGAGCTTTCCGCTTTCGATGCGCGCAATATCCAGCGTGCCCTCGATCAAGGTCAGCAGATGCTCGCCCCCGCGCCGGATCACATTGACCGCCTGCTTGCGATGCGGCGGAATGCTCGCGTCCTCGCCCATGAGCTGCGCATAGCCCAGGATGCTGTTGAGCGGCGTGCGCAGCTCATGGCTGATCGCGCTGATATAGCGGCTCTTGGCCTGGTTGGCTTGGTCAGCCACGCGCTTGGCCTCCTGCAGCGCCTCATCGGTCTGCCGATGCGACTCGATCTCGCGCATCAGCAGGTGCGTCTGCCGGTTCGATTCCTCCTGCGCCACCTGCCGGCTCTTGTGCGCCAACACCAGCCACCATGCCACCAGACCCGCAATCACCAGCAGCGCCATATAGGCCTTCAGAAATCCAGCGCGCAGGGCGGCGCCCGAAAGCATCGACATCTCGTCAGCAGCCATCGCCTCCGACAGCGAGCGCAACTCCTGGTGGTACAGCAATCCGAACACTGTTCCCAGCAACGGCACAACCACCAGCATCAGCAACAGAAAGTGCCCGAGGCCCGTGTCCAGGTAAGGCCAGGCGCGGCGCGGCAACAGCCAGCGCAGCAGGACCGACCACTGGGACGACAGACTCGCATGCGGCTTGCAGAGATCGCCGCAGCGCGCGTCCAGCGTGCAGCACAGCGAGCAGATCGGCCCTTGATACGCAGGACAGTGGGCCATGTCAGGCCCCTCATAATCCCGCTCGCAGATCACGCACCGTTGATAACCCGAGGCAGCCGGCATGGCGCCGTCATCTGGCGACGACGAGCGTGCAATGTAGTACCGGCCCTGCGTCGCCCACGCAATCAGGGGCGCACTGACAAAGGCTGTGGCCATCGCGATGACCGCAGAGAACGCCTGCGCCCCGGCACCGAACAAGCCCAGGTATGCGGCAATCGACAGCGCCGAGGCCAGGGCCATTGCGCCCACACCGACCGGATTGATGTCGTACAGATGCGCGCGCTTGAACTCTATGCCCGGAGGCGACAGCCCCAGCGGCTTGTTGACGACCAGATCGGCCACCACCGCCATCATCCAGGCGATGGCGATATTGGAGTACAGCCCCAGCACATCGCCCAGCGCCTCGAACACGTTCATCTCCATCAGCATGAAGGCGATCAAGGTGTTGAAGACCACCCACACCACGCGGCCCGGGTGGCTGTGTGTCAGGCGCGAAAAAAAGTTGGACCAGGCGAGCGAACCGGCATAGGCATTGGTCACGTTGATCTTGAGCTGAGAAATCACCACGAACAGCGCAGTGGCCGCCACCGCCCAGCCGTAATGGGGAAACACGTACTCGTAGGCGGCGAGATACATCTGGTTGGGGTCCACCGCGCGATCCGGCGGCACCATGTGCCTGATCGCCAGATAAGCCAGCATCGCGCCACCCAGCATCTTGATCACGCCCAGGACCACCCATCCCGGCCCGCCCACCAGCACGCCAGTCCACCAGCGCAGGCGATTCGCCTGGGTACGTACCGGCATAAAGCGCAAGTAATCGGCCTGCTCACCCATCTGTGTGATCAAGGCAATGCCAACCGTCAGGGCCGCCCCAAACAGGTGCAAATCAAATCCAGGGTTGCCTGATTTATCCCCTATGAAGTGCGTTATCCCGGCAAAGGCACCAGGATCGCGCACAAACACATAAACATAGGGCACGAACAGCATCACCAGCCAGACCGGCTGGGTCCAGATCTGCAGGCGACTGATGGCAGACACACCGTGCGTCACCAGTGGAATCACGACCAGCGCACAGATCAGATAGCCCCAACTTGGCGGAATGCCCAGAGCCAGCTCGAGGGCGTAGGCCATCACCGCCGCCTCCAGAGCGAAGAATATGAAAGTGAACGAGGCGTAGATCAGCGAGGTGAGCGTCGAGCCGATATAGCCGAACCCCGCGCCGCGTGTCAGCAAATCCATGTCGACGCCGTAGCGGGCCGCGTAGATGCTGATGGGAAGGCCAGCCAGAAAGATGATCAAACCTGTGGCCAAAATTGCCCAAAAGGCATTCAAGAAGCCGTATTGCACGAGAAGTGTCGCCCCCACCGCTTCCAGGATCAGAAAAGAAGCTGCCCCGAAGGCCGTATTGGCAACCCGCCATTCCGACCATTTGCGGAACCGCTGCGGTGTGAACCGCAACGCATAGTCTTCCATGGTCTCGCTGGCCACCCAGCTGTTGTAGTCGCGCCGCACCTTGACCACATGTTGGGGCGCTGCGCCGGCGGGCGGGACGCGCGGCGGCGCAGCGCCGCGCTGCAGGCTGTCGTAGGTCGGGGTGGAGGGGGCTTGGCTCACCGTCAGGAGGTGCAGATTCCGTGCCATCGATCCCTGCGCCATGCGCCATCCGGCGTACGGCCCGTCAAAGCGAATCGCAAGATAATGGCCCAATGGACCTCACCCCCCGCGAAAAGGACAAGCTGCTCATCTTCACGGCCGCACTGCTGGCGGAGCGCCGCCGGGCGCGTGGCCTCAAACTCAACCACCCCGAAGCCGTGGCACTCATCAGCGCCGCCGTGATGGAAGGCGCCCGCGACGGCAAGACCGTGGCCCAACTCATGAGCGAGGGGCGCAACGTCCTCACGCGCGCCGACGTCATGGACGGCATCGCCGAGATGATCCCCGACATCCAGGTCGAAGCCACCTTTCCCGATGGCACCAAACTGGTCACCGTTCATCAACCCATCGTATGAGTCCGCCCATGATTCCCGGAGAACTTCTGATCGACGAGGGCGAACACACGCTCAACCCCGGCCGGCGCACCGTCACGCTGGTGGTGCGCAACACCAGCTCCCGGCCGATCCAGGTCGGCTCCCACTATCACTTTGCGGAAACCAATGGCGCGCTGGGCTTCGAGCGCATGGCTGCACATGGCATGCGCCTGAACATCGCCTCCGGAACCGCCGTACGCTTCGAGCCAGGACAGCAGCGCACCGTGGAGCTGGTCGACCTCGCTGGCGACCGTATCGCCTACGGCTTTCGCGGCCTGGTGCAGGGCAAGTTGTAGATAAAGAAAGCAGACCGAAATGGCAACCATCGGACGACGCGCCTATGCGGAAATCTTCGGCCCCACGGTGGGTGATCGCGTGCGCCTGGCCGATACCGATCTGGTGATCGAGGTCGAGCAAGACTACACCCTGCGCGCCGGCGGCTACGGCGAGGAAGTCAAGTTCGGTGGCGGCAAGACCATACGCGATGGCATGGCGCAGTCGCAGCGCACGCGCGAGCCGGCCACTGGCCGCGACGCATCCAGCGCCTCGGTCGACTGCGTGATGACGAACGCGCTCATCCTGGACCACTGGGGCATCGTCAAAGCCGATATCGGTCTGCGCAACGGCCGCATCGTCAAGATCGGCAAGGCCGGCAACCCCGACACACAGCCCGGCGTGGATATCATCATCGGGCCCGGCACTGAAGTCATCAGCTGTGAGGGCAATATTGTCACGGCAGGCGGCATCGACTCCCACATCCACTTCATCTGCCCGCAACAGATCGAAGAGGCGCTGGCCAGCGGCGTGACCACCATGCTCGGCGGCGGCACAGGGCCTGCCACCGGCACCTTCGCCACCACCTGCACCCCGGGGGCCTGGAACATCGAGCGCATGCTGCAGGCGGCCGACGCCTTTCCCATGAACCTGGGTTTCCTCGGCAAGGGCAACGCCAGCCTGCCTGCGCCACTGCACGAACAGGTGCTGGCGGGTGCCATCGGCCTGAAACTCCACGAAGACTGGGGCACCACGCCTGCGGCCATCGACAACTGTCTGGATGTCGCAGAAGAGACCGACGTGCAGGTGGCGATCCACAGCGACACACTCAACGAGTCCGGGTTCGTCGAGAACACCATTGCCGCGACCAGGGGCCGCGGGCTGTGCGCGTTTCACACCGAAGGGGCTGGTGGCGGCCATGCCCCGGACATCCTGCGCGTCGTGGGCGAACCCAACTTCCTGCCCTCCTCCACCAACCCCACCATGCCCTACACCGTCAACACGCTGGACGAGCATGTGGACATGCTGATGGTGTGCCACCACCTGGACGCGGGCATCGCCGAGGACCTGGCCTTCGCCGAAAGCCGCATCCGCAAGGAGACCATCGCCGCCGAAGACGTGCTGCACGACCTTGGCGCCATCAGCATGTTCAGCTCCGACAGCCAGGCCATGGGCCGCGTCGGCGAAGTCATCATCCGGTGCTGGCAGACGGCGCACAAGATGAAGCTGCAGCGCGGCAAGCTACCCGACGACGTCGAGCGCAACGACAACTTCCGCGTCCGGCGCTATGTCGCCAAATACACAATCAACCCGGCGATCGCCCATGGCATCAGCCATGAAGTGGGCAGCATCGAGCCTGGCAAGTGGGCCGACCTCGTCGTCTGGAAGCCTGCCTTCTTCGGCATCAAGCCGGCGCTGGTGATCAAGGGTGGCTTCATCGCCCTGGCCGCCATGGGCGACCCCAATGCCTCCATTCCCACGCCACAACCCGTGCACTTCCGGCCCATGTTCGGTGCCTACGGCGGCGCGCTTGCACGCGGCTCGCTGACCTTCGTCTCCCAGGCCGGCCTGAATGCCGGCATCGCACAACGCTACGGCCTGTCCAAGACCCTGAGCGCAGTGAAGAACATCCGCCGTGTGCGCAAGAGCGACATGCTCCTCAACGACTACACCCCCCTGATGGAAGTCGACGCCCAGACCTATGCCGTGCGCGCAGACGGCCAGCTGCTCACCTGCGAGCCGGCCGTCACTCTGCCCATGACCCAACGCTATTTTCTGTTCTGATGCTGCAAGTCTCCCGCCTCATTCCCCAGGGACGCGGCCTTGCCGCCGCGCTGATCGCCCGCGCGCCTACCGTTGAGCTCGACTGGGACGTGAGACAGAAAAGCCGCTTCGACGCCACGGATTCGCAGTCGCGCCATCTGGGCATCTTCCTGCCTCGTGGCGTCGTGGTGCGCGGGGGCGATATGCTCCTGGCCGAGGATGGCAGCCTGGTGCGCGTGATCGCCGCGCCCCAGGCTGTGCTCGTCATCACACATTGCACGCAGCACGGCACCGTGTTCGACCTGACACGCGCCGCCTACCACCTGGGTAATCGCCATGTGCCCATCGAACTGCGGCCCGACCACCTCAAGATCGAACCCGACCATGTGCTGGCCGACATGCTGCGCAGCATGCACCTGATCGTGCGCGAGGCCCAGGAAGCCTTCGAGCCCGAGAGCGGCGCCTATGCCTCGCAAGGGCATGCCCACAGCCACACCCAAGTACCCGATCGGCCCGCCGTCCACGCGCACGACGAGCACGGCCATGACCACTCCCATTGATTCAGGACTGTCCGCCTCCAGCCTGCTGCAACTGATCTGGCTGGCGTCTCCTGCCTTGCCGATCGGCGGCTTCTCTTATTCCGAGGGCTTCGAGTCCGCCGTCGAAAGTGGCAGCGTGCCCACCGAAGCCGCAGCATCCGACTGGCTCAGCGACCAGTTGCACCTGAGCCTGGCGCGCTGCGATCTGCCCCTGGTCTGCGCCGCCATACCGGCCTGGCGGGCCGACGATACCGCAGGGCTTCGCGCGCTGAACGACTGGGCACTGCAGACCCGCGAGAGCAGTGAGCTGCGCGCCCAGTCCGAGCAGATGGGCCGCTCTCTGCTGGAATGGCTGCGCAACCACGACACCGCCCGCCCCGCGCAAATCCAGTTCTGCGCGGAACTGCCGCCCACCTACCCGATCGCCTTCGCGCTCGCCGTGTCCGCCACCGCTGCGCCGCTGCGCGAGGGGCTGCTGGCCTTCACCTTCGGCTGGGCCGAGAACATGGTGCAGGCTGCGCTGAAATCCGCCACACTCGGGCAAAGCGCGGGCCAGCGCATCCTGTCCCGGCTGGCCCGCGAGATTCCCACTGCCGTCGACCAGGCCATGTCGCTGCCCGAGGGCAGGCGTCAGGCGTTTTCACCCATGCTTGCGATCCACTCGTCCCGCCACGAAACCCAATACTCCCGTTTGTTCCGCTCATGACCCTCCATCACATTGCCCATCGCACCCGAAAGCTCCCTCCTCTGCGCGTGGGCATCGGTGGCCCCGTAGGCTCGGGCAAGACCACCTTGCTGGAGATGCTGTGCAAGGCCATGCGTGACCGCTACGACCTGGTCGCCATCACCAACGACATCTACACCAAGGAAGACCAGCGCCTGCTCACCGTCAGCGGCGCGCTGGCGGCTGAGCGCATCATGGGCGTCGAAACCGGGGGCTGCCCGCACACGGCCATCCGTGAAGACGCGTCCATCAACCTTGAAGCCATCGACCGCATGCTGGTGGACTTTCCCAATGCCGACGTGGTGTTCGTGGAGTCCGGCGGCGACAACCTGGCCGCCACCTTCAGCCCCGAACTGAGCGACCTGACGATCTACGTGATCGATGTCGCAGCCGGAGAGAAAATCCCGCGCAAGGGCGGCCCCGGCATCACCAAAAGCGATCTCTTCGTCATCAACAAGACCGACCTCGCCCCCTACGTGGGCGCGGACCTCGGCGTCATGGAAGCCGACACCCGGCGCATGCGCACCACGCCGGCCGGACTGCGGCCCTTTGTCATGACCAATCTCAAGACTGGTGAGGGCCTGTCCGAAGTGGTAACCTTCATCGAAACCAAAGGCATGCTCAGCCCCTCCTGAGCGTTCGCGTTCATGGCCGATATCACCACCCTCCTCGCGAACGGCAGCAGCAGTCAACGCATCGATATCGCCTTCGTAGCGGAGGGTTATCAAGCCGCCGAGCGCAGCCAGTTCCTGGAAGATGCCGCCAGGTTTCTGGAGTACATGCTGGGCGCCGGCAACGCCAAACTCAACAGCCCTTTTTCCACGTACGCGGATTATTTCAATGCCAGTGCGCTGTTCGTCGCCTCGCAGCAATCCGGCACCGACCAGCCCAACGCCGGCCTGTACGTGAACACCTATTTCAACGCGTCGCAGTATGGCAGCGACGGCCGGCTGATGTATGGCGACTCCGATCGCGTCGCCAGCCTGGTGGCGCAGGCGCTTCCTGGCGACGCGCACGAAATGACCGTGGTTCTCGTGAACAGTCAGACCTACGCCGGCTCCGGCGGACCAGTGGTCTGGGCCTCGGCCGGCAATCTGCAGTCGGCGGAGATCCTGCTGCACGAAATCGGGCACAGCTATGCCAGCCTTGAAGACGAATACGCAGACAGTGCGCTGGTTGCAAGCTACCCACTGGGCACGCTCGACAGCGTGCACCTGAGCACCTCCGCCACCAGCGTTCCCTGGTCCGCCTGGCTGGGCTATGCGGACAGCCTGGGCACGGTGGCCGCGTACCAGGGCGGCTACTACCGAAGCAGCGGCGTATGGCGCGCAACCCCCGACTCCAAGATGTTCCATCTCGGCGTGGCCTTCAGCGCCCCACAGAAAGAAGCCTTCGTGCTGGCCTACTACAAGACCATCGGCGACTATCTTTCCCTCGGCGCCACGGTGCCCGGCCTGTACCACGCACAGACGCCCGACGACAGCCGGCTCGCTTTTGGCTGGAGCGTGAACGGCGGCGCAGCCTCCAGTGCCGACCGCGCCTGGTTCGACGCAGTATCGCTGGGCGTATATGGCACGGGTGTGCGCATCGGCGTGACCACGGTCGACAACACCGGACTGGTCCGCAGCGGCCTGGCGCAGACCCAGCAGTCCGAAACACTCACCATTGGCGCGGCCACATCGGCCAGCAGCTTTGCGGCGTCCAGCGCGGTGCTGGCGAGCAGCGGCGCCTACTACCAGTTCGACGCCGGCAACAACCTCATCTACAGTGGCGGCGCCACTGGCTGCTACATCGATGGTGGCGGCGGCGTCGATACCGTGGCGCTGAACGCGCACTCCACCGACTTCAGCCTGCAAAAGCTGTCCACCGGCACCCTGGTGTTCGCTGCGCAGGATGCTGCGGTCTTCGCCTTGCGCCAGGTCGAGCGTGTCCAGTTCACCGATCGCAGACTCGCCTTCGATCTGGACGGCGCCGCCGGCGCCACCGTCAAGCTGCTGGGCGCCATGTTCGGCGCCGACTATGTGCGACCCACCTATGTCAGTGCCGGGCTCGGACTGTTCGACGCCGGACGCAGCCTCGCCCAGGTGGCAGAACTGGTCCTGGCCAGCACCGAATTCCAGCAGCTCGTCGGCGGGCGCAGCGACGCCACCGTGGTCCAGGCGCTCTACACCCATGTCGTGGGCCACGCGCCGTCCAGCAGTGAATTCAATCTCTACACCGGGCTGCTGCGCGATGGCTCCTACACCCAGGCCAGCTTGTCCGTCATGGCGGCCGAGACCGCCCTCAATCAGGGCAATGTGAACCTCGTCGGCCTGAGCGCCACAGGTGTGGAGTTCTGATGAAACGACGCGCTTGGATCGCCGCCTTCCTGGCAGGCCTGGGCTGGATGATCTCCGCGGCCGCCTGGAGTGCGCAAGGCGCCGCAGCGCGGCGCATCGACTATGTCTACATGGGCGGCAATGACTGTCCGCCCTGCATTGCATGGCGGCAGACCGAGCTGCCCCGACTCAAGGCCATGCCGGAGTTTCAGCTTGTGCATTTCACCTATGTCAACAAGAGCATTCGCTCACCCGTTCCTGGGGCCGTGTGGTTCCCGCACGAGATTCGGGCCCTGCGCGAACCGATCTTCGTTGCCTCAAAGGGTCGGACGGGTTCACCACTCAATGCCATCGTCGTCGACGGACGGGTGGCCATCTTCTGGTGGGGGGCCTGGGCGGCCGAAGACATCGCCAAAACGGTGCGTGAAATCCACAGCGGCATCCGCTGATCACTCCCGCATAAAAACATAAAGTTACACCTCCGGGTTTCTGGCGGGAGCCTGCGACGATAGACTTGTGAGTTGCCGAAGTCGCCCCGCTTGTCATGGAAAAAAGCGCAGAGATCAACCCCTTCACCTGCCGCGAAGATGTGAGCCGTCACGCCAGGGAGCGCGGTCGTCGCAACCTGGAAGCCATGCTGGATTCCGGCTTGCTCAGCGAGCGGAGCACCCAACTCGTGGAAGACTGGCTCGATCGCGACGACGTCAGACGCCGCGCGCTGCGCCTGGTTTTGCATCGCGGCGTCGTGGGTGCCGGCACGCTCCTGCTGCTGGGCGCGCTGTACCTCGTCTTTCTACGCTGACTGACGCCGAAGCCGCGTAGACGTGGCTGCGCGGCTTCGCCCATGCGGCTATATTCGACGACATGCCAAATAGTTCTGCATCCCATCGCTGGATGCTCGTAGTCATGAGCATGGGAGCGATGATGAGTTCCGCGTCCCTGCGAATCTGCGACGCCATGCTTCCCGCCCTGACCTCCGAATTCGCGAGCAGCAACAAGGCCGTCTCCGCCACCATTACCGCTTACGCAATGGCCTACGGCTTCTTTCAGCTGTTCGGCGCGGCCATTGGCGAGCGTATCGGCAAAGTTCGCATGATCGCGCTGACCTGCACCATCGCAGGCCTGATCAGCACCGCGACCGCGCTGGCCTCGAGTCTGCCGGCTCTGGTGATGCTGCGTGCGGCCGCAGGCATTGCCTTCGCAGGAGTCATTCCGCTGTCCATCGCCGTCGTCGGCGACCTCGTCCCTTACGAACGCAGGCAAGGCACACTGGGGCGCTTTTTGCTCGGAAGCATTCTGGGCGTCATACTCGGGCAGTTTCTGGGTGGCGCCATCACGGAAGCCCTGGGTTGGCGCTATGCCTTCATGATCATCGGCATCGGCGCCATCCTGGCCGGGGGCGTGCTCATTGCACAGTCCCGGCACGTGACGCTTCCCCATCACGACCCCACCCTGGCAACAGCCAGCTTCTTCTCCAACCTGGCTGCCGTTGTGCGTTCGCCTTGGGCGCGCCTGATACTGGCAGTGGCCGTCGTTGAAGGATTTCTGGTGTTCGGGTCCTTCGCCTACGTTCCGCTGAACCTGCACAATTCGCTGGGCATGTCGATGACCGCATCGTCCATCGTGGGCCTGTGTTTCGGGCTCGGTGCCATGAGCTACGCATTTCTAGCAATGCACGCCGCCCGCCGCTTGGGCGAGCGCCTCATCGTGATGGGAGGCAGCGGCCTGCTGGCCTTGTCCTTTTTCCTGCTGATGCTGCACCTGGGCGCCGCATGGGCCTTTGTCGCATGCTATTTCGTAGGCTTGGGCTTCTACATGCTGCACGGAACCCTGCAAACACACGCCTCGCAGATGCACCCCACAGCGCGTGGGCCGGCCGTGGCATTGTTCGCCTTGGTGCTGTTTGCCGGGCAATCCCTGGGTGCCGCGTCAGGCGCATGGCTGATCGAGTTCGCCGGCTTTTACTGGCTGTTCGGAATCGCCTCTTTGGGCCTGCTCGCCCTGGGCTTGCAATTCGCCAGCGCCCTGGGCCGGCACAAGGTCTGACGCCGCAGCAGAGGCGGGCTCAGACCTGAAAATCCAGGGGCTTGTCGCGACGCCCAAGGCCGTTGACGATCATTCCGATGAATTCATTGCATATCTCGGCAGCGCTTTTTCCGCCGCCCGGACGGTACCAGCGGGCGATCGAGTTCAAGGCGCCGGCAATCACGAAAGCCGCCATCTTCGGATCGCAAGGCGCCAGATCGCCTTCGTCCACGCTTTGCTGGACCAGCGCCCGCATCCGCTTGTCGATGCTGGCTTCGATCTTGTGCACCTTGCGCCGGCTCTCTTCGGTCAGCGGTGAATCACCCACACGCACCAGGCACATGCCGAAATCCATGGTGATGATCTCGGCGTACTTGCGCATGACGGCAATCAACTGCTCGAAAGCGCTGCCGCCACGGTCCATCGCGGCCTGCGCTTCGGCCTCGATCATCTCCAGCGCAATGCGCACGCATTCAAAAAGGATCTCGTCCTTGCTCTTGATGTAGAAATACACCGTGGGCCGGGAAATCTCCAGCGCCTCCGCCACGAGTTCGAGTGAGGTTCCGTGATAGCCGTTCTCGGCAAACAGACGGGCTGCGGTGCGCAGCACGGCGTCACGTTTGATCTCGCGATCCTGATCCCGCGCCGCCTTGCGCCAAGGCGATGCGCCTGGAGTTCTTGCAACAGTTGCCATGAATGCCTGGGATGGGAAGTCGCTGGATTGTAGTGGCGTGACAGCGCTCAGGGGGAAACCCTGGCCCAGTGGTACGAAGGATATAATGGAA